>DASRUE010000104.1:0-19835 GCA_035687895.1 Bacteroidota bacterium | reverse complement strand
CACCTATGTGCATCGGGCGTTCGAGGCCGGCATCCCAATCGCAAGAGCGATGATCATCGAACATCAGGGTGATTCGCTCGCATGGGAGCACGACCTGCAATATATGTGGGGACGCGAAATGCTCGTCGCTCCCAACTGTTCCGACAGTGGTAATGTTACCCTGTGGTTGCCCGATGGAGTGTGGTATAATTTCTGGGATGCCACCAAATGGCAAGGGAACCAGGTCATCAACTATGATGCACCCGTAGGAGTACTTCCGCTTTTTGTCAAAGCGGGTTCCATCATTCCCATGGCGCCACCCGCGCTGAGCACTGCGTTCATGTCGAGGGACAGCCTTGTCATTCACATATATACCGGCGCGGATGCATCGTTCACCCTCTACGAAGATGACGGCATCACTGAAAGGTATCGAACGAACGGCGAGAAACGGACCACAGACGTTATATTCACTCAGTCGTCTATGACCCTGAGAATTGCGGCCGGGGTCGGAACCTACGACGGGGCTCCCACGCATCGCGCATACCGGGTCGATTTCCACGGCCTTTCTCGACCGCTCTGCATGGAAATCAACGGCAAGCCATTGACGTTCGTGAAATCGGTGGGCGGGACAACTGCTGCGCAAGAAGGAATCGTGTGGGATGAAGGGAAGAAATGCTTGTCCGCGTTAATCAAGAGCCTGCCGATAGCGCACGATGTGGTGCTCAAGGCTATTCCCGACTGTCCCAAAGGAGGAAAGCAATGAGATTCGTGATCCTTCTCCTGCTGCTTGCTACACTGCACGCGAACGGACAGACACCTCTCGGCGGATTCACGGGGTATGCAAAAGGCGGGAAAGCCATCACGGTGCAGGCGGACACGTCGGCGGTGCGATTCATCTTCTATCGATCCGACATTCTCCGTATCGATTATCTTCCGTCCCCCTCCTCTACGGTAGACTCCTCTTTTGTTGTCATTCGTGACACGACAGAAAGCGTTCCTCTTTCGATTCAAGACTCCGATTCGTTGCTTGTGATATCGTCTTCATCCATACGAATGCACTGCCGCAAATTCCCGCTCCGGTTTTCCTACTTTACATCTTCCGGAGAGTTGCTGGTTGAAGAACCCGTCGCGGTGGGATTCACGTCGGAGCAAGCAGAGCGGGTTGTGAATTTCTCACTTCGTCCGCGTGAGCGTTTCTACGGCACAGGAGAACGGGGCACGAGCCTGGACAAACGGGGACAGGCGTTCGAGAGCTACAACACGCAGATCGGTGGGTATTCAACTCCACTCGCAACAATGAATCTGAACGTCCCGTTTCTTGCTTCCACGAGCGGCTACGCTCTCTACTTTGACAATACGTTCAGAGGGAAATTTGATCTCGGGGCATCTGATACGACGCGATTCTCCTATACTGCGACCGGGGGAGAACTCTCCTACTATCTTATTGCAGCCCCGACGATACCCGGGCAGCTTGAGAAGTACACGTGGCTTACCGGACGACAGCCCCTCCCTCCCCGCTGGGCATTTGGTTACATGCAATCGAAGAATCGATATCAGAACGAAAAGGAGGCCCGCGCCACTGTCGACACACTTCGTGCGAAGCAATTTCCCTGCGATGCGCTTGTGCTGGACCTGCGGTGGTTCAAGTACATGGGAGATCTTCGATGGGACCGCTCTTCCTGGCCCGACCCTGAGCGGATGATGTCTGACTTTGCAGCGGAGGGAATCAAGACCGTCCTTATCACGGAGCCGTATATCATTGACTCATCAGTGAACTACGCTGAGGCGGCGAGCAATGCCTACTTTGCGCGAGATACACGCGGCCGGCCATATACGTTTGACAAGTGGTGGTCGTGCGACGGATGCAGCGCTGCGTTGCTTGATATGACTAATCCCGATGCGCGGCTCTGGTGGTGGAACAAGCATCCTGCGTTCCTCGGAACGGAGGTTGCCGGAATCTGGACTGACCTCGGTGAGCCGGAGCGGCATCCGGACGAGATGCAGCATCACCTCGGAACCGCCGCAAAGGTACACAATATCTACAACCTCCTCTGGGCAAAGACGGTCTTTGAAGGGTTCAACCGTCTCCGTCCTGACCGGCGGGTGTTCAACCTCACCCGTTCAGGCTTTGCCGGCATTCAACGGTACGGTGCGATACCGTGGTCGGGTGATGTGGCGAGGAAGTTCGGCGGACTTGCGGTACAGCTTCCCATGCTGTTGAACATGGGTATGTCCGGGCTGGCGTATCATAATTCTGACATCGGTGGATATGCAAGAAACCCAACAACACCCGAACTTTATGTCCGCTGGATGCAGTACGGCACCTTCTGTCCGATTGCACGCGCGCACGGTGCCGGCGAGGTTGTGAAAGGCGCTCCGACCGAACCGTGGGCGTTCGGACCCGAAGCAGAACGGATCTGCAGAACATATATCCAGCTCCGGTATCAGCTCCTGCCGTACATCTATTCGATGGCACACCAGAACTACGAAACAGGTATGCCGCTTGCCCGTCCGCTTTTTTTTGCTTTCCCGGATGACGACAACCTGTATAACGAGAGTAGCTCGTACCTCTGGGGAGATGCCCTTCTGGTCTCACCCGTTGTTGAGGTTGGTCAAACAGCAAAAGAACTGTACCTCCCCGCAGGGAGGTGGTACAATTTCTGGACGGACGAACTCCTTCCGGGAAAACAGTTCGTCCACGTGTCAGCTCCACTCGAACGGATGCCCCTTTTTGTTAAGTCGGGAAGCATTATTCCGATGGTCCCGCCAGCACTCAGCACGGCGTTCATTCCGAACGACAGCCTTTTCATTCACGTGTACACCGGTAAGGACGCCTCATTTACACTCTACGAGGACGACGGCACTACCGGGGCATATACAAGGGGGGAGAAACGGACCATGGACATTGTGTTCACGCAGTCCGTCATGAGCCTGAACATTGCCGCTGGGGTTGGAACCTATGACCACGCGTCGACGCGTCGGGCGTACCGCGTGGACTTCCATGGTCTTGTCCGGCCACTCTGCATGGAAATCAACGGCAGGCCGTTGAAACTATTAACATCGGTACGCGAGGCGATTGCGGCGGAAGAAGGTGTTGTATGGGACCGGGAGAAAATGTGCCTTTCCGTGTTCGTCAAGAGCACGCCGATTGCCAGCAACGTGTTGGTAAAGTCCATCGGTGACTGCTCGTCGGAGAAGCCCTGATATCAAGTTGAAGGTCGCGCACCGGAAACACACCCGCCCGTCCATGAAATGATGAACGGGCGGATTCAATAAACTTTCTTTCACCTACTTCGTTTGCAGCTTCTTCAACTTGGGTTTAATCACGAACGTACAGTACGGTGCGTTGGGGTTGTTCTGGAAGTAATCCTGGTGATAGTTCTCCGCTTTGTAGAATGTTGGCAGCGGCAGAATCTCGGTAACAATCGGATCGGAAAACAAACCGGAGGCACCAGCGGCAGCTTTTGACTTTTCCGCGACTTCCTTCTGTTTCTGGTCGTGATAGAAGATTACAGAACGGTACTGTGCCCCGACGTCCCCCCCTTGCCGGTTCAACGTGGTCGGGTCGTGACAATCCCAGAAGAGCTTCAACAGCCGTTCGTAACTGAGAACTTTCGGGTCATATTCAATCTGCACCACCTCTGCATGACCGGTTTTGCCGGTACACACCTGCTCGTATGTCGGATTGGCGACCTTGCCGCCGGCATAGCCGGATACAACGGATTTCACTCCATCGATTCGCTCGTAGACCGCTTCGAGGCACCAGAAACATCCACCCCCCAATGTCGCCTTTTCAAGATTGTTGTTCATACTCATTCCACTCATGCTTGATGATTGATAACCAACGAGAAGGAGAAGAACCGATGTTGCTATCTCCCACCTCCTCCCCCGTGCTGCGAACATCTTCATTGACCTTCTCCGTAATATTTGGAATTCGCTACCGGTTCGTTGTGGCCAGGACTTGCGTCGCCATCAGCTGAATCAACGACAACGAATTGTCTCCCAGACCCTACTGCCATATGCAGGGTGTCATTGCCATGCATACCGGTCCTCCAGTGATAACCATATTTCACGTCAGTAAATTCCCCCCCATGTCCGGGGAACGTTATCATCCGGCTGTGTGGAGATCTGCACCCAGTCGGTTGGCAGAATCTGGACGGAGCCGGGTCGTCCATGCATAAGGCGTAAGGTAAGATAGAGATAGCCAAAACGGTCGAGGTCCCTGAGATAGAAACTCATCCCACTGCCGCCCACATAGTATCCCTGCGGGTCCTGTACCCAGGTGCCTGGGTAATGCCGAGGGACACGCGGGTTAAGATCCCGGAAATAAGGTGAGAGTTTGGCGTTGTGTCTGGAGTATTCCGCAAGGGAAGAATGGGTTACAAAAACAACGCGCCCCTGCCGGAGCGCGTTGCATTGCTTAGCGGGAAAGTCGAAGATCAGGATCCTGCCACTTTTGTGACCGTTGCGTTCTTCCCGAACACCATCGCAAGAGCAGCACCGTAGATGACATATTCAATGATCCCGTAGATGAGCCACTGGATGGCGAGCGAATACGGTATCGCAATCATCGCATACGTGCCATACGCCATCCCGACGCTCATCCAGATGCCGATGTACAAACCGTATCGGCAACCTTCCACGACACCTTTTCCTTCATACCCCTTCGAGAAAATGAACGTGAAGAAGAAAGCCCCAATGACCGAAATGACATGGTAAACCCACATAAGGTCCATCATGTCCGGTCGCCACAGATTCTGCAATGACTGATACGTTGACTCGAGGATGAGCCCGTGGATCAGAAAACTCATGATCTCCATGAGCACGAAGACAACGATGAATCCCACCAATACTTTCTTGTTCATAGAACCTCCAGATGATGTGATGGAATGTCTCCCCCGTTGCGCCGCAATGCTACAAAACTTTGAGTGAAGTGTCAAGGGCCAAAAGGCACCTTGAAATTCTCCCCCTAATTCCACACAATGAGAGGGAAAAACGGGCAAGATCAACCTCAGAGCCGAGAGACATATGACGTACGACGTTGTGGATTTCAACAACGAAGTGATTGAACGAAGCGCAAAGGTCCCCGTGCTGGTTGACTTCTGGGCCGAGTGGTGCGGGCCATGCAAGATTCTCGGTCCTGTTCTGGAACGCGTTGCTGCGGAAAGCGATGGCCGGTGGGCTCTGGCAAAAGTGGATACAGAATTGCACCGGGAGGTTTCTGCGCAATACAACATCCGGAGCATTCCCAATATAAAGTTGTTCGTTGAGAGGAAGGTGGCTGCGGAATTTGTGGGGGCACTGCCGGAACCAGCTGTCCGTCAATGGCTGAAGAAGAACCTTCCCGCCAGGTACACAAAGGAACTTGAGCAAGCGGATCGGCTGCTTGCTGAAGGAAAAGAGAAACAGGCCCGGACTCTTCTCGAGGAGATCATAAAACATGAACCGGACAATCACCGCGCACGGGTGACGCTTGCCCGGATATATCTCTACACTGACCAGCACAAAGCTGTCGAGTTCGTGCGATCCATTGAGGCGGACTCTGACGTCTTCGACATCGCTGAAGCCATCAGAACATTTGCAACGCTCTTGGACAAATCGGCTTCGTCATTACCCGATGGCGAGGTCCGATCGGAATACCTTGAGGCAATTGCGTTCCTCCGCGTGGCCAACTACGACGACGCGCTCGCAAAGTTCATCGCGGTGATCAGGAATGACCGCTACTATGACGATGATGGTGCCCGCAAAGCATGTATCGCAATCTTTAAGATTCTGGGCGAAGAACACGAGCTGACGCAGCGATTCCGGAAGGAATTCAGCCGCGCTCTCTACTGACGGGACGGTCCGCGCCGCCAACACGCCTTACTGTTTCACTACGCAGCTGTTCAGTCCAAATGGCAGATACGCAGGACACCATCCAATGGCTGCGGTAAAGAGAAGCACGATGCCGATTGCCCCCCACCATGAACCAAAGTACACCCCCGCTCCAATGGCGGCAATTCCCAGCACTGCCCGAATGATCCTGTCTGCTGTTCCAACGTTTCGTTTCATCGCGTCCTCCGTGGTGTGTGTGTCTGGCGCCGCTTTTTGTGGACTCTTCACACACAATATACTGAAGGAGTGTCGTCAGAGTCTGTAACTTTAGTTACAGAGGAAGACTTATAAAACCCTCGTTCGGGTGCGAAGGCGATGAAGATTGGTTACGGTGATCGCGTTTCGGGAGAGTTGGATGAGGTCCTCGCGCTCTAAACCTTTCAGGATGCGGCTCACCACCTCTCTCGCCGTTCCCACCTCGCGGGCAATCTCCTGATGGGTGATCGAGATAACCGGCACCCCGTCCCCGCTTCTGCGGACCAGCAATTCCATGATGCGCAAATCCACCTTTTTGAATGCCACCTCTTCCACCAGACTGATCACATTGGTGATCACCCGTGTCATGTAGGAGAATACGAAGTCCCGCCAGAAGGGGAACTTCATCACCCAGGTGTGGAATGTACCCGCGGGAATCAGGAAGACCGAACACTGGTGTTCTACTACTGCAAAGGCGGGGAATCGGGCGCTCCGCAGAAGGCATGTCATGGTGAGGACACAACCTTCGTTCTTCTGAATGCGGTAGAGAGTGACCTCTTGGCCGTTCGGCCCCACCTTGAACACCCGGATGACGCCGGAATGCACAATGGGAAAGTAATGACAGGAATCGCCTTCAAGTGTCAGCCGCTCACCTTCTTTGAGATGTTTGAAGAGCGCGTGCGCCCTGAACGCGGAACGCACCTCATGCGGCGCGTCGTCGAGAAGTGATGGGAATTCTGTTTTCACGCTGGTAACCTGAGGAAGACCCGAAACATCGCGGAGCCGACCTGCCGGATGGCAATCAGGATACAGACGAGGGAAAGTGTGAGGAGTGGAATGTTCATGGGGCAACGTACCAGTGAATAAGGTAATCAAAACTGCGGTTGCAATCCATCTGCGTTCACGATATCTTGTGTCGTCACCAACAGACAGAAAATGCATGAGGCTTCCCGTTCCGTCTCCCATCCATCGTCCCTCCGCATATCTCTGGGCGTACATTGTCGTTTTGTACGCCGCTTGTTTCTGGCCGTTCAACTTTCTCGAGCAAAACAACGTGACCTGGAACGAGCAAGGAAACCTGCGCATCACAGCACCGGGGACACTGTATACCCCGATTCCAATGACAAAGCTCTCTCGCCTGAATACGTTCACCATTCTTCTCCATTTTTCGTCGGACGATCCGGGTGAATCGTCATGGATTGTCGCATACGGCCTCGACTATGATCACTTCAATTTCATGGTCGGTCAGTACTGGGGACAACTGGTGTTTGAAATGCGCACAGGGTTGAATCGGGTGAATACACGGATCCGCGTTCCGAAACCCTTTGAACAATCACGAGAAGTGCGTCTGGCGGTCGTCTACGATGGAAAGAGACTCTCCGCATACATTGGAGGTCAACGAAAGGCGGACACCGGCCTGAGTGGCTTCGACAACTCTTCCTGGACAGCCGAGAGCCCACTTGTGCTTGGCAGCGGCACAAACGGGAAATTTCCCTGGAGTGGAACACTCTATAGTCTGGCAATCCTAAACCATGCAGTTCCCGAAACCGCACTACGCAACCACGATTCACTACTTGCCATTTTGAGCCCAGCTGTCCGGTATTCATTTGACAGGAGAGGAGAGAACACTGTTATCGATCACGGTACCGGTGATCCCGCAACGCTCACGATTCCTATGCGATTTGAGCCGTATACGCGATCCGTTCTTCTTGCGCCCAAGGTCTACTGGCTTCCTTTTCCCCTCTATATTGACTTCATCGGAAACGTCCTCGTTTTTGTCCCCATCGGCTTCTTGCTGATGGTGATGCTGAGTCGCCATTTCCGAAATCCGATAGGCGCAATTGTTGCTGCCGTCTTCATGGCATTTGTTCTCAGCCTGGGGATTGAGTTCCTTCAGTCGTTTCTCCCCAGCCGTTGGTCAACATTGATGGACCTTCTCGCAAACACCCTGGGTGCAGGGGTTGGCGTACTGCTGTCCCATCGGGGCTGGGTCCAGAAGACCCTGACCTTGATGAATATTGGCTTCCGTAATCAGCCTACGCGAAATTAGGTGTTGAGGAGAATAGCAATCGTTGAACAGACGACCATCTGAGGACCCATGAGCACAAGGACATATCCCGATCTTGATGAACGGATCATGCATGCCGATCCCATTGTACAATTTCAATATTGGTTTGACGATGCTCGAAAAGCAGGGATAACACAACCGGAAGCCATGACCCTTGCGACCGCAGGTGCGGATGGACGCCCATCAGCAAGGGTTGTGCTGTTAAAGCTTGTGGATGAGCGGGGCTTTGTGTTTTACACAAACTACGACAGTCGCAAGGGAAAAGAACTTTCAGCCAATCCGGCCGCAGCACTCGTCTTCTTCTGGGAAGAAATGAACAGGTCGGTCCGTGTGGAGGGGAATGTTACAAAGTTGAGCTCGTACGAGTCCGACGAATACTTTGCCACGCGGCCGCGGGATGGACAGCTCAGTTCGCTGACGTCATCGCAAAGTGAAGTTGTGGAAAGCAGGGAGGTACTGGACAAGAGGTTTGAAGAGCTGAAAGAGAAATATGAGGGAAAGATGATCCCACGGCCGTCTTACTGGGGAGGATACCGGGTGTATCCTCACCGGATAGAATTCTGGCAGCAACGCTTTGCACGACTGAACGACCGGATTGAGTACCAACGAAGCAATGATGGGACCTGGCTGATGCGGCGACTACAGCCGTAGTCGGGCTATCCAAACGAGAGTTTGATGTTCACGATCTCCGGTCTGTTCCCGGTGCGTACCGGCGGTCCCCATGTTCCCACCCCACACGACACATAAATGTGTGTGGCTCCTTTCTTCAGGTAGCCCCAGCTCAGTTCATACACCCGCTTTGTAATGAAGTTGAACGGCCACAATTGTCCGTGATGAGTATGACCGGAGAGCTGAAGGTCCACACTGTGCGACACGGCTTCTTCCAGAGCAGACGGCTGATGGTCCATGAGAATCACTGGCAAGGAGCGATCAACCCCTTTCATCAATTCTTCAAGACTCTTGCGCCGTCGTGCGCTTCCCCTGTTGTAGCTCCGGTCCTCGCGGCCCACAATAGTGAAGCTGTTCTTCACCACCAACACCTCATCGCGCAGCATGGTGATGCCGTGGTCGACAAGATAGCGACAGGCGGGCTCGACGCCTCCGATATACTCATGATTGCCGGTCACCGCCACCACGCCGAGCGGAGCCCTGATTTTCCGGAGTGTCTCTCCGAGGTTCTGTTTGATCACCGGCCCGATGTCCTCGTCCACAACATCTCCAGGAAGTAAGACGATGTCCGGCTGCAATCGATTGATCGTGGCAACAATCCGCTCCAGGCGCGACTTGCAGACAATCGTACCAAGGTGAATGTCCGATGCAATCACGATATTAAGGCTCTTCATTGCATGACTGTTCTTGGGGATGCCGAGATGAAGCGTCTTCACCCGGGGAGTGCGGGCATTCAGGTATCCAGCGAGTACAATCACTGCTGTTGCACCGGTAACACACAAAGCGGTCATCTGGCCGGCCCGGTTCATATCACGCACGACACCATCGGGAAAGAACGGCACAATGGCATGAACCAGCCGCGCCATGTCGATAGCCACAACAAACAGGAGCAGATACACGATTGCAGCAAGCCAGAACGACCCGAGCCAGATCAGCATGCTGCTCAGCATCGAAGGGGAGACTCGTTCCAGAAACCGGCCGCCGATGAATGACAGGGCGAGGAAGAGAAACACGAGGAGATACCAGGGAGCCAGTGTGGATCCATCAGGGATTGTGCTCCATCCGCGAAAGAAGATGTACGCATTGATGACGCCGTAGACGGAGAGGACGATGGAGAAGAAAATGACGAAATCAATCCGGCGCATGTTGATTGGGGAGAAGTGGAGGGAGGTGTGCGGCGCTAATCCGATGTGGCCATGAGCGCCCCGACGAATCGTTCCGGTGCATTCCGGTCGGTGGAGAAGAACAGGGCGGGCTCGATTCTGAGAGAGTTCATTGGTGAGAGAGGCGATCAGTCAGGATTTCTTGTATCCACGCTTCTGCTGTGAGGTGAGTTTCTTCCAGCGCTCCTTTTCGAGAAGTTGCGCAACCTTGTCGTCTTTCCGGTTCTGATACGCGATCTCTTTGAGGAGTTTTTTATAGCTTTTGTAGCGGCCGGCGTCAAGAGTCCCGTCTTCGAGAGCCTTGCGGATGCTGCAACCGGGTTCCTTCTCGTGCGTGCAATCCCGGAAGCGGCACGTGGAGACAAGCGTCTCAATGTCTTCGAACGTTTCCCGGAACGCATCAGGTCCACTCCAGAGCTGGAGTTCGCGCATGCCGGGAGTGTCGATCAGCAGACCGCCGGTGGGAATCGGAACGAGCTCCCGATGCGTCGTGGCGTGTCTTCCCCTGGCATCGCTCTCCCGAACAGCCATGGTCTTAAAGTACTCCACTCCCAACAGATGGTTGATGATCGTGGATTTGCCAACGCCGGATGAGCCAAGCAAGGCACCCGTGATTCCCGGTTGAAGGTAACCCCGCATTGCATCCAGTCCTTCGTCAAGCGTTGCACTCATGAGTACAATGGGAGTTCCGCCGGCAATGCGATCCGTCTCTTTCACCTTGAGGTCAAGGTCCTTCGCAATGTCCGCCTTGTTCAGAACGATCACAGGTGTTGCGCCGCTTTCCTTTGCCAGCACGAGATAGCGCTCCATCCGACGAATGTTGAAGTTCCCGTCCAGTCCGCTGACAAGAAAGACGGTGTCAATATTGGCTGCAACGATCTGCTCTTCAGCTTTGGGGCCGGGCGCTCGGCGGGAGAATTTGGTCTTGCGGGGCAGCATCTCCAGGATGGTTGCGCCACCTTCCTCCGGGCGAGCGTGAATTACCACCCAATCTCCCACTGCAGGATAATCCTCCGGCCCGCGGGCAAGGTAGTGGATCTTGCCTGTTACCTCCCCTCGAAGCTCTCCGAACTCTGAATACAACTCGTATGCACCCTTGTGTTGGATGGCAACGCGGGCGGGGGAAAGGCCCTGACCGGCAAACGCGACATAGGCTTCTGCAAAGAACGGGTTCCAGCCAAGCTCTTCGAGCGTCATTTCTTATTTTTCTCCAGGACAGCAGTGGAGGAGACAAGGGACCGGAGGACGCTCATGTTCTCGATGTCCTCATGCATGTCTTCGCTCTTCTCTGTTTCGAGGATCTTGGGGATCCTTTCAAGACGCGGGTCGTTCATCATTGCGCGGAACCCTGCGAGGCCGATCTGACCCTTCCCGATGTGGTCATGCCGGTCGACGCGAGAACCGAGCTCTTTCTTCGAATCGTTCACATGCACGGCAACAAGCCGGTTCAACCCGACGATATCATCGAACTGTTGCATAGTGTTGTCCCACCCTTCCTGTGTACGGATGTCGTATCCGGCTGCGAGGAGGTGGCAGGTATCGATGCACACGCTCATGCGGTGCTTCTCCTCCACGAGATCAATGATCTGTGCGAGGTGTTCGAAGCGGTAGCCAAGCACACTCCCCTGGCCGGCGGTGATTTCCAACGCAGTGAATGTTGCCACGCCGCGCGTTCCCGAATGAACAATATTTATTGACTCGGCGATGCGTGCGATGCCGGTCTGCTCACCCGCGCCGACATGCGCGCCCGGATGAAAGATGAGCGCGTGGATGCCGAGGGCGTCGCACCGGCGCAGCTCGTCGGCAAGTGCTGCGCGGGAGTTCTTGAGCGTGTTGGTATTGGTTGCACAGAGGTTGATGAGGTACGCCGCGTGAGCGACGACAGGTGAAATCCTTGCTTTCGCCTCGGCTCTTTTGTAGTTTTGGATGTCCTCCGCACGCAACGCCGCGGCCCGCCATTGGTTGTTGTTCTTCGTGAAGACTTGCATGGTGGTGCAGCCGATGCTTTCGCCCCGCTCGAATGCGGTATGGAGCCCACCGCTCGTGGACATATGAGCGCCGAGGAGGAGTTGGTCATTCATCCAGACAAGATACAAAAGTGAGTTCATGGTTCCAATGGTGAAGTGTATTTCCCTCTGCTGCTTCATCCTTGTTGCCGGTGTTTTCATTCCTGTGGCCGCGCAAACCCGCGGGCAGGCACCGCAATACCTTGCCGAAGAGGTCTATCGGCTGACGGATCAATGCTACTACTTCCAGGAGTATGCCGAGCTTGCACAAGGGGGCGCATCATCGTATGTGCTCGCAACGTTCCTTGCAAAGGATGCGATCCGTGCGCGTGGATGGGTGAAGAAACACCCGGAGCCCTGCAGCAGCCAACCGTGCGGCACACCGCCTCCCCAGGTCCGGCTCTACCGTTTCAGCAGCGATACCACAGTGGAATTTCTGGATTCCGCGTTCGTGCAAACGTACAGCCTATCGCTCGGCGTAGCAGCGGACTTCGATAATTCCGGTACCTTGAAGGTCACGTTCAATCAGGCGTGCAAGATCGATCGAGGACAGATGCCGCCGCTTCTTTGTTATGCTTTCTCGGTTTTTGAAATCACAAAGGATGGACGGCTGCGAAATGTCATCGTCCCGCCCAATATCCCGGAGCGATGGATCAACGGTGTTCCAACGGGTTATGCCTTGGATCCTGTGGTGACCGACAATATCGACAAGACTCCCTACCCCGAGTTTCTTGCTGTTGATGATTTCTTTGAGGGAGACCCCGCGTTCCGAGCGGACGATTTCCCAAAGATCACGCTCATTCATATGTGGGATGACACCACGAAGGTATTCAAACAACGGTCCGACCGTTTTCTGCAACGGTTCGCTATTCCCGACGTCACTCTTCCCGATAGTCTATCACTGGTCGACGTAATGGGGAGAATTATGATCCTCGCCGCGGTCGGGCGACGGGACGATGCGGATCAGATGATCGAAGACGGATTGACCCTGACACGATTCGACGCATGGCGCAGGCTTGCTCCCCCGCGTGCCGCGCATATTGACAACGATCGGCTGAGCGGAAAGATCCGCGCATGTATCAACAGGTACAGAACTCCGTGAAAGCAGCGAAGCTGGCAGTTGGCCTGATGTCCGGCACGTCACTCGACGGGATCGACGCGGTCTTGATCCGTATCCGGGGGACTGGCGGGGCAACTAGGTACTCGCAACTCGCTCACGTCTTCCGCCCTTTCCCTGCCGGACTCAAACAGCGCCTGCTGGAGAATTCCGTTCCCGCCACAAGCCGCGTGGATGAGATCACGCGTCTCAATGTTCTGCTGGCGCACCTGTCAGCGGATGCCGTTGTGGCTGTCGCTCGAAAAGCTAGCGTTGCACTTTCCCGCGTTGCATTCATTGGCTCACACGGCCAGACACTCCAACATCTTCCCGAACCTGTCCGGATGTTCGGCACGACGATCCGCGCAACACTGCAGATCGGCGACCCGTCCGTCATTGCAACGCTCACCGACATTCCGACCGTGGGCAACTTCCGTCTTGCCGATATGGCCGTTGGCGGACAGGGGGCGCCGCTCGTTCCGTATGTTGACTGGCTGCTATTCACGTCCACGACAAAAAACAGGATGCTCCTCAATATTGGCGGCATTGCGAACATCACGGTCCTTCCGCGACGCTGTGGAGCGGATGATGTGGTGGCGTTCGATACGGGTCCGGGAAACATGGTGATCGATGCATTGATGCAGAAACTTTACCACCGTCCGTTCGACAGGAACGGCGCGGTTGCCATGCATGGACTTGTCTCGCATGAGTTGTTCCGCTGGCTGGCCCGGCACCCGTTCCTCCGGCGGAAGCCTCCCCGCTCGACGGGGAGGGAAGAATTCGGCGGCGAGTTTGTGGATCGATTCCTTGCACGGGCGCGGCAGTACGACCGGGAGGATATTGTCACAACCGCCACCCTGTTCACGGCCTACTGTGTCCATGATGCATACATGTGGTTCGTGGCGCGGAGGACGCGTGTGGATGAGGTCTTCGTAAGCGGCGGCGGTGCGAGGAACGTGTACCTTATGCACGCGCTTCAGGATTATTTCTGGCCGGTCCCCGTGCAGACGCTCGACGCCACCGGCATCCGTGCTGAAGCCAAGGAAGCATTGTGCTTTGCGATCCTTGCCAACGAGACGATGGCCGGGCGTCCGGCAAATCTTCCTTCCGTGACAGGTGCGCGGAAGTCCGTTGTGTTGGGGACGGTGGCTTGGCCACAAAAGCCATAATCACCCTTCCCCGTTCTGCTTTCATGATGAACTCTTCAACAAGAGAGATCAAGTCGTCCCAATTCTTGGAAATGGAAGCGAGGATTTTCGCAATGGCGGGAATTGATAACAGCGATTCGAGCAAATTGACAGATTTATTTTCACTTTCTTAGGTACGATTTTTGCGAATGAATCAGACGACTGAATCACCTGTTGCGGGTTCTAGATGCCGTGCACCATGCCAGGCACCCTTCCAACACCGCCGCGCGCCTTTTCCCCTGTTCTTCCGCCACCAAAGTGTTTCGACCGTTGAGCAACTCGTAGGGAGGTCTTACAATGACACTGTTGAAGTTCCTTACACTCGTTCTCTTCCTGGTTTCATTCTCCTGTAAGAAAGAAACACCATCCGATCCACCAAACGGCCCTGACACTACAAGCCACTCAATTTCGTGGCAGACGGATAGCATTGGCTATTATTCAAGTAGATTGTTAGGTGTGTGTGGAACGTCAGAAACAAATGTGTACGCTGTAGGAGTTATCGAGGACGAAGGGACGGGGTTGCCTTCGTTTCTTGCCCGATACAATGGGGTATCGTGGATCAAAATCATGGACGATTCCCTGAACTGGTGGATAGGCGCAGGACTTCTTGCCGCTGTGCACTCATTGTCAGATACTTGCATTTTCGTCGCGGGATCCTCCTTCGATTCAAACGACATCCATGGGTTTGTTGGTAGGTGGAATGGAAGGAACTGGCAAAACATCAGCCCGGACAGTTCTTCTTCGCTGCTGGCAATTTGGGCGAAGTCAGCAACAGACGTGTACGTTGGCGGTGATGTGGGCACGGTTCTACATTATGATGGAAATAGTTGGCAAAGACTACCAAATGCGATGGATCATGATGTTCGGGATATTGTCGGACTTTCGACGGGTGAGGTTTATGCTGTAGCGACCGACTACTTTAACAGCCTTGTTGGTAGTTTTGTGCTTCGTTTTGAAGGGAGCACAGTGATCCAAGAGCATTTCTTCGCACTAGGTCGGATGTTTGGCGTTTGGGGAGGACAAGGTGTCGGATTGTATACAACGGGGGAAGGGACCTTTCACACGCAAGATGGATCAACCTGGGAGGAGATACTAACCCCGAGCCCTTCCGTCGCGATGTTTTCTGTAACGGGAATATCGTCCAATAATGTTCTGGTAGCGGGCTCGTATGGTGCGGTCATGCATTGGAGTGGAGGCTCATGGAGGTTCTACGACGAGCTATACGACCGTTCAAGTTCGAGATCGTACTTTAAGGCTTTCGCCATCGGTAACAAGTACTTTCTTGTTGGCAATACCCCAACCCACGCGTTGATGACAATCGGTACGCGAATCAATCAATGATCACAACGAGAAAATCTTGAAAGCCACAGACTTGAAATAAGAACAGCGAAGCGGAGTGCGCGAACACTCCGCCTCTTAACGGCAAGTAGACAGGTTGAAGGTTGGCTCCCTCATCCGCCGCACCGCGCCTTCGCGTAGGTACGCCGGGCCTTTTCTATTTGCCCGCACAAAGATAGCAATCCGATTTCATAACTGCAAGGAGAACGTCATGAATGCAAAACTCACATATTTAGCGCGAATGACTCTGCTTCTTATGGCAGGTGTAGGCCCGGCCCTTTCCCAGCCACCAACACGCGTGTATGGCCCGGTGACAGTCCAGCAAACGCAGACCGTGGCAAGGGATCACAATAATCACAATCGGTTCTTCCACCAATATCCAAACGAGGATACTCAGTTTGGCGATTTTGCTGTGCAAGATTGGCTCTATGCCTTCATGAGATGGCCGTTCAGTCCAAGCACCCTTCCCCCTGACGCAGACGTTACGCAGGTCGTGCTCACGTTTAAGGTAAAGCACGAAGGTGCTTGGTATTCAACAAACGCGAGCTTCACGCTCTTTGATGTAAAACTCCCGTTGGAAAGCCCGGACGACCTGTATGGAGCGCTAAATAGTAACAATAGGATCCTCGACGGAAGTACCACAACCGTAAACAACGAAGAGACGTTCACCACATCCGACCCTGCGCTGGCCACCGCTGTGCGGGATGCCTTGTCATCAGGGAGACCCTACTTGACAATCGGGATTAGACGCATTCCTGAACAAGGTAATGGAGGTGAATCTTGGAACGAATATTTTTGGGGAACAGGCCATACGGCAAAACTAACCGTATGGTTCACGGCACCGGAATACAACATCCAGTTTAACAATGATCTCGGAGGAACAGGCTTTGGGACAATCACGTCAACTGACCGCTATGGTACGCCCACGGAGCTCAACTCAGGTGCGTCGCTCCCGTTCTATTGGGGGGAGCAGACCACCGTAACTGCCTTCACTGGAAGATATCAGTACGAATCCAATAATTGGAAATATCGCACTTGGGATCCCGGAAATCTGAACGACAATCAGAACCCCAGGACATTCACAATTTTTAGTACCAACCCAGTCACGGCGTACTTCAATCGTGTGCACGATGTGACTGTGAGAAATGATTTTGAGGGTTCTGAAGGTGGCCAGATACTCTATCAAGGAAATCAAGTCAACTCGGGCTATGTTGAGCAGGACATTTTTAACGCTACCTCGCGTTCGTTTAGTGCCATCACACCGCAAACCGATGCCGGGACAACATGGCATTTCTACGGATGGGCGGACGGTCCAATGAGTCTGAGTAGAGAGATCAATGTCACAGGCACAGCAACATATGAGGCGCGGTTCAAAGCACATCTTGCCTCCTCCTCATCCAGCGTCACTGCGCCCAGCACGCAGCGCAAAATCATCCGCGATGGCAGCGGCAATTACCACATGGTGTACGAGTCGGCGAATGAAATCTGGCACACGCGCTCTGTGGACGGAGGGGCAACATGGTTACCTGAACAGAAACTCAGCGATGCAGCCTCCGGGGGAGGGATCGCACGGTCTCCATCCATCACAGTGCAGGGTAACCCTCATCTGATCTTGACTGTTTGGCAGGAAGTCTACGCCGAAAACTGGAACTCGTTGATTATGGCGGCAGGGGTTGATCCATCAACAGGAATAGTAAACTGGACAAATACGGTGGCTGAGTTGTACGAACCGTCTACAACCACGCCCGTTGTGGCGAGCGGTGTTGCGAACGACGGCACCTACAGCATCGTCGTGTGGTACTATCCCTTCGCACAGGCTATTAAAGGTAGCGTACGCCAAGCCTCGAATGGCCAGTGGTTTGCTCCTGTGACGCTCAGGTCAGGTGGATCGTCGCTGCTTTCTATTGCACCGATCAGCGTTTATACTTCGGGGGATACAACCTGGTCTCTTGTGTGGGTGGAGTCTGGAGACCTCAATTACGGTGGAGTCAAAATGGGGCCAACTCCGTATCTTACCTCCGCCCCGGAACTTGTTGCCGACGGTGACCCTGAGGCTCAGTCGATCCTCAATCTATCTGTGACGTCTCTGATGCTCGCAACTCGTGGAAGAGGAGTAGCATGGCAGGAGTATGACCCCGCCTATCAGCGAACCGTTATCAAGTACCGTGAGCGGCCAAGAGTTCCACCCTGGTCAAGTACCACCGTCTGGGCGTCAAATCCCAAAACGCCGACATCGTATTACACGCCGAGCGTCTCCGGCCACTACGCATCGTCCAATGCGGTTGTTGCCTGGCGATCATCGACCAGTCAGTTGAAATACGTGAAACGAACAAGCTATTCTTGGTCATCGCAGACAAACCTTGCCACTGGCATTGACCCGATGGCAAGCGTTGGCTGGACGAATCCGGGCAGTGAAAAAGTCCTCTCTCGCGGTACTACGTCGCCGTATGCTATCCAACAAAACACGATTAGTTTTGGATCGTTGCAGATGGCCGGTAGCCAAATGAGTAATGTGGCGGGTGTTGCTACAACCGAGACTCCGCAGACAAATGCAACTGCAGAAGGCCGCGGAGGAAAGATTATGATGAAGGGAGGACAGTTGCGAGTAACGGTTCTCACTCCGACGATTGGCGGTGTTTCTATCGGTTATGCTGCGCTGAACGACACCGTGCCGATTCGCGATCAAGCTTCCTTCGAAGCCGCACTGCGAACAGAAGCGTTCTCTGGCAGCGGAATGCTGAATTTCTACGTGCTGTATGCAGCCAAGGGAAGACTTCCTGCTGGTACGCAGTGTAGGCTTATATTACGCGATGCAGAAACGGACGACGTGATCCAAACAATTGGCACCTTTGCAGCTATCAGAGATACAATGGTAGAAATAAACATACCTTTGGATTACAGCAATCGGTCTGTGCGGCTTGCGGTTAAGGTAGAGAATATTACAAAATCTCTTGCCTTTAGGCTCGAACGGTGGGTGGTGGACGCCGAGGATACTTTTTCATCGTTACCGAGCAAGACCGCACTAATGAAGAACGAAGCTGACGGTCTCCTGCCAAGCAGTTATGGGTTAGAGCAAAACTATCCCAATCCCTTCAACCCAACAACCCAATTCAACTTTGCTCTTCCTGAACCGGCAACAGTGTCGTTGGTTGTTTACGATGTACTGGGAAGAAGAGTAGCGGAGTTGGCTGATGGTCACCATGAGGCAGGATATCACTCAACGATCTGGAACGCAACGGATCAAGCGAGCGGCGTGTACTTTGCGCGGTTCGTGGTGACGAGTAGCAGTGGCGAAGTGAAGTACTCGAAGGTGAACAAATTGGTGCTCATGAAATAGGGTACGGACAGTTTCATTTCAATCACAAGGGGCGCACTACGCGCCCCTTGCTGCTTTTCATCCCTTCTGCATCTGTTGATTCGGCCTGTGGAAATCCGTATGTTGACGTGGAACTCTGACCACAGCAGTCCGTACCAGTAAGGAGCACATGTTTATCACGTTCGAAGGTCTTGATTTCAGCGGCAAGTCCACGCAGGCAAACCTCCTCGTGGAACGGCTCAAGAAAGCAAAGCACGTAGTCCATTTCCTTCGTGAGCCGGGCGGGACGAAGATCTCCGAGCGGGTCAGAGAGATCCTGCTGGACAGGAGTCATCTGGAAATGACCGAAGCGGCGGAGCTTCTTCTCTTCTCCGCGAGCCGGACACAACTCGTGGCCGAGGTGATTGTCCCCGCGCTTCAGCGCGGTGAGATTGTTGTGTGCGACCGGTACTATGACTCTACCACCGCCTACCAGGGATACGGCCGTGGGTTTAACCTGGAGGCAGTCCGCCACATCAACAAGATTGCCACGGCAGGAACCGATCCCGATCTCACGATTCTTGTAGACATTCCTGTGGAAGAAATCGAGCGGCGAAAGGCTGCGGCGGGAATGACGTTTGACAGAATGGAAAGCGCAGGACGGGAGTTTTACGAGCGTGTACGAAAAGGATATCTGGATATTGCCCGGAATGAACCGGATCGTCTCGTTCTGGTGGATGGGCTGGCCTCAATCGACGCCGTCAAGACACAAGTCTGGCAGGCAGTGGAACGGCGCAAGGAATCAACAATCAAGTAAGGGGGTGGGAACGCGTATGAATGCAGGGAAGGTTGTCCGCACGGTTGCACTCACGGGCGTGGTGGTGGCGTTGGTCGTCGGGTTTGCCGGCTTCATCAGCTCACCCGAGAGCGATTACTTCTTGAAGATCAACAAGAGTATCGATGTG
>DASRUE010000103.1:0-2512 GCA_035687895.1 Bacteroidota bacterium | reverse complement strand
TCTCTTGCCGAGGCGACACGTAACCTGCAGGAGATGTTCATCCGTCACGGCTACAACGATGCGATTATCTTCGGGCACGCGCTTGAAGGCAACCTGCATTTCACGTTCAAGCAGGATTTCAACTCCGCGGCGGAAGTCCGGCAATACAAACAGTTCATGGATGACTTGACGAACATGGTGATCAGGAAGTACGACGGTGCCTTGAAGGCAGAGCACGGGACGGGACGCAACATGGCGCCGTTCGTCGAGTTTGAATGGGGAAGTGAGGCATATGCGTTGATGAATGAGATCAAGAACATTTTCGATCCCGATCATCTCCTGAACCCCGGCGTTATCATCAACCGGGATCCACTTGCGCATCTAAAGAACCTGAAGCCGCTCCCTCCCGCCGACGAGATCATCGACAAGTGCATCGAGTGCGGATTCTGCGAGGTGCAGTGCCCTTCTCGCAATTTGACGTTCACTCCCCGTCAGAGAATTGTCGTGTATCGGGAGATTGCGCGGCTCCGTGCTTCGGGTGAGAACCCGCTGCGACGACGCACCCTTGAGGAGGAGTACCAGTATTTTGGCGACGACACCTGTGCGACCGACGGCATGTGTGCAACGACTTGTCCGGTTGGCATCAATACCGGGAACCTGGTGAAGGCGCTACGCGCCCGCAACACAAGTCCGTTGGCTCAAAGCGTTGCGTGGTTCATCTCGAGACATATGGCAGGCACCACGGCCGTGATGCGCGGTGTGCTGAATCTTGTCGATGCCATACACGGCACACTCGGAACGAGAGCAATGGAATCCATTGCCGGCTCACTGCGCGGTATCTCGGGCAATAGAATCCCGCTCTGGAATGAACATATGCCGAAGGGAACACCGTTTCTTACTCCGAAACCTCCCGAGAGCAGTAATCCGCTCAAGGTGGTATATTTCCCTTCGTGCATCAACCGCACCATGGGGATGTCGAAAGACCACGACGGTAAAGTCTCCGTTGTTGAGAAAACGGATGCCCTGTTGCGGAAGGCCGGCTTCGACGTCATGTATCCCGACCATCTCAACAGCCTTTGCTGTGGCATGTCGTTCGCAAGCAAGGGCTTCAAGGACCAGGCAGAGACGAAATCCGATGAGCTGAAATCCGCTTTGTTGAAGGCAACACAGAACGGACACTTTCCGATTCTTAGTGACACAAGTCCGTGCACACTTCACGCGAAAGAGAACTTCAACGGCCAACTGAAAATCTTCGAGCCGATCGAGTTCATTCTTCAATTCCTTGCGGACAAACTTGATTTTCACAAGCTGGAAGAGACCATCACCATTCACAATACGTGCAGTGGTCGAAAAATGGGTCTGGATGCAAGCTTCACGAAGCTGGCAAACATGTGTGCGAAGAATGTCGTGGTTCCGTACGATGTCGGCTGCTGCGGTTGGGCCGGGGACAGGGGGTTTACCTATCCCGAGCTCAACGCTTCTGCTCTGGAATCGCTTGCCGCAAGAATTCCCGACAACTGCAGCCACGGGTACTCAACAAGCAGGACATGCGAGATCGGTCTTTCGCTACATGGTGGAATCCCGTATCAGTCCGTTGTGTACCTGGTCGACAAGTGCACAACACCGAAGTCGACTGTATCTGAAATGAAGCAATAGGGTCATTGCATTCATAGCCGCTCGAGCTGGTGGAGAGGCTGTTGTGAAACTCCACATGTTCGATTTCCACCGTTCTTATTCCTGCAACTCGCATACGGGAGAAATCCCGAATTGTGAGAAGAAAGAATGTTAACTGCTTCTTCTTGTGCCCATTGCGAGAATTTTCGACCCATTCGCTTGGCATACTGGTTGCCCATTTTCATTTCAAAGTTTACCCTCTCTCACCCTATGATCGTTGGAAGACCCTGACACTAATCGAGGTACCTATGCACAAGAAACTCTTCATCCCTGGACCGACCGAGGTTGCGCCGGATGTCCTTGCAAAGATGGCCACCCCCATGATCGGCCACCGCTCGAAAGACGCATCCACACTGCAACGTGAGATCACTGAGAAGCTCCGCAAAGTGATGTACACGAGCAATCCGATCCTCCTCTCCACAAGTTCAGGTTCCGGTTTGATGGAAGGATCCATCCGTTCGCTCACTGCGAAGCGTGCCATCGTGTTCTCCGTCGGCGCGTTCGGTAACCGGTGGTTCAAGATGGCGGAAGCCAACAACATCCCCGCCGACAAATGCGAGTCGGAATGGGGACAACCCACGACGCCGGAGATGGTCGACACGTACCTCTCCACAGGCAAGTACGACGTCATGACCGTAACACATAACGAAACGAGCACCGGCGTCATGAACCCGGTCGAAGAGATTGCTGAAGTGAAAAGGAAATACCCGGATGTTCTCTGGCTGCTTGACACCGTCAGCTCCATGGCGGGAATCAAGATCGAGGTGGACAAGCTTGGCGTCGATGTCTGCATCACCTCGACGCAGAAGGCGCTCGCGCTTCCCCCCGGCATGGCGATCTGCTCGGTTACGCCTCGTGC
>DASRUE010000102.1:0-8589 GCA_035687895.1 Bacteroidota bacterium | reverse complement strand
GGACGCGCGTCCTTGCGGTCGATTTTGTTGATAACGACGATGGGTTTCAGATTCAGATCGAGGGACTTCTTGAGGACGAATTTGGTCCCGGGCAACGGACCTTCCGCGGCATCCACAAGGAGAAGCACGCCATCGACCATCGTGAGCGTTCGTTCAACCTCGCCACCGAAGTCGGCATGTCCCGGCGTGTCCACGATGTTGATCTTGATGTCCTTGTAATGGACTGCGGTGTTCTTGGCAAGAATAGTGATACCACGCTCTTTCTCGAGGTCGTTGGAGTCCATGACCCGTGTAACGAGCTGCTGATTGGATCGGAAAGTCCCCGTCTGCCGCAACATATGGTCCACCAGCGTTGTCTTGCCATGATCCACGTGTGCGATGATGGCGATGTTGCGTATGTCCTCCCTGCACTGCATAACACTCCCTAGTTCTGAACACTCAACTGCATGAGCCGAGGCGATGGTTCTCGATCAAGCAGCTTCTGTTGCATCGCTTCGTGCCGTGGTGAGTCCGTTTCCTGCATCGTATGAGATAAAAATGCCTCAAGCAGATGCCCAATGCTGGAGGCTGCGGAAAAACCAGAGATAATATAGGCAATTTGCGTCTCAATTCCAACGTGTTGAATACGTCAAAACTGAGGTCGTCAGAAGAGGCCTGCGGCTGACAGACTTGCCCTGAAGTGGTGTGGAGTGCTGGAGCGCCAAGTGAAATCGACACGGAGGATATCAAACAAGCGGCTGATGCCGAAACCTTCCTCGAAGTACCACCCGTCGGTCGTTGTCAGCGCCAGGGGGTCGGTATTCCATGTTCGCGCACTACTTGCATGTAGAATAATCTCGATGGCATTCTCGTACAGGAACGGGATGTCAAGAGCAAGGAAGGGGAGACTCCGGAAATTGTGCTCTGCGTTGAACGCAAGGTAGCCAGTCCCGGAAAACTCCTTCACATCCATAGCGCGCATAACGCCAAACGGAGCGTACCCACTTGAGGCCGATTCAACGTCAAATCGTCGTTGCGGGGGGAGCGCGCCCGATGAGGTACCGGCAGCAAGGCGTAGGCGGAGGAATCCCGGGAAAAGGTGGCTTCGCCCTATTGTTGGAATCGTCATCGTGCCCGCCGCCTGGTACCGCGTGAAGTCGAACGAGCTCCCTGCCACCGATGGAGTAGAGTGCTCGATGGAGAGCTCAAGCGAATTTGGTATAACAAGGCCCAAAGGTGCAGGGGGATCGCCGACACGAAGGTCAAGCCGCAAACTCCGCAGCTTCCCCTCGGTTATCTGGGGATTTGCGCGGTAGTCCCGCGAATGGGAGAGGAGACTGTAGTTTGTGTTCAGCGTGGTTGACTTCTGCCACTCACTCACAAATGAAAGCTCAGCGTTAAGTGCGCGATGCTGTGTGAAGGCGACAAATACTCGCCATCCATCAGAGCGATAATAATCGTAGTAGTCGTTCTTGTCGAAAAGAGCCGTTAACGAATTGAAGGTCTTCCCATAATACTCCCGTCCTTGCTGAGCAATGATGTTTCGATAGACTTCTCCACCGATCCCAAAACGATGGCCAGACAAAGGATAGAAAGTTGCGCCGAGCGAGTACGTTGTGACCGAACTCGCTGTTCCGTACGCAATTCCTGCTTCAAGTTTTGCAAGATCTGTGAGTTTATCAAAGTCCGCATGGAGTCCCAGATGAAATCCCTCCACGCGGTTAAACGAAAGGTCTAGGTATTCCAGAGCAGCAAAGGCTGCCCCGTCTCCATTGCTGCCCAGCGTGGCCGCTATCCCTCCTGGTCGAAACTGCACATCGAGCGTCTGCGAGCTATCGATGGTCTGGTAGGCGTTTTGTTCCTCCATGCTCAGCGGAAGGATCTCGTTTTCTGCCCAGAACGTTGAATCGAAAGTGGTCGCGGAGCTATCCACCACTACCCTTGACTTCCGGAAGATGCTGTCCGGAATGGCAGTGTTGATGCTATAGTTTGATATAACGGATGTTTGTGAGAATGCAATCCGCGGGAACGAAAACCCGATGATGCCAAGTGTGAACGTTCCATCAATGTGAATGTCGGCTGGAAGCCAAAAAACCTCATCGAAAAGGCCGAACTGCTGGCGATAGCGCAACTTCTTTTCCTTGATGAAGGGAATCTGAAACGCGTCATTTGGCTGTACATCGATGCCCATAAGCGCGTAACTGATGTTGGCAATACTCACGGTTCCATGAAACAGCGGTACAGTTCTCGTCCGCGGGATCATCTGAATGTCATATACTTCTTTTCCATAGCTGGACCGGGTCCGCAACAGTTTGTAGTCGTAGTAGTCGAGTGCATTCTCGGCTGTTGGTCCGACGAACGAGTAACCAAGGAATCGAATTTCATCATCGTTGAAATTCAGCAGCCTTCCCACCGAGGCAACGTTGAATTCTGATGCGACATTTGCCGTTTGTCTTCGTTGAAGGATGATTTCCCGCAGCGTATCTCCCTGTTGCCAGTATCCCTTGGTAAACGACTCGGAGATGCTGGCAATTAAAGTGTCACGGAAAAGCGTTTGTCGCGTAAACGCGTCCATCTCGTATGTGTGAAGTCGTATCGCCCAGATTCGCTTCTGTGCAATTGCGCGTCGAATGATCTCAATGGCGGGGTCCTCTGATGTAACGAGGATCTCAGGTAGAATGATAGCAGAGGGTTCAAGTGAAAAATCGCACACCGTATCTGAGACGAGACGTATTCTCAGGGTGTCTGCGTGGTAGCCCAGGCTACTGACGATTACAGAATACGTGTTTGCTTCGAGTCTCATCCGGTAAGACCCATCGGCATTGGCGATCGTTCCACGGGAGGTGCCCGCTATGCGGATGTTCGCTGCAGCAACTGGTTCTTCGGATACCTTCTCTCGAATGACCCCTGTCAATAGAAAAAGCTCAGTGGCGTGGACGCCCTCAGTGGCAAGCATTGTAACTGCAATCCAAACCAATGAAGGTCGCATGATGTATGTGTAGGAAGGTAACTGGCCGCCGCGCACAACGGGTGGTTCATGTTCGAATACGGGGGATGCAACATGATGTTGCATCAGTATAGCGGAGGTGTTGTGAGCTGTGTGGACGGCGTCGAACCTCTGACGCGCCCACGGATGTCTTCCACCGAAGACATCCGACAATGTAGTCTCCCGGTGGACTCTATCCGAGAAACTTGCCGAGCTTCAGCTTGGAGAAGAGCCCGCTGACAGGCTTTGGCGATTCGGAGGTCGTATCGCCAGCCGTGCCTTGGAAATCCTCTTCACCAAAGATCCTTGGCGGTTTGGAAGCTTCCTGCCACAGCGCGCGTTCGCGTTCTCTTCGTTCGAGTTCTTTTTGTTGCTTCAACATTTCCAATCGTTGGTCCTGACTCAATCCGGAATGACCGGACCCCGGGACACCTGTTGCATTATTTGGGCCCGATCCATCGTTCTTGATGGCTGCCATGGTTGTCCTTTCTGTATTCAATGTGAGCGAAACGAACCCACCATCGGAGTTCGACTGTTGCTTGTTGGCGCGAACATTTTCCCACACGGGAAGAACCACCTTTTCGCAAGCAAGAACGTAGGGACTTGTTGGGTCGAGAAGATACGCTTTCATAAGTGACTCAAAAGCAAAGTCGAAAGATCCTTTTTCCAGATAGTTATTGGCAAGATTTGTAAGTTGCCTTACACGGGCCTGAACATCCTTCGGTATGATTGAACTGTCGTCCTCAAGTCCTTTGATACCGTTGAGAAACTCAGAGCCAACTGTCACTTCAAGTTTTCCGCTCTCCATGGCACCTCCATTCTGAAGGTTCTGGATACGGTAGATGATCGCCTGGATATAGCTGTTACGCGGTTCGATCTGCTGTGCAGCCATCAACTGCTCCAGCGCAAACGAGTATTTTCTTGCAGCGATGTGCTTCTCAGCGGTTCGGATTAGATCTGTGACGTTTGCTCCCTGCGTCCAATCTCCACTTGTCCTTTTGCCATATCGAGGCTCTCGGTGACTACCTGAGACTTTCATGTCTTTCTTCTCCCCCGTGACACCTTTTGTGATTTCAGCTACGTAGTGCACGCAAGAACACATCGTTGCTGTGAGGAAGATAACAGATTCATGGCTCGATGTCAAGCGTAGTCGCAAAAGATTACTATCGCTGGCAGTTTTCGACCCATTGCCGGCATGGTCAAAAATACACGACAAGAAGTCCGCTTTTTGAGGATTCTTGCTTGTTTGGACCTGTCTAACCCTTGGACAGCCTTAAATGTCGATGAACCCGATTGTGGGTTTGGCTGACCCAGTTTCAGCGGATGTCAGCAACCGTGGGAAACCAATCAAAAAGAACCCCCCTTGCAGTTCTATAGCTCTTTTGTGAAAAACTCTTTACTTTGCTGCATGTTAGTTCGGTTTCCTCTCGTTGTTGTGGGCGGCGGGGCTGCAGGGATGTTGGCTGCGTGGAAGGCTGCTTCACTCGGTGCGCGGGTCCTCCTTCTTGAACGGAACAAAAAGCTCGGTATCAAACTCCTGATATCCGGAGGTGGCAAATGCAACATCACTCACTCGGGATCAGCAGAAGAAATTCTTACCGCCTTCGAGCGCCGTGAGGCGAGATTCCTGAAGCCATCACTCTATGAGTTTTCCCCTGTTGAAATTGTCACGATGATTGAGAATGGGGGGGTGAAGACATACACACGGGACAACGGAAGAGTTTTTCCCGTCAGCGGGAGGGCGGATGACGTTGTTACTGCGTTGTCTGCTGAACTCCAACGTTCGGGTGTCAAGATTGGACTGTGCGCGCGAGTCGAATCTCTCAATGTTTCTGACCATCAGATCTCCGGTGTTGTGATTGGAAGGGAGAACATCCAAACACGTCATCTGGTCCTTGCGACGGGGGGGGCGTCGTATCCGAAAACTGGAACGACGGGAGATGGCTTTGCATGGGCTGCTGCAACAGGACATACCATCGTACCAGTCCGTGCAGCCCTCGCTCCCATCACTGTGTCACCACGACTTCCTTTAGATTGGAAGGGGGTTGCCTTACGGGATGGTTGCCTTTCCGTATACAGCAACCGTAGCAAGCTGACGGAATGGAGAGATGATATCCTGTTCACTCATGAAGGCATTTCCGGCCCGGCCGCGCTGGAGTTAAGTCGTTCGGCAGCAGAGGCTATGAACCACGGATCGGTAGAGTTGCGCTTCGACTTTTTCCCCACAATGGACTTTCAGGAAGTCGACGAGAGAATCAACCAGGTAGTCTTGGCTCAACGGGGAAAGATGATTATTTCTATTCTTGAAGCCTGGCTCCCCAACAGAATTGTTCCCCGCCTATTGCAAGAGGCGCGCGTTGATTCGACAAAGCGAGGGCATGTTCTCACCCGCGACGAACGCCGATCAATTGTTCGAATCCTAAAATCATGGAGTCTTGGAACGGTATCACGTATCGATATTGAACGAGGTGAAGTAACAGCGGGTGGTGTCTCGCTCGACGAAATCGACCCGCGCTCCATGCGATCGCGCAAAATCCGCGGATTATACATCTGCGGTGAAGTTTTGGACATTGCGGGCCCGGTGGGTGGTTACAACCTGCAGGCAGCCTTTTCGACCGGTGTAACGGCGGGAAAAGCGGCAGGCAACGATTGGCTCTCAGAATCGGCATGATGGCGGGAATCATCGTCCGGTTGATGGTGTTCATACAGCAGCCTAGAACTTGACCGCAAATATCAACTTCGTTCATTGAAATAGTATGCCAACCCGACGGACGTTTCTTACGACGATAGGATTGAGCTTCGTTACCCTGTCTCGATTGTTTGGACAGGAAACGTTCCGGCGCCGAACTCGCTGGGAGATGATCGCCAACGACGAAGAGCCGGAAACTCCACACTTTAAACCGGATCCCTCTCTCTGGGATGATACTACTATCACCGCGGCCTGGATCGGGCACGCTACCGTGCTGATCAACTTTTTTGGAACGCGTATCCTTACCGACCCGGTCTTCTCCCCCCGCGTCGGACTCAACGTGGCGGACCTCTTCACAATCGGGCCGAAACGACTTGTTCACCCCGCGCTGACATTCGATGAACTTCCACCTATCGATATCGTCCTTGTCTCCCACGCACACATGGACCATCTCGACACACCATCCCTCCGGAGATTCCCCCGCACCACTCCGTTGGTGATGGCAAAGAATACCGTGGATGTGATTGACGACTTTGGTTTTCAGGAAATCTATGAGCTTGATTGGGGAGAATGGACGCAGATCGGCGATGTTAGAATAGAGGCGTTTGAAGTAAAACACTTTGGCTGGCGGTATCCGTGGGAAAAAGACCGATCGAGGGGTTACCATGAAGGGCGAAGCTTTAACGCATACCTTGTTATGAAGAACGGCCACTCGTTCGTTTTCGGTGGTGATACAGCCTACCACGAGATGTTCAAATCGCTTTCCGCACGCGCGACCACTATCGACCTTGCCATCATGCCGATCGGTGCCTACGATCCCTGGATTCATAATCATGCCAACCCCGAGCAGGCGCTCGCGATGACAGACCACATGGGTGCGTATTATATGCTGCCCATTCACTGGCGGACGTTCATCCAAAGTGAAGAGGCTACACTCGAGCCGATGCAGCGGCTGAAGGTTGCCGCAGCGTCGCAACCTGACCGCATTGTTCTCGACAGCGTCGGTCAAACATGGGCACTTTCTTCCGCCACCGCCGGTGCCGAATTTCCCCTTGACCCTGAATCAGGGGTCTCAGCCCCCCACCGCCAATAACTCTGGAAGGAGAGAATGTTCGAAGGAAAAGTCGCAGTCATCACCGGCGCTTCGTCGGGAATCGGGGCAGCACTTGCACGTTTGCTTGCCGCCAAGGGGGCCAGGCTCGTTCTTGCTGCCCGCCGAATCGACAGGCTCCAGGAGGTCGCTTCTTCTGCCCGCCCGGGGCACCACCTCGCTATTCGATGTGACGTCACCAACAAGGAGGAGGCGGAAGAGCTGATTCATCGGACAGTACGGGAGAATGGACGGATCGACTTTCTGATCAACAACGCGGGGCGCGGCCACTTCGCGAGTGTCGAAGATACGACCGACAAGACGATCGCAAACACGTTTTCAGTGAACGTTTTCTCGCTCTGGTACACAACGCGTCCTGCGCTCCGATACATGAAGCGACAGGGAAGCGGCCATATCATCAACATCGCGAGCATGGCCGGAAAGCTCGGTTACCCATATAATAGTGCTTACGTTGCTGCAAAACATGCGTGTGTCGGGTTCACTCATGCACTCCGGCAGGAGCTGGCTGAAACAGGTATTCACGCAAGCGTTGTGTGTCCGGCAGGAGTGCTTACCGATTGGGCAAACGTTACCGAGGGGGGCTCCATGCTGCCCCTGTTTTCGGAGTCGGGACCTATCATCAAGAAGATTGCCGCGCAACGAGGCGTGTCCCTTCCGCCGATTGAGGGCCTCCTGCCGCCGGAAGCCGTTGCGGAGAAAATCGTGGAGTGTATGCGACATCCGGTAGCCGAGGTATACACACATAAAGGGGCGCGGGAGTTTGTCATTCTTGCGGCCGGACACCGGGAGAAGGCAGAGGCCCATCAGCTCCCGGTGGCGCTGGGAGAGCGGCAGGTATATGACAAAGTGAAGGGACGAAGATCCACCACATGATTCCCAAGAAATCTGTCCACGAAATCGACCCTTCGCTGCTGGCGGAGCCACTCCTTGACGATGAGGATTGGGGGAACTACGTACACGGTTGGCAACTGTTCAACGAAAGAAAGTTCTGGCATGCGCACGAAGCATGGGAGCAGGTGTGGAAGCGAAGCTCATCCGAGAGCCGGATATTCTTCCAGGGCATCATCCAGCTTGCCGCAGCATACCACTTGTTGACGGTGCCGCTGCGCTACAACGGGATGATGCGGAACTTTGAAAAGGCGGAAGAAAAGCTGGGACTCTTTCCCACCATATTCCTTGGGGTCGACGTTAAGAGTCTTCTCGATGCAATCGATTCCGCGCGGGAAGAAGTTGCGCGCATCGGGCGGGATCAATTGCAGGTGTTCTCTCCATCACTGATGCCTACCATTACCATTTCTGACCGCCCCTAGAAATTCTGCCAACAGGCTGTCCTCACCAGCGCTCCCCTTTTTGTTCCAGGAACTTCCTCGCCTCTCGATGTCCCAGTCGTGCCGCCTTCCGTAACGCATCAAATGCCTCCTCCATTTTCCCCTCCTGACCAAGAATCACGCCGGCATTAAAATAGGCGTTCGAGTACGCGGGGTCGAGCTGAATGGTCTTCAGAAATAACGTCAATGCCTGCTCGTGGTCCCCCCGCATGTAGTAGGCAAAGCCCATATTGTAGTAGACGTCGGCATCGACAGGATCGATGCGGGCTGCCCGTGCGTAAATGGCAAGCGCAGTATCCACGCGGCTGGTTTGGACGTAGAGGTTTCCCAGGTTGACGTACGCATCCAGATAGTCTCTCTTGGTGATGATGGCTCTCAGGTACATTTCCTCTGCTTTTCTTGCGTCTCCCTTCGCCTCATACGCGATTCCCATGTTATACCATGGCTCCGGATAGTCGGGCTTCAGAGCAAGCGCCGCATGGTAGATGGCTATCGC
>DASRUE010000101.1:0-4965 GCA_035687895.1 Bacteroidota bacterium | reverse complement strand
CAGTGAAAGCCTTCTCCATGATCGTTCTCGGCAACATTGCACGGAAGGAGCCCGGCATGAAAAGGGAGCTCCAGTTGATTATTGAACAGCAGTTGCCGTACGCCAGTGCGGGGTTTCGGTCGTGCGCCAGGAAGGTGCTGAAGAAAATCGCACCGTAGTCACACCGCTTCCAGCATACCCTTCCTTCATCACCGACGATCCGGGTAAATGTCTGAGCCACTTCACGAGAGACGAATCATTATGCCCTGGTCAGGTCAGACCAATAATCCCGCCCTCATACGCAGAGAAGAGCGCCCTCATTGCACCATGCCGAACCGCTTATTTTGCCTGGTCATCTTCAGAAAGTACCGCAACCGTTGCGTGAACACTTCCGGGCGGTGGCGGGAGGCATCAATCCAGCCAATCCGGATTCTTTTATACGATGCAGGGAAGTGTGTGAAGTTCTTCCAGGTCGCCGGGTCTTTCTGGAGTTGCTTGAGAATGTCGGTGGGAAATTTTGCTTTTGAGGACTCGCGCTTGGTTGGTTTGGCCCGGATCGGATCGAGAACACTTGCTGCCGCTTTCAAACCCGCCCGTGTCATTTTGCGCTTGCGTATGAGACGGCGAAGCCGTTCGATATTCATGGCAGACCATTGCGCTCCGGGCTTGCGCGGCGTGAACCGTTGAGCATATTTGTCCTTGTCAATTGGTTTGAGGATGCTGTCGATCCAACCATAACAAAGGGCCTCTTCAACGGCATCATTGTACGGAATCCGCGGCTTGCCGGAGTTCTTCTTGTAATACACGAGCCAGATTTCCTTTTCTGTCCAGTGGTGCCCGGCCAGCCAAGAACGCCATGCTCTTCGTGTATGGACGTAGAGGGTTTTGCCGATGTTCATGGGCTTGAGCTAGTGAGCACTCGATCGCGTGGACGACTTCTCTTTTCTCTTTCTTGAAGGCTTCGCCCTGGCGTTGAAGTCCAATGCCATTTTGATCCAGTAGTCGAGACCTCTTTTTGTCCCTTCAGGACCAACAAACACGAACCCTCTCATCGGTCGACCTGTAAAATCCATCTCCCTGCATCCCTTCTTCTGTAAGGCCTCGTCGTGGATTGCCGGATCAATGCGGGCCATCAGGTCATCGTTCAGAATCCCGACGCACATCTTCCCATTGACCATGAATGTCAGGCCACCCATCATTTTCTTTTCTTCCACTTTGCGACGTCCGGTAAGACCACGCCGAACGCGCGCTGCGAGTTTTTCATCGTATGGCATATTGAAGACCTGAGTTGTTCAATGTGTGTTGGTTATGCAGCAATTACTGCAGGCATTTCATTCCATTCCCTGCCTTTCAGGATTCTTCCTGCCATCTTCTTCCCTACCCGCTCTCCTTCCGCATTGTGCGCGCCCCACTGTTTGAAAAAGAAGGCGACGTTGCTTCGCTTGCATGCTCGTTGCACATCAATTGCCCATTCAGGGTTCATGGGTCGAGCCTTGTGCCCGCTCTCGCCGCCAACGATCACCCAGTGAATTCCTCGCAGCATGGAAACATTGAGTTCAACCGGACCAAGTAACGGCTCGATGGAAAGAAACCGGACACGTGCGGGCACCTGTTGCAGATGCCTGATCCTTGTGGTGTACTTCTGGTTCTCGACTGAAACGCCGAGCCAGATATGCTTCGGCAGCAACGGCCGACCATTGACTTTCTCGTTCACCATCCGATAGTTCTCCCTCGTCCATTTCATCAGCCTCTCTGAACGCTTCGTGAGTAACTGGAAGATGTGGTGGTCGGCCTTGATCATCACGTCGAAGACTCGTTGGATGTACTCGTCCGGCACTTTCTCGTGGAAGAGGTCGGACATGGAGTTCACGAATATCATCTTGGGCTCTTTCCGCCTGATCGGCATCTCCAGTCGTTCGGGCCAGAGCTTCAGGTCAAATCCTTGTTCATATGGATGACCGGGCACGCCCCGGAACCGCTCGGCAAACGTCTCGGCGTAGCAGTGCTTGCAGCCCGGACTGATCTTCGTGCAGCCGGTGACGGGGTTCCATGTGGAGTCGGTCCATTCGATGTGGGATGAATGGCTCATGGGTTTTTGCTCCCTTTAGGAATCAATATGCATGTCTCATTGAGTCTCTTCGTACGCCTTTGCGTTGGTGAATCAACCTTACCTTCATCCATCAATTCATCGATTGCCTTATTGAGCTCACTTCTTCGATACTTCATGAAGTCGGTATTAACTATCGTCTCCCAAAACCTTGGCCTTGTGAATCCCGGTTGGGAAGAAATAAGCTTATCAATCTTTTCCTTCAGTTCTAGATGTACGTCCTTGCCATGCAAATCCTTCCAGTCTGGCATAGTTTCAGCAAAGAGAGGGATACTCTCTTTTTCGCGTTCGTACATGTATGCATTATACGCATCAAGCATTATATCATTCATCAGAACCATCGCGTCAGGATGACGAGAACAAAAAGTGACATAGTATTTTACCCGGGAAGTTTTTGTTTCTCTTACTGGGCAAGAGCCAGCATATGGAAGTAACCCCCTTAACTTATTAAGGTATTGCTCCATCACCAACTCTTCCTTCTGAGATGGACTTAGTTCGTTGTTAAGCATTGGTTCCTTCCAATAGTCGCCACCGAGAACCCTTGTCAAGAGCGCGTGACGCCATTTGACTTGTTGAGATTCTCCTCGGCCTTGCGCAACCGCATCGTGTGCTGACAATCGATGAAGCGTCGGCATGCTAATGTTCACTAAGATTTCTGTACTTAGAGATTGACCTCGGCCTAAGATCGAAGCCACCGTGTCGAATTCACAACCCTTAAGCCCAAATGGGTCTATGTAAACAAAGAGGGTTGCGTCCTCCGCAATCGATTGAATCTGTTTTAGAAGATCCTGTGCTTTGCCAAGAATTGGAAACGCGGCTCCTTTTTTTATGTATTCGGCGAGGGTTTGCTCTAGAGTGTTATGATGTTTTTTCTCTTTGTTGACAAAAACAGCAACGTAGTTGTCGGCGACATTGTGTTCGGCCTGTTCGCACATAATCAGCGGTGACCCTGAGGTCCCGTCTTCAAACGTGCCCGGTCCAGCAAACCCGTCAACCAATAATATGGATTTTTTCAGCATGGCAACCTTCTTAAGATAGGGTGCCATGTAGTGCCCCAGTATTCGGTCTTTGATTTTTGACCAAGGTCGTTTGCCAGAAAAGAACCCGCTCTCGGTGTCTTCTTCAACTGCTGTTGTCGTCACTCTCCTTTGTCGTGCTAATTAAACTATTGCCCGAATAGTGTAATTCGGTGTCTCAAATTAGTCAAAGGGCAATGTAAGAGCAACAGTCTTACGGGCAGCGTGCGTGGCTTTTTTGCTCTTCCTTTTCCCATTCAACCCAAATCTTTCCTTCAGTCTCTCCACATCCCACCCCCACTGCAACAGCAGCGTTTCTACTGTCTTCAGCGCCATCTCCGTGTACTTTTCAATATCGTAGCCCTCGTCGAATGAGTAGAGCGCGAGGGGGATGGCCTTCTGTGGCTTCCTCTTGCCTGTCGCATCGACGAGGATGTACTCTATCGACTCACCCGGAGCGAGCGTGACGCCGGCTTCGTCAAGCGCCTTGGTCACCTCGGCGCTGGCGCTGCGGTTCTTGTACTGGTCGGCCTCCTGCGAAATGTGCCGCCGGATCACCAGCTCCAGCGGATCGGCTTTGCCGGAACGGAGGAGATCGATGAACTCCTTTGCCTTCTCCAGCGCTTGCGGCACAAGTGCTTCCACTTCCTTCACGTTGCCCGCCGGCTGAAATACCTCCAGCATCTTCCCCTGCATTCGCTTGATGAACACCGGCGTATCCCGCCGCCGCACTTCAATGCCGCGAATCTTGATCTCCCTGTCCTCGTAGTAGCCCACGTACCTGTTCGCCGTCGGGAGTTTCGGGTCCATCTTGCTGGCGGGAAAAAGTATCCAGTTGTAGATGCCTTCGAGTGAAAGGTCGATGCCGGTTGCCTTGCCCACCTCCACGGCAAGCTGCTCGTAATCTGCTTCCGTTGCTCCCTTCCTCTTGATCCACATGCAGTCTACGATGGCGTGGATGAACTCATAGCCTCTCTCTTCTGCCATCTCCTTTGCCTTGAGGATGGCATCACGTGAGTACGCATTCACCGACTCATGTGCCTCGATGCGCCCAAAGCGTGCGTTCTTATAACCGAGGTACCCAAAGCATGTCACCAGCATCCATTTCAGCGCGTTCTGGCGGTGGTCATACATCACCCACTTCAGGTCGCCTGCCTTTTTGAGCTGCTTTTTGAGCCGCTTGTACTTCTTCCGCTTCCGCACCACGGGCCGGAGTGTTGCCGGTACAATGCCTTCACGTTTATTGCAGATTCTGTACTCAAGCTCCGGCACAATTTCGCCGGCTTGTTCCTGTGTGCAACACCGGCAGTTCACCGTCTCCGGCGAAACGTTGTGCTCGACCATGATTGTCGGATACATCGAGACGAAATCCAGCTCCGCCACCTGTTCATGGTACCCCATCTTCGGCTGGAAGATGAGTCCGCCCCGGTCTGCCAGCAACAACGTCGCCGCCGATTTGAAATCCTCCGGCTCGCGTTTCTTGGCAGGAATCAGGTAGTTGTTCCTGATTGCCCACGAGAGCTGCATGGACGAAAGACATGTTCCAATCGTTGAGCGTGACTGGTGCTGTATCGGAAGCTGTGTCAGTCGCGCAATTTCCACCACACCGTCAAGACTCGACTCCCCCATCATGAACGAGTTTTCAATATCGAGATGCCACCGTCCCGCCAGCTCGAACGCCCCATCCTTATGCACGATCCTGCCATACTGGAAGTAGCTGGATTCTCTGGTGACGATGTACCCTGCCGAAGGATCACGGTTCAACAGAAGCGGGATGTTCCGCTGTGCGGCGATGCTGGTCAGCATCGGCAGCAGAATCGCATCACCGTATTCGGTGAGAATGATATCCGGATCGCAGCGCTG
>DASRUE010000100.1:0-7600 GCA_035687895.1 Bacteroidota bacterium | reverse complement strand
GAACAGTTGGGAGCGACGAGCATTTCGCGTCCCCACATATATTGCAGGTCGTGCTCCCATGCGAGCGAATCACCCTGATGTTCGATGATCATCGCTCTTGCGATTGGGATGCCGGCCTCGAACGCCCGATGCACATAGGTGTAGATGTAAGGCATAAGTGTGTAGCGCAGCTCGCTGTACTTCTTTGCATCCTGTTGTGCCTTGATGGACCGATCGAGGGGCCAGCGCGATTGTCCCATACCGTGGGGCTTCCAGAAGGGGGTGAAGCATCCGAATGCCATCGACCATTGTCGGTACATGGTGTCATCCGGGCCCTTGCCGCTTTCCCAGCCATGGAACCCGCCGGCATCATGTCCCCAGAACGGGAATCCGGAAAGACCGGCCAGTTGCATGCCTCGTATCTGGGTTTTCATGTCATCATAACTGGGTCTGATATCACCACTCCAGAGTGTTGCGTATCGCTGCGCGCCGGCCGTCATTCCTCTCACCCATACAAAAGGTCTCTTCGTCGGCCCGATGCTGACGTCCCATCCTTCCTGCACCAACGCCTTCGCCATCAGAAAAAACCAGTAGTTCCTCATTTCCAACCAGCGTCGTCCATTCCCAAGGACCATCGACGGCGGCGCCTTCCCCATCTCATCAAACTCATCGATCCAGAGCGCGTCCCCGGGGTAACGTAGTTCAGGGTTGAGCGACTTGCACCAGAACAGGTTCCAAAACCATTCTCTCACTTCCTTTCTTGTGAAGTCAGGAGCGCTGTGCCCAAATTCGATACTGTCCGCATCGGGAATGTTGAACGAGGGCTTCCATCCGTCACTCCGGCTGGCGATACACCGGTTGAAGTCAAGCGTGACCACAAGACCGTTTGCTTGCACCCATTGTTCATACTCCGCCGGATCGGGATAACGGGTCGAGTCCCATGCAAGGTACGACTCGCAGCGCTTGCCCCCACCCGCGCGCCACCGGTTGTCATTCACCACATGATCAATCGGGAAGCCTGCGCTTCTGTGTTCGCTGATCTTCTGCTTCCACCACATCTCGTCCGATGGCGTTGCCGATGTGTGGTCGTGCCCCTTGTCCGAGAGAGCAAGCCCGAACATTGCCATGGGAGGGAAGCGGGGCCTTCCTGTCAGTTGCGTGTAGCGATCGATCACCTGCACGAGATCGGGTCCCCGAATGAAGAAATAGTCCATCCGGCTGTCGCCGTCGATGCTAAACTCATACACTCCGCCCTTGCCGAAGCTGAAGGAGTTCGGAAACATGCTGTTCAGGAAAATGCCATAGCCATTGCTGGAAAGATAAAAGGGGACGATGAGCGGAGCCTGTTGACCATGCGCCGTGCCGTAGTTGCGCTGCACGACTTCTCCCTTGAGATCAAGCCGGTCCGACCGCCCAAAGTATCCGTGTCCCAGGCCTGTGAAGTGTTCTTGTGGGTGGTACATGAACGATGTGTGTACAGTACTTCCTTCCCACCAGATCCCGTCACTTTCTTGTAGCGTGGGGGCTTTTTCCCCGCGGTGGACATACAGAATACGCATAGGATTTTTGTTCACATGCAGGACGAGTCCGTTATCAGCGCGGGTTTCAAGAAGGAAGAATGTCCCCCGATCGGACGGACGGAACGAACCATCCCACTGATGTGATTCCACCATCTCATAATGGTCATCCGGGAAGAACTCTTCCTTCGGGCGAACAGCCTGTATTCGAACGATTTGATCTCCATAAGGAGTAACACGGAGTCTCTGACCGCTTGATGTGGAAAAGACAATGCTCCGACCGTCGAAATGATGATGTGCATACGACCCCATTGTTTCCTTCCCGGCGCCGCTTGTCCCGGCCAGGGTGGTAAGCAAGCAGAGTAAGGCCATTCGTACAGATGTACGAGTCTTCTGACAAGGTGTGCATATCGAGTTCATGTGCGAGGGGTTTGATGGTGGACGGGCTCCTGAACAAGATACAACAATTGAATTATTTCTGCCGCTCTCCAGCAATGCAGTTCATGATTCATGAAGACTTTGTCAGACAATCAGCAAGTAGTTGGGTTTCTCGCTCCTTTTCTTTGTATCTTATTGTAGGACCATCCCCACACCTCGTGCTGGCAGCTTCCTCAACCGGGTGGCGTGCAATGGCAAGGAGCCATTCTTTGTGGGCTCACGTGGGTCACACATACGATCACAGTTCTCATGAAAGGAGAACCCGGATGAATATTTACGTTGGGAATCTGCCGCGTCAGGCAAAAGAGGATGACTTGCGCCCGCTCTTCGAATCATTCGGGAAGATCATGGCTGTCAACGTCATCAAGGACAAGTTCAGCGGGGAGTCAAAGGGTTTTGGTTTTGTAGAGATGTCAAAGAAGTCCGAGGGCGAGGCAGCCATCGAAGCGCTAAACGGGAAGGACTTCATGGGCCAGGCGCTTACCGTCAACGAAGCCCGTCCGAAATCCGAGAGCGGCGGTCGGCGGACTGGCGGTGGATACGGAGGAGGCGGACACAAAGGCGGGGGTGGAGGATACGGCGGCGGTGGTCGCGGAGGACGACGTTACTAGAAAACAAGGTGGGCACACATTGCATCCACCCCGAATGTTTGAAATGATCGGCCTATGGAGAATAACAAGCGCGAAGGAGTGAGCCCATGATAAAAACAACGACAACGAAGGCAACACACCGGGGAATCGAGATCAGCGTGTTGTCCGAGAACATCGGACAAGGGACCACGTACTCCTGCACCAATGGCACCGGCAAACCGAAGGCGATCCCGAAATGGTTTGCGACTCAAGGTGAGGCAATAGCCAACGAAAGAAACGAGATTGATGCGGTGTTGCGGTAGGTGTGCAAGCCACAGAAGAACCTCGTTCCAGCCCCGACCGGATGCCTGTCGGGGTTTTGTGTTTCAATGGACTCCCAGCGCCCGGGGACACATTGTGTATTAATGAGAGGCGCCCCGGACACCTGCTTTTCTTCACTGTGCCACTACACGCCCTCCTGCTTCGCCCCAATGGCAAACCAATCGATTCTTCTCGTCAGGTACATCACGAGAGCAAGAATCAGGAACAGGCCAACGCTTCCGAGCAGAAGAGCGTAGTCCTCGAGCTGCAACAGCACGTACATGAATCCATAGAGGAGGATCATGATTCCTGCAATGGCGAGGGCGGCTACGTTACTCGTAAGGACGCTCCGGGTATACCCGCCAACAAGGAGAATGATGCCGGCACTTGAAATGACGTACGCGTAGTTGAATGCCATTTGTTCTGAGATCGAAAGGAGAAGGACGTAGAACAGCAACAACGCGAAACCGATCAGGGCGTACTGGATCGGGTGAATCACTTTCTTGTTCAGGATCTCCGTCAGAAAAAATGCGAGAAACGTAAACACGATGAACATGATCGCGTACTTTGCGGCGCGGGTAGTCTTCTGATATTCATCGACAGGCAGAAGGAGTTTTACGCCGAAGGAAGCCTGACTGATATCAAATTGTTTTCCTGCCCATTGTTGCGGGAAGTTCCTATTGAGATGCAGGACTTTCCAGTCGGCCGCGAAGGTTCCCTCACTTACAACTCTGCGCACAGGCAACGTGTTCCCGATGAAGCTCGGGTTCCCCCAGGGTGAGGCAACCGTAACCCGTGTTTCTTTTCCGACGGGGACAAACATCAGTTGTCCGCTGCCGTTGAGGTCCAGTGAGGCGGAAAATGCATACGCTTTCGCAGATGGGGACACCTTCGGGTGCACATTGATGCCGGTTGTCAGTACTTCGTCGGCATTCACCCCGGGGTCGGCAACGAGTGTCTGATCATCGAACTGAATGCTGATTCCTTCTTTCACTCCTTTCAAATCGCTGATGCCCAGCGTCAGGAACGCCTTGTCCCAGAGGATGTCTTCCGCCGGAATCCCAAGTTGCGCAAACGCAGGTGCGGCGAAGGTTCCTCTGAATTGAATCCGGGAAGAGTAAAGAACGACCTCGTACATTCCCCTGTGCCGGACTTCAGGCTGGATGGTTGCAGAGACAACGAGACTCTCCGGGAGGAAATGCGCGAGCCCGGTCGTGTAGACAATGCGTTCTTTTGTTGTATAACTCGGAACCCGGTATACTACAGTGAGGATTGGCCCTGCAATGGTCTGGGCGTTCCCCCACTTGTCGCTCACCTCACTTACCGCGCTATCCCGGGTGGTTTCCCGTTCATCGACAAGTCCGATGATGAGAAGAGACGGGATGAGCAGAGCAACGGTAAGTCCGCCGATCAGGAACATTCGCAACAACACAGACCGTTTGATGAGAGTATCTGACATGCTAGTCATTCCTTTCGGGGAGGTTTAGTGTGACATAATGGTGAAGTTTTCTCCGACAGAATATGCCAGGATGGTCACCGGCAGGGTCACGCTCCCCGCGCTTACCATGAAGTTGAAGAACCGTTGTTTCAGGACGACCTTTGCAATGAAGGTTTGTTCTTCTGAATCGAACGTGAAATGCACGAGGGGAACCGCATTCATGCCGGCGCCAAGAAGCAACCCGCCGAGGATGATAACGGGGTGGAAGATGATGCCTGTAAATGAGAACGTCGGGCTGGCGAACAGGGCATCCAGCGCATCGTTCAGCTGGCGAAAGCCAAGGAGCGATTGTGCCGGGCCGGCCACAACGAGGAACCCGGCGGGCTCGAGAGCGATGGCCCTGCCGAGTGCGAGCTTGTGTAAGGACGAGGGTTTCATAACAGTTCTCCTGTGTTGTCTACTCTGGTCACGCGGATAAGTTCCGTTTCGTTTTCTGGATCATTGTCGGCCCTACTGACTCTTTTTGATGAGCTGTTCTAAGACGTCGATGTGTTCGGTAAATGCCCGTCGCCCAGGAACTGTGAGTGCATACGTCGTCTGCGGCTTTTTGCCGACGAACTTCTTTGTCACCTTCAGGTACCCCTCATCTTCCAGGGCGGCAATGTGCGATGCGAGGTTGCCATCAGTGACATCCAGCAGCTCTTTCATCGAGTTAAAGTCCAGGCTGTCATTCACGCTCAGTGCGGACATCACGGCAAGCCGGATGCGGTTGTCGAACACCTTGTTCAGTTTTGCGACGATCTCTCTCACCGCTCATACCTGAAGTACATCAATGATCCGTAGAGAATGTGCATCATACCGAACCCGAGCGCCCAGATATTAAGTCCCTCGCCCGGGAGGAAAATGGCGATACACCCGAGCATCAGCTCTGTGATGCCGAGGTAGCGGATCTCCTTTAAGGCATACTTGCTTCCGTTGATGAGTGCTAGGCCGTAGAAAACGAGCATCGTCCCCGGAATGAGGGGGACGTTCCCGTGTTGCAGGAGTGCAATACAGAACAGGCCTCCCGCCCCGAGAGGAATTGCAAGATCGACAATGAGAAATCGGGACGTTGGCGTCCAGACAGGGAGACCCTTCTTCCGGGCCATGCGGAGGGAAAAGACGGCCGCCATCCCGACGCCCAGAACAAGGACGACCAGAGCGTCCAGGATGATATACATGACAACGTCTTCCGGGGGAACGCGTGTATGCACCCACTGGGCAAACAGGACACCCGCTATTGCAACCACGCCCGCACTCACACCTGAGAGTCCGCTCAAGGAAAGCATTTTCGATGAACGCTCCATCATCGTTCTGATGTCGTTGATGTTTTGCAGATGCTGGTCGAGTTCGCTCATGCCCCGGTCTCCTTATAATACAAAGTACTTTGTAATGCAAAGTTAATATACCGAAACGACTTTGTCAAGGGAAAAATTGAGCGAAGTGACTGGTACCATGGTACATCCGTGTGCAACCCACAAAGGGCCTCATTCCGCCCCTCCCGATGCCTGCTGCGAATTTCTGCATCACTCGCGATTTCTGCCGGGGAGCCTGCGGATCCCCGGGCGCGCCAGGGAAATCCGCAGCAACAGTTGATCCCCCTTCTGCGTATCTATCAAGAGGAACATGTAACTCCTCAGCAACGGTTGGGTGACAGACATGGCAAACGGCAGCGCACACACTGAACCTGCTCCAAAGGTTTTTAAGACGCTACAGAGCGACCTCCTTCGTGGAGACTTTTTCAGTTCGGTTGGACGCGAATTCAACGAGCTCAAAGAGTTCATGCTGGATGAGCAGCGGAAGAAACGTCTGAACGAAATGGGGTGGTTGAAACGATTACTGTACACGGCGTGGTGGCTGCTCAAATCCATGATCCTAAAGCTCACCCCTGCCCGGCGCCTCCTTCTCGTTCTCGGCATTGTCCTGGTGGTAACGTCGCATACCGTCACCTATGACAGCGGAGACGGAGTCCGGGTGGAAAACGACACCGGTGTACTTGGCCCGGTGTGCATCCTCTTTGTGTTGATGCTTGAATTGAAAGACAAACTGGTGGCCCACAAGGAGCTTGAGGCGGGACGGGCTGTTCAGCAGGCGTTGATGCCCGAGCGAACACCGGACATCAAAGGATGGCGAGCATGGCTCTTTACGAGATCAGCCAACGAGGTGGGCGGAGACCTCATCGACTTCATCAGAATTGACCACCAGAGAGTAGGCATCGCGTTGGGGGATGTCGCGGGGAAAGGGCTGCCCGCCGCTTTGCTGATGGCAAAACTCCAGGCCTCGCTCAGGGCGCTGCTGCACGATACGACGTCACTCAGTGAGCTTGGAGAGAAACTCAACCGTGTCTTCTTTCGCGACAGTCTGCGCAGCATCTTTTCTTCGCTGGTGTACGCAGAGCTTCAACCACATTCAGGGAGCGTGCGTCTCCTGAATGCCGGACACCTTCCGCCGGTCATTGTGCGACGCACCGGAACAGAGACGATGCCGAAGGGGGGCCCGGCACTCGGCATCATGCCCGAATCCCGTTATGCGGACCTTGCGGTGACGCTCCAGAAGGACGATCTTCTCTGTATTTTCTCGGACGGCGTGACGGAACAACAGAACCTGGCGGGCGAGTTCTTCGGCGAGCGGAGGCTCATGGAACAGCTCGTTGCCCTTACGGGACTCCCAGTTGAACAGATCGGCGAGCAGCTGGTCGCCGGCGTTGATGGCTTTGCAGGAACCGCGCAACGGCACGATGATCTCTCTATTGTCCTGATCAAGAGGACTGAAGAATCCTGATCCCGCAACATCCAAGGAAGCCTCGCAACTGCCAGCCGTGTTGCTACTTTCTTTCCGGGAAAGAACCAAAGAAATCCTTCCGCAATCGTAATGCAGGGCTCGGATGATGCTGGCTCTTTTTCGGTGCAATTACGGAGGGCCCGGAAAAAAAGACAGAACCAAAACCTGCGCCCCCGAAATCGATGGCGGCCTGCCCGCCAGAACGAAGTGCAGGCGGGCGTGGGTAACCCAATCGGGTTTGCGATTTCAGCGTTTACTGCTTCTTGGTGCTGTGCTGAAATCGCATGATCATTGGACTGAACTACCCAAGCTTGCGGGATTCCCTGCCCGCCCTTCATTGACCAATGAAGGCAGGCGGGGATTTCGGAAAGTTCTCCTTCCCCCTTTTTCCGCCTTTCGAATCCCGCACATGAGGAATCCCCCAGAGCGGGACTCTTCTAAAGAGAAAGGGCAACGAAACACCCGGATTCTTTTTCCCACTTCTTTCTGGAAAGAAGTGGGCAAGAAAGCTTGCGAAA
>DASRUE010000099.1:0-4155 GCA_035687895.1 Bacteroidota bacterium | reverse complement strand
CACCCGCGATCTGCAGAAGTTCATCATTGCCCACGCAAACGATGAGCGTGCTTTCCCTGACCCGGGCATCCTGTATCGTCAACAGTAGGAACGGACCTCATGACCGTCAAGGAAGCACTTGCTGCGTTGAAAAAGGCTGGCACAGCACAACATCGGAAGGTCTACGGACGCCACGGTGTGAATGGAGAGATGTTCGGCGTGAGCTACGCGACGTTGGGTAGTTTGAAAAAGAAGATCAAGGTGGACCATGCGCTTGCCGTGCAACTCTGGAAGACCGGCAACCACGACGCCCGCGTCCTCGCGACGATGGTGGCAGATCCTACAGCGGCAACGGGGAAAGAGATCGATGCGTGGGTAAAGGACTTGGACAACTACGTGATCACCGATGCGTTTGCCGGACTGGTGAGCAGGACACCTTTTGCACAACATAAAATTGAGAAGTGGATCGATGCCAGCGGAGAATGGGTTGGACGGGCCGGATGGCTCGTTCTTGCGCGAATGGCTCGGGAACGCGCAGTGCCGGATTCGTATTTTGTTCCCCACCTCGACACCATCGAGCATAAAATCCATACCCGCAAGAACCACGTCCGTGACGCAATGAACTCCGCCCTCATCGCCATTGGCCTCCGAAATCCGAGGATGCGCGCTCTGGCGCTTGCCGTGGCTGCTCGGATCGGGAAGGTGGACGTGGACCACGGTGAAACAGGATGCAAGACGCCGGATGCTGCTTCATACATCATGAAGGTTGCAACAAGAGAGGGAGGGATAGCTCCGCAGACAGGGTTATAAGCTCATCCAGTACGACACTTTGAGCAGGAGAACATTGGCGGGTGGAATCCGGAATGTCTCGCGGAGGTCTGTTCCGAGCGATGTGAAATACTCGTCCACACCCCCATCCCGCGCCTGGGACCAAACAAGGAAGAGTGTGCTGCCGGGGAAGTATTCCCATCGGAGGACGACGTTCGAGTTGAGTGAACGGGTGTTGAAATCGCGAAACAGGAAGGTGACCGGCACGAACTCCGACGGCGCCACCAGCGACCGGAAATCCACGAAGTGCCCTTTGGCAACGAAAACCTGTCCATAGACTTGCAGCGTTAGCTCGCGAGTGAACGTGATCGTGCTGCGGAGTGTGAAGTCGAACGAGTCTGTGCTCCTGTCTCCAAAGATACTCTGCACACCTGTCGTCCCTGCCAAGTTGCTTACCCATGCTTCCTGATCCCGCACAATCTCAAACCGTGAACTGACATCCCATTCCATCCAGGAGAGAGGCTTTATCGTAAGTCCTCCCTCCGTAGCTGACTGGTACTTTCGCTTGCTATCCCACCCAAACAACTGACCGATCCGGCCGGTTACTTCTCCCCTGCTGTCGCTAAAGAGAGACGCATTTGCCGCGTACGTCATCGCTCGGCGATACAGGCCGTTCCCGCGCGTCTCCCTGTCGTCGTACAGACCGAAGTCCGATGCGAAACTCATGCTCGCGCTCCAGTAGTTGCTGAAGAGGAGGCTACCGTTCAGCCGCGCTTCGCGTTGCAGACTGATGCCGTCGAGATTGTGGAACTCGGTCAGGACCAGGCCGATACTGAAGTTACGTGCCACGGTGGCGGGGCGATCTTCTTTGTAGGAAAGTTGCGCCAGTCCGGTCCACCCATCCGGGCGAAAAAAGAATCCTGCATCATTGATATTGTACTCCCGTGACGCGATCCTCCCGCCGACGCTCCAGAGCCAATGCTCGGCGGCAATTCGCGCAAAATTGAATCGCCCTGCCCATCCCCGGATCCGTTCAAGCGATGTATTTGATGCATGAGTGTGGGCGAAAAACCCTTCGAAGAGATAGGTGCTATTATCAAGTTTAATGTTCCAGTCCCATCCGTTGACGATGGCAGGAAGGCGATTTTCCTTCTCCACCGAGGTCAGGATCATCCCCACATTTGAATTGGAGAGGATGTCCTGCTTGAGGCGGATAATGTTGAAATGGGCGAAGGGCTCCACCACCTGTTTGTTCTTCGCCCCGTTGCTGTCCACCACCATTGCCTTTTCTTCTTGCGTGAACGCCTGCAGGATGCCAATGGAAAGCCCGCTGTTTGTTTTTCCGTTCACCTTCGCTGCACCGAGGATCGTGGTACTTTGGGGGAGATCGTCAATTGTACCACCTGGAGGTACGCGTACCTCCGATGATGCGATAGCCCTGCCAATCCGCCGCGAATAAAAAATCCCCGGCCCAAGAGTGCCCCCGAATGTCGTGAACCGAAGGACTTGTGTCCCTTCAATGAAGAAGGGGCGTTTCTCCGGGTAAAAAGTCTCAAACGTCGTCAGGTTCAGAACGGCGGGATCTGCTTCCACCTGGCCAAAGTCGGGATTGAACGTCGCGTCAAGCGTGAAGTTGTTGGAGAGGCTATACCTCAAATCGAGCCCGGCGTCGCCGCGAAGTTCCCTCACCCTCGCACGTGAAGTCTGCGCAGGCTCGAACCGCTGCCTCGCGATAGCAAATGGGAGAAACCCGATCTGGCGTGGTGTTGGGAGATCGCGCAGCCCGCGGACGTGTCCGAACCGTGATGTGAAGCCGCTCTCGCTCTTCGGGGTGAATGCCCATCGGGCTGATTCCTGTTTCCGGCTGATCGTGCGGATGAAGTTGATTCCCCATTCCTGCTCGAGTGAAGCGTCTGTTGTTTTCTGATACCGGAGGATACGAAACGGAATCTTCACTTCGGCGGACCAGCCGTTGGGAAGGATGCGTGTTTCAAGCTCCCATACCGCATCCCACGATGCATCCTCCTTGTCGGCGTCGTCGTACTGGAGGATGTCCACCTTCACTCCCGCCGCGTTGAAGGTAAACTCATAATTCGTCTGGTTGTCATGGTACGAATCGATCCGGATTGAGGCGTTGTCTGATTCGATCTCGTTATCCCGCCGTGTCAGTCGGGCAACGATCTTCTCCGGCTCTGCGTCGTAGAACATGCAGCCAAAGTAGAGGGCGTCGTCATCGTACAACACCCGGATCTCGGTGCACTCCGAGGCAGGCCTCCCTTCGTCCGGCTCCCGTTGAATAAAGTCCGACGCTGGCTCTGCCCCCTTCCAGACCTTTTCCTCGAGAAAGCCATCCATCTTAGGTGGTGTCGAGATGCGGACAGCGCGCACAACACGCGGGCTATCACCCCCATGGAGCCCGGCAGGAGCAAGGAACGCGAGGAGGCAAAGGATTTTCTTGAGCACGGCGGTTGAACTGAACAATGGATGGGCTGAAAAATAGAAATTTCCACGGCGATTTCCAATCAGAAAGGTGTGAGATCCTTCTATGACACAGGTTCCGGGCGCGGGTCTCCACACAATAGCCCGCCTGCAGGTTGAGTAATTCGCCAATTTTCCATATCTTCACTCATCCGATTTCAGACCTCTTACCGTCCGGGTTTCAATCCATGTCCTGTAATTCATCGACTCGGGAATCATTGCCACAGTTCCATCGTCAGGTTATCACCGCATGAGAGAATATCAGCTCTTCATCAACAACGAATTCACTAACGCTGCAGACAAGCGGACGTTTACCGGAATCAATCCGTTCAATCAGGCACCGATCGCTACCTTCGCTCGCGCCGGCGTGAGCGATGCACAATGGGCAATTCAGGCCGCCCGGAAGGCGTTTGACGAGGGCCCCTGGCCCACAATGCCCCGGGAAGGACGTTCCGCGTTCATCAAAGCAATCTCTGATAAGATCAATGAGAATTCCAGACTTCTGACCGAGTTGGAGGTGTTGGACTCCGGCTCCACGTTGAAGAAGGCAAAAGAGGACGTCTACCTGAGCGCAAGGAACATGAGCAGCTTTGCGAAGCTTGCGCTGGCCGACCTGAACGATCCTTTGGATGGCGTCTCACGACCCGGCTTCAGCAAGAATCTCCTCCTGCGCGAGCCACTTGGTGTTGTTGCGGCGATCATCCCCTGGAACTTTCCACTGAAGATGGCCATATGGAAGTTGGGCCCCGCACTGGCGGCAGGCAACACAGTGGTCCTGAAACCGTCACAGGAAACCAGCGTGACCGCCATGGAGTTGGCGCGGCTCATCAAAGAGGCCGGACTTCCCCGGGGCGTCGTCAACATCATAACCGGTTTCGGAAGTGATGCGGGTGCAGAGATGACCTCAAATCCCATGGTGGATAAGGTGGC
>DASRUE010000098.1:0-10386 GCA_035687895.1 Bacteroidota bacterium | reverse complement strand
TCTACGACGACAAGGAACAATTCAACTACATTAGAAGCACGTTTCAGGACAAGAAGGTCCGTCAGATGCTCAAGAAATATGAGAAGGTGCACCAGCAGTACTTCAACACAGAATTCGTCGAGTTTCTGAAGAAGTATGATCACAAGGCGGAGATCATCAACGTCGCGCACATCTCCTATTGAGGTAGTATTAACTTGGGGGATTCTTCTCCTTCTTGCGTTGACTAGAGACTGATAAGGCCGGGGAAAAGAAAAACGGCGTCCTTTCAATAACGAAAGGGCGCCGTTTTTTTTAATCACGATAGTGATCAGTTCAAGAGATACCGGAGGCCGATCTGCATCTGCCAGCGCGAATCAAGCCCTGGATCGTCGACAAAGGTCTTCTTAATCGTCGGATCAAAGGTAAACTGAGGTGCGCCCGAACTGGTGAATACTGCGTTGCCAAAGGGATCTGTTAAGACCTTTAGAGGTGAAGTTGCGCGGGAGTCCGCAACGCTTCGCACGCCCCAATCGGAGTTCAACAAGTTGAGTACGTTGAGTATGTCCACACTCAATTGGAACGTGTGAGCGTTACCTCCGAGCGGCACAATGAAGTCCTGCAACAGCTTCAGGTCAACATTGCTGAACCAAGGATTGATTCCACCGTTGCGTTCGGCGATTTGTCCCCGATGCGACGTTAAGTAATCATCCTGCTCAATGAACGCATTGAACGCAGTCCATTGCTCAGCAGGTGTAACGCTGCCGTTTTGGACGAAGACAATGTCGCTTTGACTGCGTGGAATGTAGATCAGATCGTTTCCGCCCTGTCCATCACCGTTCACGTCTCCTGCGTAGGTAAACGAGTAGCGATTGCCGCCAGCGCCTGCGAACCTGTTCCCTTCAGCAACTTCCACGAATACACCGATACTTGTTGCCCATTGTTCCGACCAGGGAATTCTGTATGTCGCGCTGGCCGTGATACGGTTTCGTATGCCGAACTGCGAGAAACCCAATTCCGGCTTGTTGGGATTGCCTTGAACAGGATTCCCTTGCCACAAGACACTCGCGATTTCCGTTGACTGCATATTGTTTTTTGCCAACAAATAGGCGTAGCCGAGGCTCGCATTAAGGCCGAAGTCAAAACGCTTCCTCAGTTGTAGTGCGATGTTGAGATTATATCCGTCGCTCGTATTGTCAATCACATAAATGCCACCATCGAAGGGGCCATTGAGTTCATTGTTCCCGCCGCCGCCGTAATACGGTCTCCCATCGGGAAGTGTACGCACGGGAGGTTTAAGGTCCGCATTTCTTACGAACACCGCATTGATATCCTTCCCATACAAGACTTCGAGTGTACCAAGCAGACCCCATGGTAATTGATGATCGACTGCAAGATTAGTCGTCCAGATCTGCGGCCATTTAAAATTGGGGTCCGCAGCATTAACATCGAATGACCTCAGATGCGCTGGAAGATTCGGATTTGATCCAGGATTGGAGATAACATTTCCAATCCAGACGAATGGTACACGTCCGGTGAAAATGCCTGTTCCGCCTCGCACTTGTGTTGAGCGGTCCCCATTGATGTCCCAATTGAATCCAACGCGGGGAGAAAACAAGAGTTTCGCCTTGGGAAGCGTAGCCTGGTCAACCTTCTCAGACTTACCGTTCTCATCCAAGGCCGTGAGACCCGTAGAAAATGGATTGGCGATCGGATTCGTGTACATGGGGAGATCACCGCGCACGCCGTATGTAAGATTGAACCGATCCGATACGAGAAACTCATCCTGCGCGTAGAAGGCAAGCTGTCCGACCTTGATATCCTCTCCTTTGAAGGGAACATTCATAGCCGAGGCAACACCGGCGTTGAAATCGAAGAAGTTTGCAGGATCACTAGGGTTCGTATGAACAAAGAAAGAATCGATAGAGGCAAACAGCGGGTTGCCCGCACTACTCCCTAAGAAGCCCAGGATCGTTCCATACTTGAAAATGTTGAAGGCATTGAAGAAGGAGAAATTCTCATACGTCGCTCCCACAGTAATAACATGGTTTCCCTTGTAGAAACTGACGTTGTTCGTCAATTGCAGCACATCCTGATCCAGAATGTTTTGTACCGAGAACGGTTCGTGACCGAGTGTCGTGTATGTCACACCACCCTCAGCTATTTCAATGGTCGGGAATGGTTTGCTGAACGGATCACGGTTGTCACGGAAACGGTTGTAGCTGGAAAAGAACCTGTTCGCAAACCCCTCGAAACGGCTGTTTACTTCAAGTGCAAACGAGTTGAGTTTGTTATTGATGCGATATCCCGCATTGCGGAACGGCAGGCTGTTTTCGTTTGGTCCACGGCCGGTGCTGTTGTAACTCAGAACAAAAGGATGCGGCGGCAGGTCTCGTCGCGCACTCAAAAAGTTGTAGCGGAATGTGACGTTGTGATTCTCGTGAGCGTTCCAGTCAAGCTTCAATATGAACTTCTCGTTGTTCGTTTCATTGATGTATCCTTCGTATGGACCGGTATCGTATCCATAGGCGCTCATCATGCGCGCACGAATCGAATCGAGCGCCGATGCGCGGACACGTGAAACGCCGGACCCGGATTGACCGCGGTTGGCAACAAAATTCGAGCCTGGATCATCTCTCCGCTCCAACTCGGCGTTGAGGAAGAAGAAGAGTTTGTTTTCAACAAGCGGGCCGCCTACCGAAACACCCGACTGATTGAATGAAAGATCGGGGTTGGCAATAACTTCAGATCCCCGTACCTTGTTGCCAAGAAAGCTCTCGCTTCTCAAGAAACTATAGGCCGACGCTTTGTACTGATTGGTGCCGCTTTTTGTCACAGTGTTAATACCGGCGCCGGTGAAACCTCCTTCGCGTACGTCAAACGGTGCAATAGAAACCTGAACTTGATCAACGGCGTCGAACGGAACAGGTTCTGCACTCGTCTGTCCGCCCGGAGCGGGATCATCGAGCCCGAATGGATTGTTGAAATAGGAACCGTCGAGAGAGATGTTGTTGAACAACCAGTTTCTGCCGCCAAAACTGAAATTGCCATCACTTCGTGGATCCAGCCGCGTCAAATCTCTCGTGCTGCGTTTGACTGACGGCAATTCCCTTGCTGCATCGCGGTCAATGTAGGTTGCCGCACCGGTCCTCCCGCTGTTGAGCACGGGATCGACTTCCGCGGTGACCATAACCTCCTGCCCTTGAATTGCTTCTTCGACAAGGCGGAAATCAACTCGCACCTCCTGCCCTAGGTTGAGGTATACATCGGGCTTACTGTCGCCTCTGTAGCCGACAAGTGACGCGGTAATCGTGTACGGGCCACCGATTTTCATGTTTGGAATGTTATATGCGCCCGTCTCGCGAGATGATGCACCGTATTTCGTTCCGGTAGGCTCATGGACAACAACAACGTTAGCAACAGGCAGCGGATCTCCTTTTTCCGAAGTAACAACACCGCCCAGGGATGCCGTGGTGACACCCTGCGCGTACAGGGAACTGGACACGACGCAAAGGGTGAAGAATACCGTAAACACTGTCTTGCAAAGACTGTCTAAAGGTGTGGCAGGTTTTTCCATAACAGTGACTCCTATTGTGGTAGTGGGGGAGATGAAGGATTGAGGTTATGGTTGATGAATGTTTATTCTTTTTATGATGATCGTGTCTAAGGTCTGAGAGTATGTCGTGAAAACAAAGAGCGGTTTCTGGAAGATTGATCGATCTTGAAGGCTTGGCTCATATATCGCGCAAACAAACCACATTGTCAAGCCGTGTTTCGCTCAACCGGAGTGCGGGTTCCGGTACTTGCCAAGGATGATCCTCGCAATGTCCTGTGCACATCGCGCTTCGTAATCCGGCTTGATGCTCCAACCCGAAACATCGGAATCGGGTAAATGCAGGATGCCGATGCTTCTCAGCTCAATCCCTGACCCTGAGGCTCTGAGTGCTGCCGCGGTATTGGAAGCACACTTTGCGTCTGTTTCATGGTCACCGATGTACATGATGAGCCCTTCTTGCGAGTTCATCAGTTCCTTGATGCAGAGGAGAATGCCGTCCGGGGCGGGCTTCTGGCGCCGCAGGTCGACCTCCTCATAGCCGATGATTGCACGGAAATAGGGAAGAAGCCCGCACCCGTGAAGCACGGTGGATATGGTCATCCTGGAGTTTTGAGAGACTACTCCATGGGGTAATGTGCGAAGCGCTTCAATAACTTCCTTGATCCCATCAAACAACGGGGTGGGAGTTGTATCCTGCTGTTGAAACTCGGTCCATGCCCTCCCGGCGGCATCAATTTGGTCTTCGGTCAAGTGGAATTCCCTCGAGTAGAAATCCCTCCAATTGAGTGCGCCCGTATTGGCGAGCATGTATCGTTCGATGGTCTGCAGGGCAGGGATCGTCATCGGGTCGATTCCAGCAATGCTCTTCACGATCTTACGTGTGACGTTCAGGTTCTTCTGTCGGGTATCCACGAGTGTCCCGTCATAGTCCCAGATAACTGCGTGTACGGCGCGGTTCGATGTCATACGGAATGAGTGTCGTCTCAATGAGATGCGGAGCCCTCGAGTCCTTGGTATGCGAGGAGCAACCGGTCTGCAAGTTGCCGCTTTGTTTTCTCCGGTAGGAACGCCGCTTCCAATGCATTCATGTTGCACGTGCGGAAGTGTTCTGTCGACCAGCCGAACTGTCGGTGGAGAACCTCGTACTCGGTCGCAAGTGTGACGTTGGAAATCGTCCGGGCGTCAGTATTGATCCCGACCGAAACTCCGGCTGAATACAAACGGTTCGCAGGATGGTCGCCGATGGCACCAATAACATCCGTCTGTACATTGCTGGTCGGACAGATCTCGAGGTGGATGCGCGTCTGCTTCAGATGCTCGATAAGTCCCGCATCCTCTATGCTGCGGACGCCATGGCCAATACGCGTCGGCTGGAAGTGTTTCAACGTCTCCCACACACTTGTCGCGCCGAGAGCCTCACCGGCATGTGCAGTCCGCGGCACATTGTTGGTCATGGCATGCCGGAACGCAGGGATATGCGCGTTCACCGGATATCCTGCCTCGTCACCAGCGATGTCGAGAGCGGCGACCAGTTTCCCTCGAAAGCGTCTGACGAGCATCACCGTCTCCATGCTTTGTTCGTTTGTGAAGTGCCGGAGCGTGCAGAGAATCAGGCGTGCTTCAACTCCTGAGGCCATACTAGCCCGGGTAGCCTCACTATCGATGATCTCGACCACCTGTTCAGGTGTCAAGCCTTTCTGTGTGTGAAGGAGGGGCGCAAATCGGATCTCAGCATAGAGGATATTATCCTTGCGGAGCTGCTCGAACAGGTCCGCCGTGACCCACCGGAGTTCCTGTTCGGTTTGCATCATCGCAATACCATGGCGCGCACGTGTCAGGTAGTCTGCAAGGTTGGTGCACTTGGCAGGCGCAATGAAATCCCGTTCGAAATCGGATCTCGTCACTGTTGGATCGATCCTGGCGACCACTTCGTAGCTGAGCGAGCAATCGAGGTGGAGATGCAGCTCGACTTTCGGAAGGACATGTGCTGAAAACATGAAACAGCGGCGATAGTCTGGTCGGATCGAACGATGAACGTTCCAATCTCGCGAACGAACGTGACAATCGCAAGACGGTCTCTAACTTCCTGAACCCCTCGTGCACTGAACGTGCTTCGTCCTCAAGCGCGGGGCCGACGAAGACGGTAATCGTTCTCCACCAGGTCTGACGTTTTGAACTCTGCTTCGTCTTGTGCTTACCGCCTCTGACGGGAAAATGCTACATCCCACCCCGCAAGGGCGGACTTGGGATTCAAGTTGATGTCCACCAGACCGAGATGCGCGAACAACGGCAGAATGGATCCCGGCGGCGGTGGATGTGCAACAAGGTCGAGATCAGTGAACGTAAGTTGAAAGACCGCCGTCGCACGCGCTTGGTTCAGGATTTCCATTTGCCGGAGAATGTACCGCCATTGTTTATCCGGTGACGAGATAATGCTATCCAACGATACCGATGTCCATCCCCCTTCGGTGACCATCACTGGCAGGGATCGTCCTTCAACCAGGCGTGAATAATAGTTGTTCGGGATTTCCTCAGGTTCCGCAAAACCTGCAAAAAATGGATATGAAGACAAACCGAGTTCCTGGATAAAAGGGAAGTCCGCAAAGTCTGTGTCTATTCCCTGAAACACGTTGCCACCGAATCGCCCCCACGCGTAGTCCACCTGCACGCTCACACTTAGTTTCACAACTGTGTCGCGGGCCCGCACGTCGGCTGCCGCACCGTTAGCCACCTGTCGGATTGCGGCATACAGGCTGGCGGGAGAGAGTCCCCTGATCAGATTTGTTTCCAGCACCACGCCAAGATGTTCAGGACGGAGGATGCTGTCGATGACCACAGCATACCGACGGAAAAGTTGTTGGATGGGAGCCTCTGCGATGCTGCGACCGTTCCGTACCAGCGGCTCGGATTCACCTGCACGGTTCAGCCCGTTGGCAGGATCGAGATACACCCAGAGTTGGTGTCCCTTGTAGCGGAAGTAGTTGGCCAGAGGCAACTGTTCGCGGACAATCAGCGTTTCCGGAGGAATGCCCGCGAGGAGAGAATCCCAGGGGAGCTCAAAACTCATGATGGCGCCATCGGAACGCTGCGACCAGAGGTCGATGGACGCAATGGCAAGAGCGATATCGGCGCGGGGAGGAATGCCGGAGAAGCCCATGCGATAAGACCTGGTCTGCGGCGGTGGCTGATGACCGGGCGCTTCGCTCTTGCAACCTGAGAACACAAGAAGACACATTGAAACCATTGCGTGACAAATCAGCGCTGCCCATAAGGATGATAAACACGAGTGTGGATCGACAAGGGGCTCATTCATACGATTGGAAAAGCGCGTTAATCTCTGCGTCCTCAAGGGCACGATTGAAGATTCGTATATCATCGAGATTCCCAAGCCAACTGTGTATTCCATATGCGCGAGCATGATCGAAGTGAGCCGGGGCGTATGAACCAATGGAGGAAATGTGGCTTGCCAGTCCGTGAAGGAGGTTCCCTGCGGGAATACTCGTCCGCTCCTTGAGTTCACCGTCAACCCAAACCTCGCAGGCGATTCCCCGACGGTAGACACCCACTATGTGGAGCCATCTGTCGGTGTCAATGCGTGCGCGGGCTGCATACATTTTTCCATTGAGCGTAACAAACAATCCGATCTGTTTCTCCTTGAGTTGAATGCTGGCCTCGCCTTCAGCAGCGCCAATGTACAGGGCCATCCTATCTTCTTCGAGGGCGGGTGTTGATATCCACATCGAAAGCGTAAATGCCGACGCGTCCCGGCGAATCAATCCATCAGGGATCGTGACGTACGAATCGTCGCCGTCGAATGCAGAGGCATTGTCAGGATTCCCGAATCGATCGTTGCACGGTCGAGCCCCGTTGTTTATCCCATGCTTGTTGTGACCGCTCTTGTCGTTTGCATCCCCGTGAAATGAATAAAAAGCTGCCAGACCTGAATCGAGCAGATGATTCTGTTGAAGAACCGCAATCGATACGATGTCCGGCAACCGTATCGACAATGGTCCCAGAATGCTCTGAATTGGCATCACCGGGGGGACAAGAATCCCGTGGAGTCGCTCTCCACTTACGAGAGACACGGTGGCGAGTTCACCGACTTCCGGAATCTCAATCGTTCTCAGCAGATTGTACGAAAGGGTGAAAGAAGCATACTGAGTCTGGATCGTAACCGAATCCATGATTGGGTCTCCCAGAATTCTCGAACCGTCCCTCAGGCGGATGGAAACCCTAGCTCTCTCCACACTCCTCATCATGTCGACGTCTTGACTCAGAGCAGAGGAATCGGCCTTCAATGTCGTCGTTGCCCGATTACTGTCATCGGCCGATTCCGCTTTTTGCTTTTCGCCGCATGCCGCAACCAAGAGCACGAGCGTAATCCCAATGAGACCGTAACCACGAACCTTTGTGCACATTATGGTGAACTCTCGTTATGGATGGCATTCATCATTTATCGGCAAACCGCGCAACCGCCCGTGCCCGCGCTTTAGCTGCTTCCACGTCCCGATTGCGGGGAGGTGCCTGGGTCTCCAGTAAGTCGATCAGTCTGCGGGCGATCTTTGCGCTGTCACGGACGGCGCGGTGGAAGGCTGCTTCATTTGCCCTAGATGGAGCGGTGAACCCGCTGAGCTTCCGGACGAATTGGAGACACGCGGCATGAATCTCCTCGTCCGTTGCCGGTGGATCAAAGTTGAAGAGAGTTTTGATGTTCCTGCACATGAGTCCCTCAGATATTTATTGAGTGCCAGGTCTTTTCTCTGCCGCAGAGGAAGAACGATCCTTGATAGTTTGGAAGTAGGCAAAGACCCCAAACGCACGCGCTGCTTCACCTTGCGCATGCACCGTTCCGACCTCTCCCACACCGTAGCCTTCTTCACCGCCACGGGGATTCCAACCGTTCCGAATGCCATGATCGACTTCTCGGTGGAGCGTCACGATTGCCCTGCCGTGATTGTTCGTCCAGACGTGTTCCAGCATCATCTCAATCTTCGGGAGAAGGTCGCGCAGCTCGCTAGGTGCGATCTCGTATGCGTCGAGCAGAAAATGGACGAACGCGCCGTTGCCGTCCATGCGGAGCTGGTAGAAATCATTCGGATCAATCCACCCTGTGGCAGGGTCCATGATGTAGTTTGCAGTCGCAACCGCAATGGATCGGTATCTCTCGTCGCGGGTTGCAAGGTAGAGTGCCGCTGCAACGGAACAGTACCCCGTTCCGCCCCAGGGGAGTTCGTTGCCGAATGCAGCGTGACCTCCTCTTCCTTCCCATACACCATTCCCTCTGTAGTAGTTACTCTCAATGCCCTTGACCTTGCGATCCCCGTTCCAGACCAACAGTGCGTCTTCGAGAAACCGGCGTTCACCGGTGACGTCATACAGCTTACACGCCACAGTCACCATCTGATTCATGTTGGAATTGGTGAATATCCTTTCGTTCACGTTGGCATGTGGCGGCCAATTGTACCAGCTCCAGAATCCTTCATGCGAAGAGAGTCTCCCTTCGGCCTTTGCTTCGTCGTACCTTCGGACAGCATCGGTGACCAGACCCATGTTCCGCTTCCCGGATACATTCCACCACTTAAGTTCCGCGAGACACACCCATGCCCTGTCGTCTAGCCACGTACCTTCGCACATTTGCCTCAGGTCATGTTCACCGGTGTGGAATCGAAGAAGAGAGGAATCACCGGTCGCGGCGAACAGGTACGCATCGCCAAGCGCTCCATAAGCTCCCTCCCAACAAGGAGTATAGACATGATGAAAGAGGGTCGCAACAGAAAAAGCTCTCCGAAGCCATTGATCGGATGGTGAAGAAGTGGCGGCCTGCTCGTGAGTCGTTGAATCAGGTCGTGCCGGGTCTGGCGATCGCTCACCGAAGAGAGTTGCCACGATTACAGCGAAGATAACGACGGCCGCAGTGGCGATGGCCAGTCCCGCGTAAAGAAATGGATGCTTGGTACTCCGTTTCTGTTCGACGTTCTGTTTGATGGTCTTATTCGATAAATGAAACAGACTCCACCTGCCACTGGACGACTTTTTGGAAATTCTCCTTTGGCATGTATTGCCTGTCGGTGAGGAACCTCGTTTCGTTTGCTTCGAGACTTCCCCGCATGATGAAGTCCTTCAACTCGAACCCGTCCCGGTCAACCCCCTGAATGCCGATCACCACGGTCCGGCGTGAAGCAGTATTGTTTGTAACCAGGGCCTTCACAGAGAACCAGAGCTCAGTCGCGGACATGTTTTCATCCACCGATCTCACAACAATCTCTGTGACTGCAATGTCGTAAGAGCCGCGTTTCTCGCCCGACGCCGTCTCAAGGGACGTGCACCCCTGAAACATCAGGGCACTCGTCAAGAATATGATCAGGGGAACGTACATGGGGGCTCGTTCCATCGGAGTTCGATGACGCTCTGCTTCAGTCCGCGCGGAGTTTCCGTCAGACGGTCAGCATTGTGACTATTTCGACGGCTTCGCTTCCGCTTCCGTCCTGTTCATCGTTGTGAAGATCTTCCCGACAGAGGCAACCACGCCGGCAACATCGGAGAGGTTGGAGGGAATGATCATCGCGTTGTTCTTCTGGGCCAGCTTTCCAAACTCGGCCAGATACGACTCGGCGATGCGAAGGTTGACCGCATCAATGCCACCCTTGTCGCTGATGGCGTTGGCTATCTCACGAATTCCCTTGGCAGTTGCCATTGCGACACGTTCAATCTCCTGGCCGCGTCCCTCCGCCTCATTGATACGCTTCATTTTTTCGCCTTCAGACTTCGCGATGGCCTCCTGCTTATCGCCCTCAGCGCGGTTGATCTTGGCCTGCTTGTCACCCTCGGACTCTGCGATCAGCGCGCGTTTTTCA
>DASRUE010000097.1:0-2958 GCA_035687895.1 Bacteroidota bacterium | reverse complement strand
TTCATTCGTCAGAACCCGGAATTGTGGAACGAGGATATTGGCGAATAGAGACCCTCTTAACTTGACAATCCTGAAGCCCATCCGTACCTTCAGGTAGTTCTTCACCTTTGTAAGGAGGCACAAATGTCTGAGGCTACCATTCTCCCCCGCAAAGCATCCCCAACTTCTGCAGCATTATTCGACGCTTTCTCCCCGATCCATAATTACATCAACGGACGGTTCGTCGCTTCCTCATCGAAGGAGTCCCAGCCAGTGACGAACCCCTCGAACGGCGAGACAATAGCTCGCGTGCCTCTCTCAGGCAGCCACGATGTTGATGATGCCGCGCGGGCAGCGACTGCCGCTTTCTCATTGTGGTCGGCAACCCCGATCAAGGAACGGGCGCAAGTGTTCTACCGCTACAAAGCGTTGATGGAGAAGCATCTTCAGGAACTTGCCGCGCTTGTGAACCAAGAAAATGGAAAGGTGATGAGTGAAGCCGTTGCAGAAATTGAGAAGGCAATCGAAGTCACGGAGTTCGCCTGTTCCGCACCGCAGCTTGCCACAGGCGAGATCCTTGAAGTGAGTAAGGGCGTGGAGTGTCGTTTGGACAGGTATCCCGTCGGCGTTGTCGTGTCCATTACACCGTTCAACTTCCCCAACATGGTACCGAACTGGACCATCCCGAACGCATTGGTGCTGGGAAATACCATCATCCTCAAGCCCTCGGAGCAGGTGCCGCTCAGCTCGCTGCGCATCGCGGAGCTGCTCAAGGAAGCCGGGTTACCGGATGGCGTGTTTAACATTGTCCACGGCGGCCAAGCGGCGGTCGAGGCACTGTGCGACCATCCGGCCATAAGCGCACTGACGTTCGTCGGGTCGACCAGGGTCGCGAGGCTCGTGTATGCGAGGGCGACGCATAACCTTAAGCGGGCCTTGTGTCTCGGCGGAGCAAAGAACCACTTGATTGTCCTCCCCGACGCCCACGAAGAAATGGCGGCATCCAACATTGCCGCGTCCATGAGCGGCTGTGCCGGACAGCGGTGCATGGCGGCCGCCGCAATGGTGGCTGTGGGACCTGCAGACCACATCATCAAACGGCTCTGCGACGAGGCACGGAAGATCATCCCCGGCAACAACCTCGGCCCCGTCATTTCGCGACAGGCGAAGGAGCGGATTGAACGCTACATCACAGAAGCGGAGGAACAGGGTGCGAAGATCCTGGTTGATGGGCGGAACCGCACCGTACCCGGCAAAGAGAATGGCTATTACGTCGGCCCGACGGTAATTGACCATGTACGCCCGGATATGCGCATTGCGAAGGAAGAGGTCTTCGGACCGGTCCTTGCCATCATGCGGGCACAGACGGTTGATGAGGCCATCAAGATCGAGAACGCGAGCCCCTACGGCAATGCGGCCTCAGTCTTCACGCAGAGTGGCGGTGCTGCCCGGTACGTCATCGAACATGCAAGCGCAGGAATGATCGGAGTGAACATCGGGGTACCCGTCCCCCGCGAGCCCTTCTCGTTCGGAGGATGGAACGAATCGAAATTTGGGAGCGGCGATATCACCGGCAAAAGCTCGATCGAGTTCTTCACCAAGCTGAAGAAAACCACGACGAAATGGAATCCGGAGTCGAAGGTGAATTGGATGAGTTGAGCGCGAGGGTAGCACATGATGATGGAGTATTGGAGTGATGGAGTAATGGAATAGTGGGAAAACCGAAAGGGTCGTCCGATGACCGAGTATACTCAACGAAGGAACGTTAATCGCGGATACATGAAGCTCGAAGTGTGGCAAAACGCCATACAGCTATATCAGCTTGTTCATGAGATTGTGTACAAGGAATCTCATATCGATTTCAAGCTTCGATCACAGATCGACGATGCTGCGCAGTCCGTTTCAAGTAACATCGCCGAAGGCTATGGCAGAAGGTCGATCCATGAATACCTGCAGTATCTATACATTTCCGCGGGCTCTCTCGCCGAAACATTGACACGAGCAGTCGGGCTGAAAGTAACCAATCAGATTTCAGGGGAACAGCTCGAGCGGATTGATTCACTGCACTACGAGGTGGAGAACAAGTTGATTCGATTGATTGAGAGTCTTGAGAACAAGCGAGACAGTGGTTCTTGGGTCACCAGGATCTCCGAGGAAATGGAACCATACAATCCCTGAGGGCTCCACAAGCGCAATTCCGCATTGCACCAACATTCACCGTCCCCCAGTGCCACCCAACACTCCAACACTCCATTACTCCACCATTCACCTAAGACCTATCACCTGATCTACGCATCATCAGCGCGTACGTAACGAACGCCACCGCAAGCCCGACAAACCAGGCATAGTCGTACAAGAATCTGAGGTCAGGAACAATCAGGCCGATCAATGCCACTACGACCCCCGCGGCCATTGCAACAAGCGCTTTTGGATTGACCCCTCTCTTGTATTCGTAAATACCGCCACGTATGTACAGATCCTTCACGCTCAGCTCCCGCTTCCTCACGATAAAGTAATCCGCGATAAGCACTCCAGCTATCGGGCCGAGAAAGCTGGAATAACCCACAAGCCATCCGAAGATGTACGTGCCGTAATCCGTGAGAAGCTTCCACGGCATCATCACAATGCCCATCACGGCCGTGATCAATCCTCCTGTCTTGAAACTGATGCGTCGCGGCATCAGGTTGGAAAAGTCGTTTGCCGGAGAGACGACGTTGGCGGCGATGTTCGTGGTGAGGGTGGCTACAACGAGCGAAATCAGTGCAAGGAGAATCACAATCGGGCTCTCGAACTTCGAGAGAAGGACGACAGGATCCCAAATGGCTTCACCGAAAATGATCACGGTCGCCGATGTCACCGCGACGCCGATGAACGAAAAGAGCGCCATTGTGGGGGGCAGACCGATGGCCTGGCCGAGCACCTGCGCGCGCTGACTCTTCGCATAGCGCGTGAAGTCGGGGATGTTTAACGACAGCGTTG
>DASRUE010000096.1:0-9695 GCA_035687895.1 Bacteroidota bacterium | reverse complement strand
CCAGAACAGACAACTGGTGTTGCTGAGCGATGAGGTGATACAAAAGCGCGAATTCCTTACCACCCTTGCCTCAAAGCGAATTGAGGTTATAGAATTGGATGGAGGGATCGACTCTCTGTCGTACGGGAAGATCTTCCTGGACCCGGACGGGAGGAAAGCATTGCTTCAGGCAACCAATCTCCCATCGGTCCCGCCGGAAAAGGAGTACCGACTCTGGCTTATTAAAGACAAGACTGCTATCAGTGCGGGTGCGTTTGCCGTGAGTGACACCAGCACCGAATTCCTTCGGATCGAAGACCTGGCTATCACCGACCCGCGAGATGTCATCGCGTTTTCCGTCACGCTTGAATCAAAGGGAGGCGCTCCACACCCAACAGGTGAGTTGTATCTGATGGGGACCCGGAGATAGTAGGTTCTTCCCGACTCCGCCCCACCTTCCAGTTGCCCTTTCGTCCTCTTCCTAGTACATTGTAAGCCAATAAATCCCAACCATTGTGCGATGAATATGAATGTGTTTGGACGTATGCAAGACAGAATGATCTCCCCGATTTTCTCCGGCGAAACAGCCTCGATAACGCCGACAGTCATGCAACGAGAGCGAAACGCGATCCCCGAACAATACAAGTGGAATCTCACCGAGATCTATCCGACCGATGATGCCTGGAAGAATGCAAAGGAACAACTCCTCAGACAACTCCCCGCTATTGAACCATTCCGTGGCAAAATCGGCAGTTCGGCGCGGATGATGCTGGAATGTTTCGAGTTGGTGAACCGGCTGAGCAAGGAATATACCCGGCTGTATTGTTATGCGAGCACGCACTCCGATGAGGATACCCGCGACGCGAAATACCTGGGAATGGAGCAGGAGATGGGGCAGATTGGCGCAGACTTTTCCGCCAGGAGTTCGTTCATTCAGCCCGACATTCTGAAGATGGATCCCGCGGTGATCGACCGTTTCATCGCGGAAGAACCCCGTCTGAAAATCTATGAGCACGGGATCAAGGACATCCTCCGCAGGAAGAATCACACCGGCGATGAGGGAGAGGAGAAAATCCTTGCCGATGCCGGGCTGATCGCCGACGGCCCGACCAGCATCTACAGCATCTTCTCGAATGCAGAGTTCCCGTTTCCCGCTGTTACCTTGAGCGATGGAAAAACGGTGAAGATGGACAAAGCAAATTTCAGCGTGTATCGCTCGGCGCCGAACAGAGAGGACCGGAAAATCGTGTTTGCCGCGTATTTCGGGAGGCTGAACGACTACCGTCGGACCTTCGGCGCACAACTGTATGCCGAAGTGAAGAAGAACATGTTTTTCATGAAGGCGAGGAAATACGACTCCTGCCTTGCCCGCGCGCTCGACGGAAGCAACATCCCCCGCGCCGTCTACCAGGGTCTTATCGACAACGTCGGTGCCCATCTCGGGACATTCCACCGCTACCTGTATCTCCGAAAGAAAATTCTCGGTGTGGACCAGCTTCACTACTACGACCTCTACGCGCCTCTGGTGCATGAGGTGGATCTGAAGTTCACCATCGAAGAGTCACAAGAGCAGATCCTTGCATCCCTTGCGCCGCTGGGCGAAGAGTATGTCTCCGTGGCGCGCAGGGCATTCGCCGAGCGCTGGCTGGACGTCTACCCCAATGAAGGGAAACGGTCGGGCGCGTATTCCAACGGCGCTGTCTATGACGTCCATCCCTACATACTGCTCAACTACAACGGCAAGTACGAGGATATGAGCACCCTGACGCACGAGCTGGGACATACGATGCACAGCTACCTTACGAATAAAACCCAGCCGTATGCGACTGCCGATTATTCCATCTTTGTAGCTGAAGTTGCCTCCACGTTCAACGAAGCGCTGCTGATGGACCATATGTTGAAAACCATTACCGATGACGGTATCCGCCTCTCACTTCTCGGCAACTACCTTGACGGAATACGGGGGACGGTCTTCCGCCAGGCACAGTTCGCGGAATTCGAGCTCCGCATCCACGAAGTAGCGGAGAGGGGAGAGTCGCTCACGGGCGATGCACTGGGCGTTCTCTACGACGAGGTCAACAGGAAGTACTACGGTCACGACAAGGGCGTCTGCATAGTCGGCGATGAGATCAAAGTGGAATGGGCGAACGTCCCTCATTTCTTCTACAATTTTTATGTGTATCAGTACGCGACATCATACACGGCTTCTGCAGCGCTATCGGAACAAGTTCTTGCCGGCGACAAGGCAGCAACGCGCCGCTATATCGAGCTTCTCTCCGCCGGTGGCTCGGACTACCCGATCGACCTTCTCAGGAAGGCGGGGGTAGATATGACCACCTCAACGCCGTTTGAACTGACAATGAAAAAGATGAATCGGGTAATGGATGAGATGGAGGTGATCTTGAAGCGGATGTCCGGGTGAGCTGTAACCGGGACAGTCACTTGGTGGACACCCGCTGATTTCGCCAGCCTCATGTCCGACGCGATTTTCTCTTACGCCCTATGAAACCCCTGCATCGTCCGTCCGTATAGGACGTACGTCCTTCACAGGTCAGCGTAATCCCCTATAACCCTCATTCACAACAAAAGGTGTTGCATGCCCAACCGAACAGTTCCGACCATTCTGATGGTCGCCCTGACGTTGTCCCTTCTTGGTTCCTCTCTTGCCCAGGAGCGTGACCGGAGCAAGATCGCCGATAAATACAAATGGAACCTTGCCGACATCTACCCGAACGACGATGCGTGGAAGAAGGGGAAAGATCAACTCGTTGCGGATATCCCGAAGCTCACCCAGTTCAAGGGGACACTCAACTCCTCGCCCCAGCAGCTTCTGCAATGTCTTGACATGCTCTACGGCCTTTCCAAAACCTACGCGCGGGTGTACGTGTACGCAAGTATGAACTCCGATCAGGACACGCGTGAATCCAAATACCTTGCCATGGTGCAGGAGATGGGGCAGGTCGGCTCCACATTTGGTGCTACGGGTTCGTTCATTGAGCCGGAGATTCTCAAGATGGACAAGGCGAGGGTGGATGAGTTCAAGAAGCAGGAACCGAAGCTGGGGATTTACGCCATGTACCTGAACGATATCCTCCGCCGCCAGGCGCATACTGGAACGGAAGGTGAAGAGAAAATCATTGCCGATGCCGGCTTGATGGCGGGCGGCCCGCAGAATATCTACAGCACGTTCTCTAATGCCGACTTCCCCTATCCCACAAGTACCCTCAGCGACGGGAAGTCCGTGAAGCTTGATAAGGCAGCGTTCAACTTGTACCGCGCCGTTCCCAACCGTGACGACAGGAAGCAGGTGTTTGCCGCGTACTTCGATGAGTTGAACAAGTACAGGGGAACCTTTGGGACACAGCTCTATGCCGAGGTGAGCAAGAATATGTTTTACAAGAATGCCAGGAAGTATGAGTCATCGCTCCACAGCGCACTGGACGCGAGCAACATCCCGGTGCAGGTTTACCACAGCCTCGTGGAAAACGTGAACAAGAACTTGCCGGCATTTCATCGGTATCTCCAGCTTCGCAAGCGCATGATGGGTGTGGATCAACTCCACTACTACGACCTGTATGCCCCGCTTGTACCCGGCGTTGACCTTCAGTATCCGATCGAGGAGGCAGAGAAGAACATTCTTGCTTCCATGGCACCTCTGGGTACTGAATACGTGAACACAGTGAAGAAGGGACTGAACGAGCGGTGGATCGATCTGTACCCCACCGAGGGGAAGCGAGCGGGGGCCTACTCGAACGGGGGCGCATACGATGTCCATCCTTACATGCTCTTGAACTATAACGGGAAGTATGACGACATGAGCACGCTTGCCCACGAGCTTGGGCATACCATGCAGAGCTATCTTTCCAACAAAGCACAGCCGTTCCCGACAGCCAACTACCCGATCTTTGTTGCGGAGGTCGCCTCCACGTTCAACGAAGCCCTGCTGATCGACTACATGCTCAAGCAGATCAAGGATGACAATGTCCGCCTCTCACTCCTCGGCAACTACCTTGAAGGGATCAAGGGGACGCTCTTCCGGCAGACCCAGTTTGCGGAGTTTGAGCTGCGCATACACGAAATGGCGGAGAAAGGGGAGTCGCTGACCGGCGACAAGCTGAACGACCTTTATATGGAGATCACGAAGAAGTACTACGGGCATGACAAGGGAATGTGCATCGTGGACGATGAGATCAAGTCCGAGTGGGCACACATTCCCCACTTCTATTACAACTTCTACATGTACCAGTACGCCACGTCGTACACCGCATCGGCGGCACTTTCTGAACAGGTACTGGCGGGCGACAAAGCGGCAACAAAGAAGATTCTGAACTTTCTTTCAGCAGGTGGCTCCGACTATCCCATCACGTTGCTCAAGAACGCCGGGGTCGACATGACCACGTCGCTTCCGTTCGAGCTGACGATCAAGAAAATGAACCGCGTGATGGATGAGATGGAGACGATCCTGAAGAGGTTGAAGAAGTAGAACTGTAGTTACAAGAAACATAGAAGCCCCGGCGTAATCACCGGGGCTTCGGTTTCAAAGGGGCGCCGATTACGCTAACGAAGAAGAAGAAGTTTTCGCGTGGCTGTATATACACTTGCCTGAATCCTGTAGAAGTACATTCCGCTTGCCACATTCCCCGCATCCCAGCGCGCAGTATAGACGCCTGCCGTAAGATTCCCGTTCACAAGCGTTGCCACTTCCTCTCCAATCATTGAGTAAATCCTGAGAGAGACGTCACCTGCATGAGGAAGCTCAAACCGGATCGACGTTGCAGGGTTGAACGGGTTCGGGTAGTTCTGAGCCAGTGCATAGGTTGCAGGGATCCGATCACCCAACCGTTCGACCACGTCGTTGAACACCGTGGTAGTGAAGTTCCAGACAGGTGACCATGCTGTGGTCCCACCACCGTTCTTCGCGTTGACCCGCCAGAAGTGTTTCGTGTTGGGAACAACTGACGCCGCAGCAAAAGAGGTGTCGGTGAGCGTCGAATCGTCGATGAGAATGGACGTAAACAACGAGTCGATCGCCACCTGCAATCGGTACGTCGTTGCCGATGGAACGATGTTCCAGCTCAATTGAACAGGTGGGTCCAGATTGGGCGTCCCGGTTGCAGGGCTGGCGAGCACGGGTGTTACAAGGGTGGAACCCGTTCCGGTCGTCCCCTGCTTCAACACGATGTTGTTGTTCGGATCGAACGTCAAGGTCAACGGCTGACGGCCGAACCGGTAAGAGAACACCTGGTTGTTCGAAGTGTTCATGACGCGTACCAGAGTGTCCGGCCCGGTGGCAAACGTGATCCTCAGTTCCAGCGGCATGGTAAAGAATGCCGGGTTCGATTGCGTCTGCCTTGCCTTGAACGCCACCTGCCACTGGCCTCCACCAAGTGATGTGAAGTTGAATGTGTTTGCATACACAGGATGGTTCGGCTGCATGACCCACTGGTTAAAGAACCAGTTCAGATCCTGCCCCGTCACCTGACTGATTTTGGCAACGTAATCCGCGGTCACCGCGGTGCCATACTTGAACTGCACGGCATCGGTAGCATACTCGTTGAACGCGCGGAAGAAAAGGGAATCCCCGACAGTGTAGCGAAGCATGTGCAATACACACGAGCCCTTCGCGTAGGTGATAGCCCCGTTGAACAATTCGCCGATCGGTGGGGTGACATTGATCCACGCAGGGACGTAAATGGAACGTCCGTTGTTGCCGGAGAGGTACGAGCTCGCGTCACTGTTGATGCTACTCTTGTACGAAGCATAGCCGCCGGTGTATTCGTACCAGAGTGCCTCGCAGTACGTGGCAAACCCTTCGTTTAGCCAGATATCAGCCCAGGTGCCGCAGGTGATCATATCGCCGAACCACTGATGTGCGTATTCATGTGACACGAGGTTTTCGTTCCAACAATTCGGACAGAGACTGGTAAGAGTCTGGTTTTCCATTCCACCCCATGTGAATTGGCTGTTGAGAGTTGCAAAGCCGTTCTTCTCAAACGGGTGCTCGCCAAAAAGTCGCGAGTACTCTGTGGTCATCGGAATGATCTTGGTCTTGATGTTGTTCAGGTTTGCGATTGTCTCGCCTGCGTTCCAGTAGAAACGGATGGGTATACTGTCATTGGGATTGGAAAGCGTACGCCAGTAAACGATGTCCAGGTTGTACCCCACCTTGGCAGAGATCACCATCAGGTACGTAGCTACCGGGTCTCTGCTGATCCAATGGAAGTAGGTGGTATCACCGACGGTTGTCGAATCCGCCAGCCTGCCGTTGGAACCGAGTTTCACTGTTGCTGGCACGCGTGTCGTCAGGTCGAACGTGGCCTTGTCGGACGGTTTGTCCCACGATGGGAACCACTTACGCGCGCCTTCCGGCTCGCAATCCGTGAAGACAAAACCCCCGCTGACGTAGAACGCGTTGTCCGTGACGTTATTGTGCCGGTAGTAGATCTTCACCCGTACCGTGTCACCGGCGTTGTACGTCTGATCGAGAGTGATGGTCAAGATGTTGGAGGTGTGTGTGTACGAGACCCCCGCCAGTCGGACGGAGTCAATGACGAGCGAAGTGTTGACGGCATTGAGAGCGATGGCACTCAACGTGGAATCCACGCGCAAGGTGATTACTTCATTTGCCGTGAACGACTTTGGATAGGGAGTGATGAAGCAGTTGTAGATGTCGAGATACAACTGGTAATTGAGAACGTCGAACGAATGCAGCGGTGTACCAGGTGAATCACCGAGCGGGGGGAGGGAATCGGCCTTAAGTCTCTTCTCGGAACAGAGTTCGGATCCCTTCTTGGCCAGGTCCTGACCCAACGCAATGGTGGACCATCCGAATAGTGCAGTACACAATAGAATCATTCCTGCTTTCATGAGTGCTCCTTGTTGTAAGTAAACGAGAACCTGCCGCAGACGGACGCGCTACGCGGAATAAGCGCCCGTCAGTTTCTCCACCCAGCGGTGGAGTGCATGGATTGAGCGAACCGGTTCCAGGTACATGAGAATGCAACGTCCATGGATTACCTGGATGCCGTGCTTCGCGGCGGTGGTAACAGCTTCGAGGCTCTCTGAACCGGGCTGCATCCAGACCGAATCAATTCCTTTGTGCTGACACTCCTGCAGAATTCCCGACACCGCTTCTGGTTTGACCGTGAGAACGATTGAGTGGACGGCATCCGGGAGGTTGAGAACGGAAGGGTAGCAGGTATCTCCTTCCACGAAATTCGCATGGGGATTCACAGGATACACAGTAAGCCCGCGCTCTTTCATCGCGCGGTAGACTTTGTTGCCGAATTTCTTCCGGTCCGAGGAGACCCCGACGACCGCAAAAGCTTCATCAGATAAAAACGACTCGATGATTTGTTGCATAGTTGTTCCTCCCGAGATCAAGGGTGAATGGTGCCCGGTGCTACAATCCGCCGTTTCATTCAAGCTGGTCGGCGATGGTGGTGACCGCACGGGGGATGTTGTTATCGGAGATGTCAAGCGTCAGTACGGGAAGGATCGAGTTTTCCACAAGTTGCTCCATGAAGAATGATTTTTGGGCAGAGCTTGGGGCCCATTACCTGTAGGTGTTGAGTGCCTTCATGTAGTTGGCCCGCTCGAACGCAGCCGGGTCGGCCACAGACTTCTGGCTCATGCTTCCCTTCATTTGGCTGACTGAAACGTACTCGTGCTCCAGCATCCATTGGTTGAGGTCTGACAGCACGTGTGCAAGATGTTGTGGCCCATTCCTGAGGAGCGCGGAACACATCATCGTTACGTCCGCACCCGCCATCAGCATCTTGATCACGTCCTGGACATTGTGGATGCCGCTCGTTGCCGCGAGACTTGCCTTGATGCGCCCATGAAGAATCGCGATCCAACGGAGGGGGAGACGCAGCGACTGGGGCGAACTGAGGATGACGTTGGGTTTCACTTCCAGCGTTTCGAGGTCAATGTCGGGTTGGTAGAACCGGTTGAAGAGCACGAGGCCATCCACGCCGGCAGTGTCCAGCCGGTGCGCCATGTTGGCGAACGAACTGAAAAATGGGCTGAGCTTCATGGCGACGGGGATTTTCACCGTCCGTTTCACGGCGTGAAGGACTTCAAGGTACCGGTCTTCCACATCTTGACTCGTTAACTTTGGGTCCGTGGGAATATAGTACACATTCAGCTCAAGCGCATCTGCCCCGGCTTCTTCGATCTTCTTTGCATAACTGATCCATCCTCCCGACGAAATACCGTTCAGGCTGCCGATCACGGGAATGCTCAGCGATTCTTTGGCTTTCCGGACAAGTTCCACATACTCCTCCGGGCCAATATTGTATTCCTGTGATTCCGGGAAATACGTCAGTGCTTCGGCGAAACTCTCTGTTCCGTAACTGAGATAGTGGTTCAATTCGGCGGCTTCGTGTGCAATTTGTTCTTCAAACAAGGAGTACATAACGATTGCGGCTGCGCCGGCCTCTTCGAGGCGCTTCATGCTGTCCACGGAGTGCGACAACGGCGAGGCGGACGGGACGAGAGGGTTCTTAAGCTTCAGGCCGAGATAGTGCGTCGAGAGATCCATAAAACTTTCCCTGGGTGTGATGGTTCGAAATTAAATGAATCGCAATCGTTCATGATTTTTGCACGGCCCCGGTCACCGCCTGGCCTACAGTGGTGTGGCCGTTGCCGCCGTTTTCCTTTGCCATGTCTTCGTACAATTTCCACCGCGTGGTAACATCCTCCTGTGCCAAAGCCATCAGCTGCTTTGCCGCTTCGGGATTGATCTTGGTCAGCATCTTGTAACGAGCTTCCATGTATGCATAGTCTTCAAATCGAATCTTCGGCGGCTTCGAATCAAGCTTGAACGGGTTCTTGCCTTCGTGCGCGGCCATCGGGTTGTAGCGATACAGCGGCCAGTGACCGCTCTCCACTGCTGCCTTCTGATTCACCATTCCCTTCATCATGTCGATGCCGTGGGCGATACAGTGACTGTACGCTATGATGAGCGATGGTCCGTCATACGCTTCCGCCTCCATGAATGCCTTGATCGTCTGTGTGTCGTTCGATCCCATGGCCACTTGTGCCACGTAGATGTTGCCGTAGCTCATCGCGATGAGTCCCAGGTCCTTCTTCGCTGTCGGCTTGCCGCCTGCTGCGAACTTTGCAACCGCAGAGCGGGGCGTGGACTTCGACATCTGTCCGCCGGTGTTGGAGTAGACTTCCGTATCAAGCACAAGGATGTTCACGTTCTTGCCGGAAGCGAGCACATGATCCAGTCCGCCGAACCCGATATCGTATGCCCACCCGTCGCCACCCATAATCCAGACGCTCTTCTTGACGAGGTTGTCTACGAGGCTGAGGAGGTTCTTCGCCTCTGCAGTCTTGATGCCCGTGAGTTTCTTCTTCAATGCATCAACACGCTGGCGCTGTTCGTAGATTCCTGATTCATCCGATTGGTTTGCCCCCAGAATCTCCTTCGCCGGGTCATCGCCGATGGTCGACGCGAGAGCCTGAACCAGTTCCCGTGCCATCTCCGTGTGTTTGTCGATTGTCAACCGCATGCCGAGGCCGAACTCCGCGTTGTCTTCGAACAGGGAGTTGGACCACGCCGGTCCGCGTCCATCCTTGTTTGCGGCCCATGGTGTTGTCGGCAGATTGCCACCGTAGATCGAAGAGCAACCTGTTGCGTTAGCCACCACCATTCTGTCGCCAAAGAGCTGGGTTGCCAGTTTCACATAGGGCGTTTCGCCGCA
>DASRUE010000095.1:0-24428 GCA_035687895.1 Bacteroidota bacterium | reverse complement strand
CCCTTCAGTCATTCCTCTCAAGTATGCCGTGAATGATCTTTCCCTCGCCGGAGTCGTTCGCCGTTTTCTTCAGCCATCAGAAGATGGGAAAAGGGGAGGGGAGTTGAACCTCATGCAGCAGGTGTCGGAGGGGAATCGTGTCCGTCTTGAGTCCCCTGAAGGTGAACGTGTGCTGAAACTCTACAATAAGAACCTGAGAGACATCATAGCGACCCTCCGTTTGCATCACGTTCGAGTTATTGTTTCTGACGTGGTTTCCAATCTCCTTTTCCCTCCTTTTGTCTCGGACACTCTTGAGGCAGATCTACGAGACGAAGCAGGTGATGTTATTGCCGGTGCTGAACCGTCGGGCATACTGCTCAATGCCGTTGCGCGGGATACGACGAACGCTTTGATGCAGTACTCAAAAGGAATGTGGGAGCTTAGGAAGGGGAACATCGCTTCGGCCCGGCGCAATCTTTGCATGGCGAAGGACAACGATCTCCTTAAATTCAGAGCACCCGAAAGGATCAATGAAATCGCCAGAAAGGTCTGTGAAGATGAAGGAGTATCGTTCGTGTCGGCAGATTCCCTCTTCGGGGTACGGGCGCCAAAGGGGGTTGCCGGCGACGAGATGTTTTGGGAACACCTTCACCCGACTGCGCTGGGGTATTATGAGATAGCGCTGCTGTTTGTGCAGGAGATCGTCAAGTCTGAAGGGTCTGGATCTGAGCACCCGCGACAGCTTCTTCCATTTGACAAGGACTCGTTAAGCATCTGTTGGCTCGACGAGGCATATGGTGATCTGTCTATTCAGCACTTGACAGGACGCTGGCCATTCACATCATACAGGAGAAAGACGGCAGTGCTGGACTCTTCGGATGCAAAACTTATTGCCATCGCACAGCAGGCGTATTCCCGAACTCTCGATTGGGACGAGGCGTGCTATCGCAGCGCAGCAGAACTATGGCGCAAAGGTGACGTTCGGAGAGCGATGGCAACCTACGAAGCAATGCTCGAAGAGTATCCATACAACTACTACGCCCACTATCTCCTTGGCAGTCTCCTGAACCACGCTCGCAGGACCGAGGAGGCTTTGGTTCACTACCGGCAGTCGATTGCATTGAACAGCCGCTTCCCAAATCCCCGCACGGACCTTGGACTGATCCTCGTCAACAGGGGCGATTTTGACGGTGCGATCAGCGAATTGAGCCAATCCCTTGCACTCTTGACCTCGCAGTCAGCATCTGCGTTGAAGGCAACCATCTACTACGGGCTTGCGGCCGCTTACGCGAACAAGGGAAGTCTCGATGAAGCGCTCCGGCATGTGGACGAGGCACTCCGGATCACACCAGTGTATAGCGATGCACAAGCTCTTCGCGCCAGCATCCTTCGCCAACAAAAGTAAACGGAGCTACTTGCGTGAGCGATAACTGTTGATTTCCTGTAAGAGATTGACCGCAGGTTTGTAGTCGGGTTTTAGACTGAGGACGCGCAGGAGTTGGTTTACAGAGTGGTCGAGATTGTCAGCGCGTGCAAGGGCCAGCGCGAGGAGGTAACCGTTGTCCACCTGTTCCGCCGGTGATTGAGTGAATGTGAAGGTCTTCTCGTAGTACTCAACGGCGCTCTTCGGATCGTTGGCGTTCATTGCAATATCTCCCAATGCGCGATAGGCTAGAAGGGTCTTCTCCACCTCTAGCGATTGCAGAAGATTGCGCCGTGCTGATGCCTGGTCCTTTTTTCTGAGATAGAGTTGTGCCAGTTTCAGGTGTGTTCCGGCGCTCACAGGGATCATATTCACAAGCGTTTGGTATTCCTTGATTGCGCTGGCAGTATCGCGGCGGCCCAGGTAAAACTCGGCGGTGGCCTCGTGTGCCTGTTGCCAATTCCACTCAGCCCGGGTCACACGATCGGCGATGAGGCCAAGAGTATCATCCGACGCTATGGTGAAGACGGTTGGGGTCTGGTTGGCGAATGGCCAGCCGGAGGTGAGGATGTCCGTCCGTCGTTTTGCAATCACCTCATCGATCGCAGTCAAGTTGCGTTCATTCCATAGGAGATCATCTGCAAGTGTATCGTGAGTCTCCCATTCGTGCGCTCTGGCAAGCACCTCGTGCGTACGCATAGTGCGTGCATACTCCTTTGCCATCAGAAAGTACCCCCATGAGTTGGGGTGGAGGTGTTCAACGATGAGGCCATTATCGATGATGCTGTCCCGAGATGCCCGGGCAAAGGCAGCCTCCATGTCGACGAAAAACGACTGTCGTCCACCTGTAGCTTCGCGGATTGCCTTGTTGAATTCGCTGCTCATCCGGAACCGCAGTCGATCATAGTCACGCGCCTTGATATATTCCTGGCGGGCTTCTTCTTTCCGGCCCACGGTGTCGAGGCACTGAGCGGCAAGGTAATGTGCCATTGCGTGAAGGGAGTCAACTTCAAGCGCTTGAAAGGCATGCTGCAACCCCTCTCGAAAGTTGCCGGCTCGCATAGATATCTCAGCCGCCGCAAGCAATGCTGAAAGCCTTGCCTCTTGATCGGGAGAGACACGCTCCGTGTCATCAGAGACGAACGGTGGCTGACCCCGGAGGTTGGAGACCTGGGATGATAGCAAAAGAGGAATGTCATGCGTGGCACACAAGTCATGCAGATCGGCCAGATTAGCACAGAATACATCGAACCCTTTATGGTACAACATGCTTCCGTGCGAAATGTACTTCCCGCTGGCAAGCTTCTCCATCATGGTTCCACTCTGGTCCGGTGCATCGGCACCGCGCAACGTGATGGCCGCGCCCTGGTAGATGTCGCGCAAGAGAATGAATGTCTTGAAATGAACGACCTTCAGGTAGAGTAGTGTCAGCCACCGTGCGGTTCCGACTGATTCATTCGAACCCACGCCTAGGGCGCCGTAGAACTCATTGTGCCCATCGTATACGACAAGAAGGTCGGGTTCGTAATGGACGACGTCCTGCGCCATGTCGAGGACAGTGAAACTGTTTGTGGCAGTCATGCCGACGTTTATTACTTCGATGTGCTTTTCAGGAAAAACCTGTCGCAGTCGATCTCGCAGGAACGTGGAGAATGAGCCGTTGTACCAGTATGGGTATCCGACGGTGGTGGAACCGCCCAAACAGAAGATGCGGTATGTCCTGGCGGGTTTCGGCAGCTCAAAATAGTCGGGTGACGTGCTGGGGTTGAAGAGAAAGCGGGAGAAGTATCGGCCTTTCACCTCATGGTTCTTGACATATATGGCTCGTCCAGCGATTTCCTCTTGAGTGAAGAGCTCCAGGTTCGGTCCGTAACTGAGCATACGCAAGCCAAGTTCAAGAACAACGAAGAAGACCGCTGGGAAGAGCAATGTAATGATAACGAAGGCGAGGCGTCGAGCACGTGGAAGGGCTGGTTGCGATGAAGATTTTCGTCGGGTTTTCACTGGTAAGTCCTCGGAGGTTCCACCGGGAGTTCCATTACAGCTTCCACATCTTTCTTCCAAGTGATGCGGTGAAATGCGGTTACAATATACAACGTCTCATTCAGATTTCAAAAGCAACAGATCCGGAATGGGTGACATTGTGCGCGAGCTCTTGCTCGCATCTAACAGAGTTGCGAGCTCGCTCGTTGCATTTCCCTCCAGTTTTTTCTAATTTGATTAAAATGAGAATCAAGCTCCACCAACGAAAATGCTCCTCCGCATTCATTGCACTCATTACCCGTTTCTCGGTTCCCATGATTTCATTCTGTAACTCACTGCAATGCCTTGCACATGCCCGAGCCCGTAGTTTCTTTCCCCTTGTATGGTTTATGGTAATGACTACTGTGGTTGCACAACAGTTGTATGCACAACCCGAGATGGCTCCCCCTTCCGCAGCTGTCCCCTCGTGGGTGCACGACGCAATCTTCTATCAGATCTTTCCGGAGCGATTTCGAAACGGAGATTCTAGGAATGATCCCCAGGTAAATGATATCAGGGGTGCCTGGCCGCACGAGGAGCCAGCAGAATGGAATGTCTCTTCGTGGACAGGGGATTGGTACAAACTCCAGAGTTGGGAACTTGCCGACGATAAAGGGTTTTACTATAGAGCCCAGCAACGTCGCTATGGCGGCGACCTGCGAGGAATACTCGACAAACTTGACTACTTGAGTGATCTGGGAATCACGGCGATCTACATCAACCCGGTCTTCGAATCACCTTCACTCCACAAGTATGACGCAGCGATGTACCACCACATCGACAATAACTTTGGTCCTGATCCGGAGGGTGATCGTTCAATCTGGGGAAAGGAGAATCCCGCAGACCCTCGGACCTGGCAATGGACCTCTGCAGATCGACTCTTCTTGGAACTTATTTCTGAAGCTCATACTCGGAACATAAGAGTAATTATCGACGGTGTGTTCAACCATGTCGGAACTACTTTTTGGGCGTTTCAGGATGTGAGAAAGAACGGTCGGGATTCCCCGTACAAAGACTGGTTCACTATAAAATCATGGGACAATCTGGAAACGTCGGAGGATGAATTCGAGTATGTTGGTTGGGCGGGGGTGAAAGAGCTCCCTGAGCTTAGAGAAGATGAAAACGGGCTTGCTGACGGACCGCGGAAGCACGTTCGAGAAATAGTGAAGCGCTGGATGGATCCCAATGCGGATGGAGATCCAGCCGACGGCATTGATGGGTGGCGACTTGATGTTGCCGAGATGGTCGCCATTCCTTTCTGGCGGGAATTCAGGATATGGGTTCGCGGGATCAATCCGGAAGCCTATCTTGTGGGGGAGGTGTGGTGGGAGGATTGGAAAAACGGGAAGATGTTCAACGCCGCGCCTTGGCTTCAAGGTGATGTCTTTGACGCCGTGATGAACTACCGATGGGCGGAACAAGCCGGCCACTTCTTCAAAGACAGGAAGAATAAAATCACGGTTAGCGCGTTTGACAGGAATCTGGCAACTCTGAGGAGGGACTACCGTCCTGAGGCTACGGCGGTGCTCATGAACTTGATGGGCAGTCACGATACGGATCGTCTGGCCTCGCAGATCGTCAATCCTGACACCCGCTATGACGGCAACGTCAATCTCAAAGACAACCCCGACTATGATGTGAGGAAGCCCAATGACGAGGAGCTCAAGATACAAAGACTGATTGTGCTGTTTCAGATGACCTATCTTGGGTCTCCCACTATCTACTATGGAGACGAGGTTGGGATGTGGGGGGCTGATGATCCGGACGAACGTAAGCCGATGTTGTGGGACGACATGACATACGACAACGAAACGCATCACCCTTTCGGCAGGCCACGTCCCTCGGACCGGAATATGTTTAACGAAGATCTTTTGAGTTATTACAAGAAGGTGATCCGTGTGCGCCGGGGAAGTGCGGCATTGTCGCTCGGTGATTTCACAACGCTTCTTGCCATTGAAGGGAGTGATGTATACGCATACCTTCGCTCGTATGGCACCGAACATGTTGTCGTTATCTTGAATAATTCTTCTTCGGCCCAGACGATCTCTATTCCCCTAGGGGAAAAGCTTAACCAACTCCATTGGTCCGGTTTGCTTCAGGGTCTAACAGTTTCGGTGGAGGACGGGATGCTGAACATGCGACTTGCTGAGAAATCAGGAGAGATTCTGGAGGCGGTGGAGAGGTGAAAGTTGCGTGGTTCGTGTTAATTGCGCTGAACCTGCTGTTTGTTGGGTGTAGCGAAAAAAAGGAGCCGATCGTTGCGAGCGTTGATGGGAACGCTATCACCGCCAGCGAGTTCCAACAGCGGTACAAAGCATATCTTGGAGAAGTGTCGCAGCGTGACAACATTGTCCTACGGAAGAAGATTCTGACGAACATGATTCACGAACATTTGATTCTGCGGGATATTGAGCGTCAGGGATTTGGCAATGACGATACATATCGGGATCAAATGAAAGAGATCCAGGAGCAGGCATTGCTGGATGGATATTCGAGACATGTCACTACCGATACAATGACCGTGAGCGAAGAAGAGTTATGGAATGAGTTCAATGCGTTCAAGAGTAGGGTCAGCGCACGTTACCTGTATGCGAGAACTGAGGTGGGTGCATGGCACCTGAAGGAACGACTCGCAAACGGGGCCACGTTTGAGGCGCTCGCCCGGGATGTGTTTGACGATCCCGGATTGGCAAATAATGGAGGCTACCTGGGGTCTTTTAGTTGGGGGGAGATGGAGCCAGCGTTAGATGAGGCCGCGTTTTCACTCCCCGTTGGGGCGGTCTCAGATCCAATCAGACTCACCGTTGGGTATGCGATTGTAAGAGTCGAGACTCGACTGGCCAACCCACTTGCATCACAAGGGGACTATATCAAGAATCGCGACAAGCTTGCGAAAGCTGTCCACGAGAGAAAAGTTATTCGGCTTATCAGGGAGGAAACTGCCAGGATAGCGAAAGATCTTTCCCCTGAATACAATCAGGAATCACTCGTGCAGATGTTCTCATTTTGGAATGCGACCCAGCCCTCCTTGCCCTCGACTGAAAGTGTGGAGCAAGGGGCGTGGGAAGTTCCGATACAGATTTCCGGGCTCCCTCTGGCAAAATTCAAGGATCGAACATGGACGGTTGCCGAATTTGCTTCGCGATTGTCTCAAACGACACAGAAACAACGTCGTCGGGTGGAATCAGTGGAAGATCTGAAAGAATTCATCCTCGGGCTGGCGACACGGGAAGAGCTCCTGAAACGAGCCCGTGCCCTTGGTTTGGAGCACGATGGTGCCGTGATCGACCATGTGCAAAAGGGGAGGCTGGCCCATCTGCTCAAGCGTTGGGGAGCGAGTGTCACAGACACCGTCGGAACCTCGGGTTGGCCGGAGGAAGCCATCGCAGTCCAGTATGAACAGAAACAAGGGGAATATGCGTACCCTCCCGAGGTCAATGTCGCCGAGATATTGGTTCGCACAAAAGAAGAAGCAGCCGCCCTTCTCCGGAGAGTGAGAAATGGTGCGGACTTTGCCGAGCTTGCACGCAAGCATTCGATACGACTTTGGGCGGCGAAACGTGGCGGCGAGTTGGGTTTTGGCTCACGCGCCGGGTACGGCATCCTCGCGGATAAGATTTTTTCCGCAGAGGTAGGACGAGTGATTGGGCCTGAACGCGTGGACCCGTATTACGGTATCTTTAAAGTCCTGGCCAAGAAAAAAGGTCGTCCCAAATCACTCGAGGAGGCGCGAGACGAGATCATCAAGAGATTGTCTCTTGAAAGAAAGCAGACTGCCTCGCGCCGCGCCGTGGAACAGCTCAGCGCAGGAGCATCCATTTCAATTGATAACGAAGCACTCGCAAATGTAATGGTAAACTAGGAATCAAGCCATAGGATATGAAGTCATGAAACGAACATCCTTCGCAGCCGTGGTATGCATGCTTGTTGCTTTCCAGTCGGTCGTAGGTTGGGCCGGAACAACAGGAAAGATTGCAGGTGAAGTCAAGGACAGTCAAACAGGTGAGGCAATTGTAGGGGCATCTATCGTGGTGGAAGGGACTTCGTTCGGTGCTGCCACCAACGTTGATGGGTACTTTGTCATCCTGAACCTTCCTCCTGGAAAATATAATCTGGTCGGCTCATCAGTTGGGTACAGCAGGCAGATGGTGACAGGGCTGACCGTTTCGATTGACCTGACCACAACACAGAATTTCAGTTTGTCGTCCACGGTGGTGGAGGGAGAAGAGGTGGTCATCACTGCAGAAAGGCCCGTGATTAAGAAAGATCTTACCTCTTCGGAATCGCGCGTTGATGCGAGTACGATCGAGACGCTCCCGGTATCGGAAGTGAGCGAGGTTCTTTCGCTTCAGGCCGGGATCACAACGGACCGGGATGGAGGGATTCACATTCGCGGCGGACGAACGAGTGAAGTTGCGTACTGGGTGGATGGTGTTTCGGTATCAGATGTGTATGATGGCGGCCAGGCCGTCCAGGTGGACAACAACTCCGTGCAGGAGTTGCAGGTGATCAGCGGGACGTTTAACGCCGAGTATGGGCAGGCGATGTCCGGCATCGTGAACATTGTCACGAAGGATGGCGGCCAACAATTTCACGGCAGTATCTCCACATATGTCGGTGACTATGTGACTTCTGATGGCGGCAAGAATGACGGCCGGGAGTTTCTCTATGATGGCAGTAATCCTCCTGACGTCCTTTCTGACGAAATCTACTACAATCTGGACAAGATCCGCCCGCTGGACAACCGTAACTTCGAGGCCAGCCTCAGCGGCCCGATTCCTGAAATGCCACTGACCTTTTATATCTCGGGACGATATTTCAAGAGTAACGGCTGGCTCTATGGCAACCATGTTTTTTACAATGATGGGATGCTTGACACCAATACCATCGGGATACTCCCCGGGTCAATCCCTGGGACGGCAAAACTTCTGATCGGAGACAATCCCGTGCCAATGAACGGCAGAACCAGGGTGTCGGGACAGGCCAAGCTGACGTATCAACTCAGTGGCACCATGAAGTTCAGCCTGAGCGCCCTTGCAAGCAGAATCGAATACCGTGACTTCAGCCACGATTACAAACTCATCCCTGATGCCGACGTCAATAAGTTTGACAACGGGTTGAACCTCTCTGCACTCTGGACGCATACTCTTGGCTCTTCTGCGTTCTACACAATCAATCTCTCCTATTTCTTGAAGGACTTCAAAGAGTACCTCTACGAAGACATCTTCAACGAGCGATACATTGTCGAGGACGCTCCGCTGCTGCGCCAAAAGAATGTCGAGGAGTTCAACAAGTTCGGCACAAACAACCATCGGTTCAAGCGCAATACCGAAACACGTGTCGCCAAGATCGACTACACGGATCAGGTGAGCAGTCTCCACCAGATCAAGGCAGGGCTGGAAGGGAAGCTGCACCGCCTCTACCTTGAGGATTACACTTTGCAGGATCCAGCTACCACGGGATCCCGTATTCCTGTGCGCACCAGCTCACTCTACGAGGAATATACCCAGGAACCGGTTGAGCTTTCCGCGTACCTTCAGGATAAACTGGAGTATGAGAACATGATTGTGAATGTCGGACTCCGGGTTGACTACTTTGATTCAAAGGGGCTATTGCCCAAAGATGTGAACGATCCGAACATGTTCAATCCTGCCAAGGTGGCGAACAGAGTCGACCTCAACGGGGACGGAGTAAGAAGTGATGAAGAACAGCTCGATCCTGCTGTGCTTGCTGCCCGACGGACCACGTGGTACCGGAAAGCTTCCACGAAATACAGCGTTAGCCCCCGGTTGGGCATTTCCTATCCAATTACCGACAGGGGCGTACTCCACTTCTCCTATGGTCACTTTCTCCAAATTCCTTCTTTCATTCATCTCTATCAGAAGCCTGACTTCAAGACACTCCCGACACAATCAGGCGTACAAGGTGTTTACGGGAACCCGGACCTGAAGCCACAGAAGACGGTAATGTATGAGATCGGGTTGCAGCAACAGGTGGCTGCAGATCTGAGCCTTGACGTGACAGCGTTTTACAGAGATACGCGCGATTGGGTCACGACAAGTCCTCCCATCGGCCTTCGGGATCCGGAGAACAACGTTTCGAGCTACACAATGTATGTGAACAGGGATTATGCAAACTCACGCGGGATCACGATTTCGGTGAACAAACGTCCAACCGAGTTGATTTCGTACAACCTCTCCTACACCTATCAAAACGCTGAAGGGTTGAATTCAAACCCGGATGATGCTCTTGCAGCATTCAACAGCAACAGCCAGCCGGCCCAGGACCTCACACCCCTGGACTGGGATCAAACACACACGGCCAATCTTACCGTCGGCATCGGTCGCGAGGATTGGGGCGTCTATCTCCTCGGACGATACGGTTCCGGTCTTCCCTACACGCCCACGATCAACCAGGCCGAGGGGAGAGGGGAAGATGCCGCGCGTGTTGTTTCGAACAATAGCCGAAGAAGGCCGGTAAACTACACCGTCGATCTCCGTCTCTTCAAAAACATTGATGTGAGCCCGTTGAACCTCAGCGTTTTCGTCAAGGTCTTCAACCTGTTTGACAGGAGGAACGAGGTGGACGTCTTCGGACAAACGGGACGGGCCACTGCAACCCCTGCGCAAATCGGTCGGGAAGGCATTAGCGGTGGCAACAGAACGAACACAGTGGAATCGTATCTCATCCGGCCGGACTACTACTCCGAACCGAGGGAGATTCAGGTCGGCGTGGAAATCAACTACTAATCCCAACTTATGATAATGACATCGATCGTGAATCAAGGAGATCTTCTCATGGTGAGAATTCCACGCGTTGTGGCATTGCTCACTCTGCTCACTTGTCTCGGGCTCTACTCAGCCCCCGCGCAGAACGGCGGACACGTTCCAAGCAGAGAACGTGTAGACCCGAGCCTCCGACGCAGGACGGAAATCGACGGGAACAACGTCCGCACAAGTGTCTTCAACTTTGTATTCTCCGGCCGTACAGGAGCGGGTCAGGGGGTGCCGTACGAGTGGCCCAAGAATACGAACCGCTACTACGTTGCACTAGTTGCCCTCTTTGTTGGGGCTGAAGTTATAGATGATACCGGACGCGTCCAGCGTATCGTCGACTTGCCATCCTACAGAACAAACCGGGCCACGGGTGGCGACTGGAACATGAATCCCATCCCCGGATATTTCGATTTGGAAACGGACAAGATCGCCAAGAGCGACGAGCCGACTACCTGGCCAGCGTTCTGGCCCGACAAGCAGTCCGATCCTAATGACCCGGGCTGGCCCGGAAGCTGGAACGGTTTCTTTGGCAAGGACCAATTCAATGCAGACCAGGAAATCTATGCGCGCATCGGTGACGACAACTACAACAGATTCCGCTACTCACCTGACACCACCGACCTGAACCGACGGGGACTTGGGCTTATCATAGATTACCGAGCCCTCGAGTGGTCGCAGGCATCCGTCGCTGATGGGGTCTTCTTCATCCATGAAGTGAAGAACGACGGAACAAAGGACATCAAAAAGGCTGCAGTAACTCTGTGGCTCGCAGACTTCGTTGGCGGTGACAACGATTCTCAAGACGATGCACCGACGTTTGACCTGCTTCTGGACGTTGCGTTCTCACTTGACCGTGACGGCATCAGCTCCAACCCGGCATTCCAAAGCACCTGCGTAGGCGCGGCTGCGACATTGTACCTCGAGACGCCGGGAAATGCAGAAGACCGGATCGATAACGATGGCGATAGTCCCGAATACACGAGCGGGCCGAAAATCACGGGGCAACTTCTGCTTGGGGCCGGCTCTTTTTCCGTGGAGATCTCGGGTAACCAGACCGACGATAACCACAATGGTATGATCGATGAGGACTCCACATACGTTCCTTTTGGCCAGCAACGAGGGGTCGGCTTTGTCGACGGCATTGATAACAACAGTGATGGTGAAGCGGATGGTCCGGCGATCACTCAGCAGATGATCAACCAGGCCGCAACTGATCCCTGGCTCCGATGGCCGCCGAATCCTGAAACGGACCCGTTTTGGGCACCCAATAACCCGTTCCTGCAACAGTCCATTCAATTGATTCAGGTGGGGACCGAAGACCTTGGGCGAAAATTCAAGGATAACATTGATAATGATAGTAATTCAGACTCCAATCTTCCTGCAGTCACACAAGCAATGGTCACCGCTGCCGCTGCCGATGTATACCGAAGGTATCGGGTACCAGATACTGACGTGGTTCTGTACGATCTGGGCCCAGAGGACGTGGGGAAGAAGTACATCAATGTGGACGGGCTCCACGATGCAAGGATTGACGATGGCATCGATGAGATGGCGGACGAGTCCCGCAACGATGGGATCGATAATGACGGCGACTGGGATCCATTGTCCGATGATGTTGGACTCGATGGCGCTCCGGAAACCGGGGATGTCGGAGAGGGAGACGGCAAGCCGACCTCCGGTGTGGGGACACCGTTTCCAGGTGAACCCAACATTGATAAGACGGACGTTTCCGAAGCAGACCAGATTGGTCTTACGAACGTGCAGTATCTTGCCGCAGGTGCCATTGACTTCAGCGTGACGGCAGATATTTTCTTCTGGGCAAACTTCATGATTCCCGGGAGCTTTGTCGATCCGACACTGATTGGAACCGGTGAGTTTGATCTGTTTGTCTCTTCCGGATTATTTCCTCTTAAAGCCGGACAGATTGAACGGATATCCTACGCGGTGGTGATGGGTAATGCAATCCGCTGTCCAGGGAATGCTGACTTTACCGGTGCCAAGGCTGACGCACTTCGAAAGCGGGAGTTTGCTCAGCTGGCATATAACGAGGACTACCAGTTTGCTCAGGCGCCACTCGAACCAACAGTGACCGCCGTTGCAGGCAACCGGAGTGTGACGCTCTACTGGGACGATGTGGCGGAGCGATCCGTCGACAGGTTCCTTGCCGGCATTCCCGGTGCGCCCGCACGTGATTTTGAAGGGTACAAGATCTTCCGGGCAACTGATCCCGCGTTCGAGGATGCACGAGTGATCAGGGACGCGTTCGGAAGCCCTGCCCCCTGGCTTAAGGAAATTGCCACGTTCGATCTAAAAGATGGCATCAAGGGATTTCATCCCACCACGTATAACGGTGTACAGTATGATCGTGGCGGCGATTATGGCGTCGTCCACACGTTTACGGACACGACCGTCCAGAATGGACAGAAGTACTATTACGCCGTGCGTGCATACGATCAAGGGTATGCGCCGCTTAACATCATTCCGGCAGAGAGCAACCTGAAGGTGAGTATTGACAACATCACCGGAAAAGTGACCGGCATCGGATCGTCTGTTGCCATTGTTGTCCCCGAAGCGCCTGTGGCCGGATATCTCCCTCCGAACGTCAGCCCAATCACATTGGTGACCGGTTCAACCACGGGCAAGGTGGGCTATAAGATCGTCGACCCCAACAAGGTGCTGAGGAATCACAAATACAGAATTACGTTTGAAGACACTACGTACCTCGGGCAAAACAACAATCCGGACACCGTCCGCACAAAATCCTTCACGATGGCGGACATCACGGATCTTGCTGGCATTGACACGCTGATCGGGCAGAGCAGAGCCATCGCAGACACGAATGAACAACCTATCACCCATGGCTTCCAACTTCTCATGAGGAACGAGAAGGTGTTCGGTCTTAACGAGGCGCTGTCGGGATACAACAGGCAAAATATCTACAAGTTAAATTTCGCCCAGTGGCGCGGAGGGTTCATCGTTGGTCAGCAAAAACCGAGTGACTACAAAATCGTCTTTGGCCTTGTGGGGACCGACACGTCGACACAGTTTCTCATTGACGACTTGAACCAGACAGTGACGCCTGCGATTCCAACGAACTTCAAGGTCTTCAATACCAGCGAGAATAGGCAGATCGAATTTGCGTTCCTCGAGTTGGATGGGACGGGGGGCCAGGGTGTCTTCAGCGCGGTGTATGATCCGTTCTTCCCGGCAAACTCACGAAGCGATTACATCATCTTCCTCGAGCGGGATCTGCGGGATTCGCTTGCCACAACCTGGAACTTCACCGCGTTGTTTGACTCCAACAGGGTCCCTCCTGCAGACGGTGACACGGCGACGATCGTTCTTTCCAAGTTGTTCCGTTCGAGTGACGTCTTCGAGTTTACCACGGACACACAACGTGTCGATCCTGAAATTGCGAGGAACAGTCTGGACAAGATCCGAGTAGTGCCCAACCCGTATGTTGCGGCGTCAACATGGGAGGAACGAAATCCCTTCTCGAGCGGACGGGGACCACGGGCAATTCATTTCACCCATTTGCCGCAGGTGTGTACGATTCGGATTTTCACGATCAGCGGTGAGCTTGTTGCCGAGATCAAGCACAACAGCGAGATGCTCGACGGCACTGCAGAGTGGAATCTGCTGACTCGCGACAATCTCTCGGTGGCATACGGCATCTACATCTACCATGTGGGCGCGGGGAGCGTGGGGGAAAAGGTCGGCAAGTTTGCAATCATCAAGTGAGTGATCACACGACACGAGAGAAAAAGGAGATTCACGTGAACAACCTGCCACGACATATCGCATGGGCGCTCATCCTGCTGATAGTGTGCCGCCTTTCTGCCACTGCGGAAGAAGTGACGAAGGTTGGAACGACGGCGGCAAAGTTCCTGAGCATTCCTGTTGGCGCACGGGCCCTTGGAATGGGTGGGGCGTTCGTGGCGATAGCTAATGACGCCTCCGCCATGTACTGGAATCCCGCCGGTATCGCCCGACTCTACCAACCAGAGGCCTTGTTTACTCATTCGAGCTGGCTGGCAGATATCGACTTCAATTATGGTGGCGTTCTCATTCCGATGGAAGGTGTTGGGACGTTCGGGCTCAGCTTCACTTCACTTTCCATGGAGGAGATGGAACGAACCACGGAGCAGCAACCTGATGGAACGGGACAGTTTTTCACGGCCGGGAGTTTTGCCGTTGGCGTTTCGTACGGGAAGAATCTGACCGAATGGTTTTCCATTGGAGGAACCGTGAAATACGTCAATGAGCATATCTGGAATTCGAGTGCCAGCGGGATTGCCGTCGACGTCGGAACACTCTTCACAACGCCGTTCGAGGGCTTGACGTTTGGTGCGGGCATCTCCAACTTTGGGCAGAAGATGCGGATTTCGGGCGACGACCTGCTGGTCCAAAAGGATATCTCTCCCAACAACGGCAACAATGCAAACATCAACGCAAACCTGACGACCGACGACTTTGACCTGCCTTTGATTCTCCGGATTGGTTTTGCCTACCAGCCGATTGTCACCGAGGATCAAGTACTCACCTTTGCCATCGATGCCGCCCATCCCAACGATAATTCTGAGAGCATCAACATTGGCGGGGAATACACCGGCTTCAGCCGGATTCTTTCGCTGCGTGCAGGGTACAAAGCGCTTGGTGTGCGCGAAAGCGAGGAAGAGTTCACCGTTGGTGCAGGATTGAAGTACGGCATTGGTGGCAATCTTACGGTGCGCGTGGACTATGCATTTGAGCGATTTGGCAGACTCGAGAACATCCACAAATTTGCTATAGGCGTTCTTTTCTAATTCATTTTCAGCTCAACAAAAATGGAGGGACACGGCACAGTCACCGGTACCACAGTCACCATATTGTCTGTGCATGAACAAGTTCACCGTTGCAAAATTCACAATTCACATCCATAAGGAGGTCACCATGAATAAGACGTGGCAAACACGTTCTCTTATCCTGGGACTGTTCCTTCTGCCGTTTCTGATCACCGAAATGGCATTAGCGCAGAACAATGTCACCTTCCAGGTGAACATGAGCATCAAAATGCGTGAAGGAGCGTTCCGGCCCGGCAGTGGAGATATTGTCCGCGTCGCGGGAAGCTTCAATGACTGGGGTAATTCCACAGACACCCTCAGTGACGGCAACACCGACAGCATCTACGCAAAGACCATCAGTCTTGCAGCCGGCTCCATTGACTACAAGTTCCTGAAAACCCTTCGCGCAGGGCTTGACTGGGAAAGTGGCAACAACCGCAACTACACTGTTGTAGGGACAGCAACCCTTCCAGTGGTATGGTTCGACTACGACTCCATCTACACGCCGCCAGTCCAAGCTGGCGTTACATTCCGTGTGAATATGAGGGTGAAGATCCTGGAATCTACATTCCAGCCTCAAAGCGGTGACATTGTTCGCGTGGCCGGGAGCTTCAACGACTGGGGGAATTCCCTGGATACGTTGAAAGACGCCGATACCGACAGCATCTACACAAAAACTGTCAACATTCTCGAGGGTACGGCCATTGAATACAAGTTCCTGAAAACACTTCGCGCCGGTCTTGACTGGGAGGGTGGCAATAACAAGCAGTATACTGTCCCTGTCGGTGGCGGTACCCTTCTGGTTGTGTATTTTGATGGCGATTCGGTTATCAACACACCCATTACGGCGAACATCATCTGGCGGGTGGATATGCGTGCAATGCAGAATATCGGCTGGTATGTCCCTGGCACAGATTCCGCCCAAGTGCGTGGTGGCTTTGAAGGATGGAGCGGCACGCGGATGACATTTGACCCGATCTCTCAAACCTACCGTGTGACCACGGCATATGCCGGCACATCGTTCGACCAGTTGCCGCACAAGTTCTTCATGAGGCTAGATTCGGCGACCGCAGTGATACGTTTCCCAGGCTTTGATGTGTCCGGTAACAGGGACGGTATCCAGTATGACCACCCGTATGAGCGAGGCGATGGGAACAGATTGTTCGATGTTCAAACTGGTGGCAACATTGTTACACCATCGTATTTCTTCAGCAGCATCAACAGCAGGGGGACGTTGAACAACACGACCGACACGGTGCGTGTGACGATGCAGGTCAACATGGGTCCGGCGACGAGGGATCTCTCGCCGTTCGATCCTGCCGCGGACACGGTGACGGTAGTGTTCCAGGATGCAACGTGGTGGCGAGCGCAAATCGGAAATCAAGGTGCTGGCAATTTTGCGCAGGAGTTCCGAGCCACACGAAATGGGCCGACCGACAGTGTGTATTCGGTGACCTTCAAGATCAAAGGAAGAGCACACTACGGATTGATGTATACGTGGAGGTACATCAAGCAGGGCGGTACCCCGGTGGTGACGGAATCCGGTGGCGGGCTTGGTGGCCAGAACCTGTTCCGAACAAGGTTTATCCAACCTCTGGGATCGAACTTGTTCCCCGCGACGTATAGCACGCCGCTCGATCAGTGGCAACCCCCAGTGCCTGCGAATCCACTGCCGCAAGAGCAGGCCCCCTTTGGCCTGACGGACGTGAATGATGATGGCAACCAGGGGCAACCGCTGGCATACAAACTCTCACAGAACTATCCGAACCCCTTCAACCCTGCAACCCGGATCACGTATTCGATTCCGGAAGCCGGACGCGTTACACTGAAGGTATTCAACCTTCTCGGCCAGGAAGTTGCGTCGCTGGTGAATCAGGACCAGGCGGCCGGCAACTATGTGGCTCTCTTTGAGGCGAACAGGTTCTCAACGGGAGTGTATTTCTATCGCATTGAGGCAGGGAAGTTTTCAGAGACGAAGAAGATGATGTTGCTGAAGTAGCACTGCTTCTCAGTCTTGTCGAAGCAGCGACTATCTGTGCCGGCAAGGTATCGTTTGATGCCTTGCCGGCTCTTTTTTGAGACACGCTAATGGGAGAGTTGGTCGAGCAATTGACGTGCGTCGTTGTTCGATGGCTCGATCGCGATCGCGCGTTGGAGGTTCTCTCGCGCTTGCGTAGCGTTGCCGAGTTTCGCATACGCCACACCCAGCAGGTATCGGGCGCTGGATGCTGCCTGCGGAGAAAACTTGAAGGAGGTTCGGCCCTCCACCGAGAAGGCGGTTTCGATTTGCTGGACTGCCACGGAGGGGCCCTCGCGCTCCAGTTCAATGATGGCAACTTTCATTCGTGCAAAAGGGTTGTCCTCGACTTCGATGCAATGGAGGTAGGCGACGTACGCAGAGTCGCTGTTACCTTCCATGCGATAATAATCGGCAAGACGAAGAAGCGGTTGGTAGGAAAAAGGGATCAGCCGTGCGATGGCGCGGCATTCCTTGCGCGCCATATCAAACCGCCTGTTCTCTGCATAAAACTCCGCAAGAAGGTAGCGTGCATCGGACCAGGCAATGTCTTTCTGAATGTATCGAAATGCCACGCTCTCCACAGAGTTCTGTGCAGCGAATTCACGGTCTGTCGGCCCTTCATGGAATGGCCAACGACGCTTGAGCAGCTCCACTTTCACGCTTCCTACTGTCCGGTCAAACTCCGACACCGTTGACACCTCCATATACAGGCTGTCGCTGAGATCACGGTTCAGTGCCCATTGGTCGCGGGGTACCAGAATGTTCGAGTGAAGCACCGCCTGAAAGAAGATTTTCCCCATGAGGAAATACCCATCCAGAGTTGGATGCAGATGTTCGAGGATCAACTCATTCCCGATGATGCCATGTGGTGATTGGGCGGCAAATGCTGAGTCGGCATGGGCGAGGGGGATACCGCGCGAGTGGCAAAGTTGGACCAAGTCGTTCTGGAACTCTTCAGACGCTCGAAACCGCAGGCCATCAAGGTCCTTGGCGTGGGCAAGCGCAAGCCTCGCCTCGTCGTATTGACCAAGGGCATACAGGGCAGTACCAAGACCGAAGTAACCGGTTGCATTCATCGAATCGATGGCGATCGCCTCCATAAATGCTTTCCGAGCCCCGGCGTAGTCGTTACTCGTTAGGCTCGTTGCTCCCTTTTTCACGAGTTGGTCCCAGCGATTTCGTTCCTCTGCCGGGGTGTTTTCGCTGAACATCGGTTGGAATGGCCTCTGCCCGCGCATGTTGCTCACCAAGGTGCTGAAGATGAGTGGAATATGCCTTTCGGTTGCTGTCTGAATCATGTCCTCGAGGTTGTTTGTGTACGCCTCCCGTGCCTGGAGGTACAACGCTCCGCCGTAGGGGATTTCCTGTGCACCAACCATTTGTCCCATCAGACTCACACCGGTCTCCGTTGTGGATATCGGCGCGAGAGTTTGCTGCATCCATGCGTAGGTATCGCGAAGAAGCAAGAACGTTTTGAACTTGAGCAGTTGGATCGTCAGTCGGGTCATCCATGAGCCACCCTTGACTGCAACGGACGAACCCACCCCGTACGCTCCGTAGAATTCGTTGTGCCCGACATACACGATGAACATGTCCGGCTCGTAGCGCATCAGCTCTTCCATGAAGTCCCGGACGACGTAGCTTCCAACAGCAGAGAGTCCAACGTTGATCACTTCCACGTCGTATGTGGGCAGAAGCTGTCTTAGCCTGTCTCGAAGGAACCCCGGTGCCGTGGCATGGAATTCAAAAGGGAAGCCCGCCATCGTGGATTCCCCCAGGCAGAAGATTCGTTTGGTGTTGTTTTTCTTCTTGACAGCGAAGATCTCGTCGGTAGGTTCCGGGACGATACTGCCAGGCTGTGAGAAGTATCGCCGTGCGACCGCGCGGTTAATGGAGTAATACTCGTGGCCGGCAACGGTCTTCCGTACCACCAGGTCAAGATTCCCACCGTACTCGAAGAGTCGGAGCATTGTCTCAAGAGCGATAAGCAACACGACGGGGAGAAGAAGCGTGATGAAGGTAAACACAGATTTCTTCAGGTTGGAGAGAGAAGATGGGTTTGGCTGCGGCAGGTCAGGTTTCCTTGGTTGATGCGTTGCGGGCGTCATCGTTGCTCGGCGTTAAGACGTTTGAGGAGTTGGGCAGCAGGCGCGAATTGGGGGTTGATCTGGAGAACCTCTTGCAATTGAGCGATAGCGCGACTGCGTTCTCCCGATCGCCCATATGCAGCAGCGAGAAGATATCCATTTTCAGACCGGTCTTTGGTATTCTCACTTAACGCGAGCGCCTGCTCGAAGAAGGGTATCGCATCCTTGGGCTCCAGTGCAAGTGTGCCGAGGATTCGGTAGGCAAACACCGTTTTCTCCACATCGAGTGATCGGAGGAGGATACTTGCCGCGTCGATGTTCTTCCCTTGTTTCAAATATATCTGTGCGAGCAGGAGATAAGCAGACACATTCAAAGGAATCTGATTGATAAGAGCTCGGTACTCCCGCGCAGCACTGTCGAGTTGCTGACGACCTTCATAGAATGCGGCTGCCAGGACATGCCCCCGTTCCCAGGTTATTCTTCCATGTACCATCTGCTGCGCAACGTATGCAAGGCTATCTGATGGATGGATGTCCGGTACCGGTCGGGCCTCGGGCCTGAACGGCCATCCCGAGATCAAAAGAGCGATCCTCTGCTGTGCGCACATTTCATCCAACGTCGTCATCGCGCGTACATCCCAGAGAGGCTCGTCATTGATGATGTCTTTTTCATTCCATTCCTGCCGGGGAGCGAGCATCCCCCGGAGGTGCATGATCCACGCATACTCCTTCGCAATCAGGAAGTACCCGCGGGCATTGGGATGAAGATGCTCGAGGATGAGATTATGGCCGATCAGTCCGTCAGGAGAGTTGCCGCGGAATTTCCGCTCGATATCAACGAACGCAATCGTGCTGTCGTTATCGAGAGCCCGAATGGCATTGTTGAAATCAGTGCTTGCACGAAATCGAAGTCTGTCATAGTCCCGGGCATGGATGTACTCTGCAAGCGCCTCACGTTTCCGGCCAAGTGAGTCAAGACACTGAGCCATGACAAAATGAATATCGGCCCGGAGTGAATCGAGGGGCAGTGCGTGTCGGAATTCGTTAAGTGCCAGCTCCCACTCCCCATCCATGAAATTTGTGATGCCGCGATTGAGGGTGGTGTTGAATGCCAGCCGCTGAGCAGGTGAATTCTCTTCGGCATCATGAGAGACAAATGGAGGTTGGTCGCGCAGGTTGGATACCTGACCTCCGAGGAGGAGAGAAATATCGTGTTCCCGGCAAATGTCTGCAAGCTCGTTGAGGTTCTCCTTGAACATCGTAAGGGCTGCGCGGTAGTTCTCCCCGGCGTAGGGGATGTACTGTCCCTGAGCGAGTCTCTCCATCATTGTACCCGTGGCCTCTCTCTGTTCCGGTGATAGGAACATCGACGCCCCAAGAGAATACATATCCCGAAGGAGAAGGAAAACCCTTACATGGACCAGCTTGAGATATAATCGGGTGAGCCAACGACTGCTGCCGTGCGACTCGTGCGAGGCGACACCGAGTGCACCGTAGAACTCATTGTGTCCATCATACACGAGAATGAGATCAGGCTCGTAGTCCACAAGTTCGGAAGCGATATTCACCACGGTGAAACTGTTGGTTGCCGTCATGCCGAGATTGATCACTTCAATCTTCCTCTCCGAAAAGGTCGCCTGGAGCCTATCCCTCAGATAGCTCGTGAACGAGCCGGCATAGCTATATGGAAATCCCACGGTCGTCGAGCCACCGAGGCAAAAGATCCTGAAGGTGCCGGTTGGTTTCGGGACGGCAAAGTAATCAGGGGAGGTGTTGGGACTGAATTCCACGCGGGAAAAATACCGGCTCTTAACGTCGGGATTCATGATATGATAAGTCTTCCCGCCGATGACCTCGGTGGTGAAGAGGTCGAGGTTCGGGCCGTAGTGGAACAGGCGGAGAGCAAGTTCAAGAAGAGCAAAAACAGCAACCGGAAAGAGGAGCGTGATGATGGTGAAAGCACGGCGTCGAGAGCGAGGAAGGGCTGGTTGCGATGAAGATCTTTGTCGGGATTTCACTCGTGAGGGCTCGGGAGGTTACACCGGGAGTTCCATTACAGCTTCCACTCTCTCTTCCAAGGGATGCGATGAAATGTGGCTACAATATACAACGTCTGACTCAGATTTCAAAAGGAACAGATCCGAAGTGGGTGACATTGTGTGCAGGCTCTTGCTCGTATCTAACAAAGTTGCAAGCTCGCTCGTTGCATTTCCCTCCCGTTTTTTCTAATTTGATCACAATGGAATCAAGCTCCACCAACGAAAGTGCTCCCCCGCATTCATTGCACCCATTGCTCACTCCATGTGGTTTCTCGGTTCCCATGATTTTATTCTATAACTCATTGCAATGCTTTACACATGCTCGATGCCGTAGTTTCTTTCCCCTTGTATGGTTCATGGTAATGACTGCCGTGGTTGCAGAACAAATGTATGCGCAACCCGAGGTGGCTCCGGCTTCCGTAGTTGTCCCCTCATGGGTGAAGGACGCTGTCTTCTATCAGATATTTCCAGAACGATTTGCGAATGGCGATCCATCCAATGATCCGCCCGGCACGGAGCCGTGGGGAGGAGTACCAAAGTCCAGGAATTACTTTGGCGGTGACCTTCAAGGAATCATCGATCGTCTCGATTATATCGCGTCACTGGGAGTCAATGCCCTGTACCTCAATCCTATCTTCGAGTCCAAGAGCAATCACAAGTATCATGCAACTGATTTCTTGAAGATTGATTCCCATTTTGGCGATGATGCAACCTTCAAACGACTGGTGGATGGATGCCATGCGCGGGGTATCCGGATCATTCTAGATGGGGTCTTTAACCACACGGGAGTCGAGTTCTTTGCGTTTGACGATATCAAAAAGCGCGGTGCAGCGTCACGTTACGTGAAGTGGTACAACGTTTACAGCTTCCCCGTTGCTCCCCCCAACAAGCCCAACTACGAATGTTGGTGGGGGTATGGAAACCTTCCGAAGTTGATGACGCACAACCCGGAAGTGAGGGACTACCTTTTCAAGGTGACCGAGCATTGGATGAGGTGCGGCATCGATGGGTGGAGGCTCGATGTGCCGAATGAAATTCCCCATACCTTCTGGATCGAGTGGCGGAAGCTTGTCAAGTCGCTCGACCCTGAGGCATATATCGTTGGAGAGATATGGGATGACGCGAGTCCCTGGCTCAAGGGAGACCAGTTCGATGCGGTAATGAACTACCGGTTTCGGAAGGCATGCCTGGACTTCTTTGTGCTGCGGAAGAAAACACCGGGGGAGTTTGCCACTGCGCTCGATTCCATCACATCAAGCTATCCGCCGGAAGTGAACTTCGCAATGCAAAATCTGCTCGGCAGTCACGATACCGAGCGCCTGCTGACGCTGTGTAGTGGAAACACGGATATTGTGAAGCTGGCGTGGTTGTTTCAGATGACGTACGTCGGTGCACCGATGGTGTACTATGGTGATGAAGTGGGGATGACAGGGGGGAAGGATCCCGGATGTCGCGGAACAATGATTTGGGATGCCGGAAAGCAAGACCATGCATTGCTTGGGTATCTGCGCGCCGCAATTGGGATGAGGAAAGAGTTCACGGTTCTTCGGCGGGGATCGTTTGACACCCTTTCGCTAGCCGGGCCAGGGACTGTGTTTGCTTTTACTCGCCGTCATGGCGATGCAATGGCCGTTGTAGTACTAAACAATGGGGAAACGCAGCAGGAGATAGACTTGCCGCTTCCCGCAGAGGGACTTGGGAACTTGTGGATGCAAGTATGGCCTACGCGTGAACAGCCCGTCGAAATTAAGGGCGGCTCGCTGTCTACTTTTGTTCCTGCATATTCAGGGAAGGTTTTCATAGGAGAGAAGAGAAGATGAAACGAATTGGTGTTGTGCTGTTGTTTGCTCTGACGGTGGGACAATTGTCCCGGGCGCAAGATAGCGTGGACGTGATGTTCCGGTACAACGTGTCTGGCTTCCCGAGCGGAGTGTCCGTGCGGGGAGAATTCACCGGTTGGGCCACCTCTCCAATCCCGATGGTGTACCAGGGCGGAACGCTCTGGGTTGCGACGGTCCGGCTCAGAACGAATCCCACCGGGGTGGGAATTCCGGGAGCGTACCAGTATAAGTTCTATTACAATGGTGTGACAACCTGGCCCAACGATCCATTGAACCATCATGTGAATCCTTCAGACAACGACAACTCCTTCATCATCATGAAGGACCCGACCATCTATCATTTCCTCCCCAATCAAAGAACCGGATCGGTGACAACGGATTTTCCCACGATCTCTGCCTATATTTTTCCCCGCGTAGGAGGAAGCGTTGACACTGCGTCGCTCGCCCTTACCATTGATGGCATCATGTATTCAGGCATTGGAAGTAACTACAACTCCAACACCCGACAATTGACGTACACGCCCACCTCACCTCTGGCAAACGGCAATCATACAGTGATCATGCAGGCTGGTACGACACGGGATACCGTCAGTTTCATTGTCTCCATCGGGGGGCCGATAATCCTTCCTTTGCCCGCGTATGCACGCCACGGCGTGACTCTGCCGAGCGCCGCCTCTAACGACTCAACCAGCTTCAGAATACGTGTGGGAGGGACGAACTACGTTCTTCTCAGGATCGCTCCGGTCGGGCAACCGGTGGCGTCCGCGCCTCCCGCGTTCATGCGTAAGCATACAACTTCTAACGACTGGTGGTTGAACGTTTCTCTGACGCCGGGGACTTATGAATACCAGTATCAGACAGACAACGGTACCATGGTGAATGATCCGTGGGGGAGATTCAACGGTACCTACGGCTCACGGTTCACCATCGGACCGGAGGGTTTGACCGCGGATGACTATGTATGGCAAAGTGCCAGCTATCAGCGGCCGCCCAAGAATAAGCTCTTCATCTATGAGATGAACGTTGGAGAATTTGCCGGTGGGTATTACGGGCTTCCAGCTGGACAGGCAGGGTTCAGCCACTTGACAACACTCATTCCGTATCTCGATTCGCTCGGTGTCAACGCGACCGAGCTCATGCCCATCAACGACTATGGGCTTGTGGGGAGGTCAGGTCATTCATGGGGGTACGACCTCAACTCTTATTTTGCACTCGAACCGGGGTACGGCACTCCCCGTGACTTCAAGGTCCTTGTCGACTCGGCGCACGCCCGGGGCATTGCGATCATCGTTGATGTTGTCTTCAATCATATCAACGACACCGGCCCTCTCTGGCAGATGCAGCCGAATGAAGCAACAAGTCCGTACTTTAAGCTCTGCAACGATCTGAGATTCAACGAGGATCAGCTTTGCTTT
>DASRUE010000094.1:0-2097 GCA_035687895.1 Bacteroidota bacterium | reverse complement strand
AGTTGGTCGGATCGAACGTGAGTGTCTTCCCGTCGTCGGACCATCGAAACGAACCGGCTACCGAAGGAAACACGCTGAACCCCCCCTGTGTCGAGAACAACTCCATCGGGCGGTCGAACGTGATGCTGATGTTCTTGTAGATCGGCACATTCTGCTGGTTGGCAGCCGGGTAGTGCGACACAACGGCGGGCGACGTGGAATCAGCGACGATTAGTGACATGAAATAATTCCAGTTCCAGAACGGACCCGGGTCCGTGTGGTCGTTGCAACTCGCCCAGCCGAGCTGCGGGAAGATGACAGGATCCTGCCACACGAAGTGCCCGACTATCTTTATACGATGGGGTGCGATACCATAGCGGTTGCACAAATGACGAACGAGAAGCGCTGACTGCTGATACATGACCGGTGTGTAGTACTGCGGTTGATTCACAAACCCTTCATGCTCGATCCCGATGGTCCATGAGTTCCAGCAGCCCACATGCCATGCGCGGTCCGCCTCGCGCACCATCTGCGCAAGATAACCATCCGAGCTGCGGAAGAGATAGTGTGCGCTTACCTGCGATGCCGGGTTGGTCAACCACGAGAGCGCACCGGCGAAATTGCCTTCGGTATCGTGAATGATGACGTGCGTGATGGGCGTGCCGGAGCGGGAGTTGAAGTTCGGACTGGCGTACCACACTGCAGGACCGTAGTCTTCTGAGAGGAGCGACATCCGCGGTGACGTGGGATAATCCCTTTCAATGCGCCGGTCGATTGCGCCAAGGTCAACCACCTCCGGCTCGATGGCGATGCCGAAGTCATTGTATCCATCATGAAGAACCCGGAAGACTTCCCGCCCATACTTCCCTTGAATATCTTTCTGAGGAATCCCGCTGAAACGCGCCACCACATCCAGCCAGCTTTCGAGACGGGCATTGTCCGGTTTGGCCGCTTGTTGGGAGGCGATATCCGCGAGAAGCGCTGCACCGGCACGAATGTTCAATTCCACATCTTCCTTCAAAGCCTCAGGCGTCGAGTGAATCAGCTTCGCGGCCTCCTGCAGACTGTGGCCGAACCAATCGTCATCACGCAATCCCATCACGCCGTACGCAGGGGGCATATGGCGCTCGGCACCTTCCCGTTCATCAGAACGGATGTGCGACCACCTCGTTTCCACAAACGCAATTCCCTTCAGAATGGCAACAGGCACATTGAATTCCTGCGCCGCTGTTTCAAAGACCGGAAGAAGATTCTGCGCAGGTTGACCGAAGACAACTTGGGCGGTCAAGATGAGCAACAGTATCGTAACAAGAAAAGGTGTTGTCTTTGGGTGGGCTCTTTTCATTGTGAGCTTTTGGGATTTGAGTTTTGTGTCGCTTGTTTGTGATTTGTAATTTGACTTTTGCGTTTTTACCTGACCACCATCATTTTCCGTGAGAGAGAATTGCTGCCCCATTGCAGTCGATAGACATACACGCCACTGGCGAGGCCCGATGCATCGAACTGCGCCCGATACACACCGGGTGTCTTCTGCTCATTGACGAGCGTCGCAACCATCCTCCCAAGAATATCGTGAATTGAGAGGGTGATGTGAGTGCTCGTCGCCACGTGGTAATCGATCGTTGTGGTCGGGTTGAACGGGTTTGGATAATTCCGATCGAGGAGGAACTCGGACGGCAGACCGCTACTCGGCGCCACCTGCAGCGGTCGTTCGAAGAATTCCAGGACCCTCGCCATCAGCGCGTTACGCGTTGTTGAGGAAGCGATTGTCTCAAACCCAAATCCGACGTTCACGAGCCGTCCGGGGACACCCCCGCTTCCGAACAGTCCTTCATACTGGATTGCCGCATTCTGGCTTGCGTTGTACGTCAAGGCAACAGTCGATCCACCCGCCACGCCGATGTAGTCCGGAAAATCCTCCGGGTATGTCTGTCCGAACGAACCGCTGATGCCGTTAAAGATCGAGCCCGTTACTCCTGTAAAAGCAGATCCGGTGGCTGCATCACCGACATATGTGGCCTTCAAGTAGCCGTTATAGAATGTTGGATTGTAGTTCGGGGATGCCGATCGGCCCACATCCCAGCCGATCTCAGAACCGGATGTGAACAACTTCCCACC
>DASRUE010000093.1:0-17083 GCA_035687895.1 Bacteroidota bacterium | reverse complement strand
GCCCACCAGACGGATTCGATGTAGTCATTCTCGAACGTAACGTATGGCTTCGTCAGGTCCACCCAGTAGCCCATCTGCTCGGTCATCACTTCCCAGTCGGTCTTATATTTCCAGACGGACTCGCGGCACTTCCGGTTGAACTCCGCCACGCCGTATTTCACAATCTCGTCTTTATGTTTGAAGCCGAGTTGCTTCTCCACTTCGATCTCAACGGGAAGCCCGTGCGTATCCCATCCCGCTTTGCGGTGAACCTGGAAGCCGCACATTGTTTTGTAGCGGCAGACCAGATCTTTCAGGGCTCTGCTCATCACATGGTGGATGCCGGGCCGACCGTTCGCCGTCGGTGGACCTTCATAGAAGGTAAAACCAGGCTTCCCGCTGCGCATGGAGACACTCTTCTCGAAGATCTGGTTCGTCTTCCAAAAGGTTAGAATCTCCTGCTCAACGGCAGGGTAGGATATCTTCTCGCTCAGTTCCTTGAACATGTTACTTCAATTCGAACACTACATCCGTCGTTGCGTTGATTGTCAGCTCACCGGTCATTACGGGCGCCGCCGTGGTCATGGCATCAGCTATGGCCGTCCGCATGTTATACATGGGCCCGGGCGCAGCAACAGATTCCGAAATGCTCATGACGTTGCCGAGCGATGCCCCCAGTTCTTTGGCCAGCACCGTGGCGCGTGCCCGTGCATCTGCAGCAGCTTTCGCAAGCGCGTCGCGCTCCAGCTCCCGGTGCCGTGAAGATTCGTACACCAGACCACCGAAGCTCGTTGCCCCCGCGCTCACAGCTTTGTCCATGAAATCGCCGACTTTCTCCATCAGCTTCCCCTTGAACAGTATGCTGAATTCGTTCGTCCCTGCATAACCAACAATTGGCGGTGGCTGAATGTTACGTTGATAATCGAGGATCGGCGAAACACTGACGCGGGAAGTCTGAATGTTCTTGTCGTCAATTCCATAACTCTTCAAGATAATGAGGATGTCGCGTGTTTTGGTGCTTGCTTGTGTCATCGCTGCAGATGCTGATTCGCCGCGCGTGTTCACCTGGACGCTGAGCCGCACCTGATCGGGTTCCGTCATTACCGTCCCTAAACCCCGCACGGAAACAATTCGCGGTTTTAAGTCTTTCGTATCCTTTTGCTGTGCCTGGACAAGTGCTCCACAAGCGACGATTAGTGTTATTATCAAACCGATGCGTTTCATAACTCTACTTTCCTTTGAATTGTGAAAGAACCCAGAGCACCAAGCTAACGAGAGCACTGATCAAGATGCTCGAAGTGATCGGGAAATGAAACTCAAAATTCTCCCTTTTGACGTGAATATCACCAGGAAGCTTACCGAGGAACGGAACGCGGTCGGCGAACATGAGAAGTCCCCCAACAGCGGCAAGCACCACGCCGGCAATCACCAGAAATTTTCCGAACGATTGCATTGCCAGCCCCCTACAAATGCTCCACAACACCCTTCATAATTGTGGTTAGCCTCGGTTCCGTCCTGGCTGCAACCGCAATGATCTCCTCCACATTTGCCGGCTGCAACGAGTCCGGAAAGCATTCGTCGGTAATGATGGAGAACCCGAGGACTCGCATCCCCATGTGGTTCGCGACAATATTTTCGGGTACAGTCGACATCCCCACGGCATCCGCACCGATGAAGCGAAGGAACCGGTATTCCGCGCGTGTTTCGAGATTCGGCCCCGGCACCGCAACAAACACTCCCCGTTCCGTTCTGATGCGCTGGTCAAGCGCGATTTTCTCCGCAAGAGCGATCAACTCTCTGTTGTATGGTTCCGACATATCGGGAAACCGCGGGCCAAGCGTGTCGTCATTCGGGCCGATGAGCGGGTTGTCCCCCAACAGGTTGATGTGGTCAGTGATGATCATGATGCTGCCGCGCGAAAACTGCTGGTTCATGCCGCCCGCGGCATTGGAGATCAGCAGTGTTTGAACCCCGAGGAACTTCATCACGCGAACAGGGAATGTTACCTGTTGCATGGAGTAGCCTTCATAGTAGTGAAAGCGTCCCTGCATGGCAACGACCTTCTGCTTCCCGAGCGTTCCAAAGATCAACTTTCCGTGATGTGATTCGACAGTTGAAAGAGGAAAGTGGGGAATATCGCCATAGTCTACCACCACCTCGGCTTTGATCTCCTTCGTGAGGCCGCCGAGACCGGTACCCAGAATGATTCCGATCCCCGGCTCCATGCCGGTTCTCGTACGAAGAAATGTTACGGCATCGTTAATGTGTTTCCGTAGCTCTGTCATCGGTGATGTTTTTCAGGATGTCATCCAACTGAATTGCCTCTTTGCCCGTTCCCTGTGCACCGTTGCTCCCTTCAAGCACATCCCCTCCCATGTCGAGTGCTTTGATCAGATCCAACTCCGAGCTGAGCAGCACTCGTAACCTGCCGATCAAGGATTCCTTTCGGGCTTTCAACTGAATGAGCTCATTGTTCAGCCGGGCGAGATCCGTATTCGCTTGTTCCACGATCCGGGCCGCTTTCATCTCCGCTTCCCGTGCAATCAGCTCGGCCTCCCTCCTGGCCGCCTCGTAGGTCTTGCCCGTTGCCTCTTGCGCCTGCAACAATGTTTGCTGGAGTGTCTTTTCAATCTGACGGTAGTCCTTCAACTGGGTCTCCAGCTCCACTGCCCGGTCCCGCATCTCTTTCTGTTGCCTGAGCAAATCCTCGAATTCGTTCGCCACCATGTCCATGAAGGTGTCAACTTCGACGGGATCGTACCCTCGCATGACCTTCTTGAACTCCTGCTTCTTAATATCAAGTGGTGTGAGTTTCATGGGAACCTCCGTTGTCGAACGACTTGTGTGTGTAACTGAACAAGCGTCACGTTCAGGTTTTTTTTGTTCTTGACCCGAATATCGCCGTGCCTATCCTGATAATCGTGGCCCCCTCATCGATTGCCACTTCAAAATCCCCTGTCATGCCCATCGAAAGGTGCTCCATCTCCACGTTCGGCAGGTTTAGCAGGCTGATTTCTTCCTTCAACATCCGTAACTGCCTGAACATCGGTCTTGACCCTTCCGGGTCGGGGAGAAATGGTCCGATGGTCATCAATCCCTTGATCTTGATGTGGTCAAGGCTTGAAAGACTCTGTATGAACTCCACGGTTTCCTGCGGGTGAACTCCAAATTTTGAAGATTCGTCCGTTGTGTTCACTTCTACCAGGATGTCAACAAACCTTCCGAACTGAACCCCTCGTTTGTTGATTTCCCCAGCCAGCGTGGCATTGTCAACGGCATGGATGAGGAAAACCCAGTCAGAGAGGTATTTTACCTTGTTGGACTGCAGATGTCCGATGAAATGCCAACGGATCGACGAATCTTGGAGATCTTCCCGCTTTTTCAGCATCTCCTGGACATAGTTCTCGCCGATATCGAGAACGCCTGCGTCCACCGCCTCTTTAACAGCCGTAGCCGGGAATGTCTTAGAAACAGCAAGGAGCGTAACAGCTGCCGGATCCCTCCCAGCCTTTAGACACGCGATCCGGGTTCTCTCTCGTATGTGCTCTACATTTTGGTAAATCATTAAAAACCAAAGGTTTAATATAAGCCATGCCTTGTTCAAAATCAATAAAATGGTACGATTTCACCAGTCTCTTCCACGTTCACTTCCACGTGTTCTCCGGTTTCTTGACTTACGGTCTATTTTTCTTTTCCTTTATTCAAGACGGACACACATAGGCTCCCGATGATTCCGCGGAGTGTTGTCCACACTTTTGAAGAGGGCTTTGCATGAGCAATCTGGATTTTGGCGGCTTCGAAGACGATCCCGAGAACGAGCAACATCGGAAAGACCGTCTTGATGAAGAGCTGAAGCGGTTCCGGGACATGTTAAAGAACGGCTCCTCCGGAATCTCCAATATCGAGGCTCTGGAGGAGATCATCAACTATTACTTCGACAACGAGAAATACGAGGAAGCCCTCCATTTTGTTGACAAGCTTCTCGAAGTAGTTCCCTACAGTGCCGACGCCTGGCAAAAGAAGGGTATGATTTTGAGCGGTCTTTTCAGATACGAGGAGGCTGTCGATTGCTATGATCGTGCATTAAACCTGAACCCGGTGGATCCGGAGATGCTGATCAACAAGGGTATCACACTTGATGATCTTGGCAGGAACGAAGAAGCTCTTGCCTGCTTCGAACGGGCCCTGGAAATTGACCCCACAAATGAGGACGCCCTCTTCAACAAGGCAATCATCTTTGAGAAGATGGCACAATTCGACGATGCAATCCTCATGTTCAGGTACATCATCGACGGAAACCCTGAGCACCGGGATGCCTGGTATGAACTGGGGTACTGTTACGACTACCTCGATAAGCCAGAGGAGTCTCTGCGGGCCTACGACGAACATCTGAAGCTGGACCCCTACAACTACAACGCCTGGTACAACCGCGGAATCGTCCTGAACCGGCTGGTCCGCTACAGCAAGGCCATCGACAGTTACGATATGGCCCTCGCCATTCACGAGAGTTTCCCCGCAGCGTGGTACAACAAAGGAAATGCACTCGCCAACATGGGCCGCCTCCACGATGCCCTCGGGTGCTACAAAGAAACCCTCCGTCTCGAAGAGAAGGATGTTCCTGCCTGGCACAACCTCGGTAATGCGTATGAGGAGCTGTGTGAGTACGAGGAGGCCATCAAGTGCTTTAGCCAGGCAATCAAGTACGACCCGGACCATTACGAATCGTATTTCGGCCGCGGAAGCTGCTACGATTCACTGGAGCAGTTCAGGCGTGCCCTTGCGGACTACAACAAGGCCCTTTCGCTGTGCAAGGATTATCCGGAGCTCTGGTACGCGAAAGCGGATCTATTGTACAATATGGGGCGGATCCGGGAATCGCTTATCAGTTACCGGGTGGTCACAAAGCTGGAGCCAATGAACTTTGAGGCGTGGTTGGACTACGGTGAAACACTTTTCGAGCTTGGTTACTTCAAACAGTCTCTAAAATCGTTCGACCGATCCATCCAGGCAAACCCTAACTCTGCGGACCCGTACTACAGCAGGGCAAAAGTCCTGCTTGTCCTCAACCGTACGTTTGATGCACTCGAGTCGTTGAAGAGCTCATTCCAACTGGACCCGGACAAGCGGAGGATGTTTGAGCAGGAGTTCCCTGGTGTCCGATCCATCAAAGAATTCAAAAGCATCCTCCGACGGTAAATCTTGCCGGGGATGAATTCGCAATAGATATTGTGTATATTCAAGCCGTCCCGGAAATTCGGGGCGGCGTTTTGTTTTTCACGTGCGGGAAATTCCCATGCTCTCTGAAAATACCCGGAGGAAATACGTCGACTTGACCACGATCCTGCGAGACATGGGGAGCGTCGCCATCGGGTATTCCGGCGGCGTGGATAGCACACTTCTCATGAAGGTGGCCATCGACGTTTTGGGTACGAACGCCATCGCCATGATCGGTCGATCAGAAACGTATCCGACGAGGGAATTTGAAGAGGCCGTTACACTCGCCGAGCAGATCGGAGCACGGTATGTTGTGGTCACCACTGAAGAGACGGATGTTGTAAAATTCAGGGAGAACCCACCGGACCGGTGCTACTTCTGCAAGACCGAGTTGTTTGGAAAGTTGGGCGATATCGCGGCAAGCGAGAATATCACCTGGATTGCCGACGGGACGATCACTGATGATGTTGGAGATTTTCGACCAGGAATGAAAGCCCGGACGGAGAAGAACGTCCGCTCCCCACTACTTGAAGCCGGACTTAGCAAAGCCGAGGTCCGGGAGATTTCGCACCATCTCGGACTTCAAACCTGGGACAAACCGGCGTTCGCCTGTCTTTCCTCACGCTTCCCGTACGGAATGGCAATTACCAAAGAAAACCTGACAAGAGTGGACCGGGCTGAAACGTTGCTGCGTGATCTCGGATTCAGGTTCTTCCGCGTACGATTTCACGATGAACGGACTGCACGCATCGAGGTCGGGACTCAAGAAATCACGCGTTTGATGGATGACGTCCTCCGTGAGAAGATCGTTACACATCTGAAGGGGCTCGGCTTCACGTACATCACCCTCGACCTGCAAGGATATCGTACCGGTTCCATGAATGAAGTCCTTCCGGTTGAGATCCAGCTGCAGTACTCTTCCTGAATGAGCCTGCCCCATAGCATTGCTCCCCCATGCCCGACACAAAACCACGACTTGTAGTCCTTGGCACAGGCTTCGGTGCGTTCAATCTTGTTAAGCACCTCAAGGATGACTATATCGTCACGGTGATCAGTCCCCGGAACCACTTCCTCTTTACTCCTCTTCTTCCCAGTACCACGGTCGGAACGATTGAGTTCCGGAGCATCATCGAACCAATCCGCCATGCGAGGGCAGACCTTCGTTTCTACCATGCCTCATGCAAAGTGCTTGACGCCGCCCGGAACAGCGTAACGTGCAGCGGCGTCGCGAACAGACATCTGTTTGATGTCAAGTATGATCTATTGGTGATCGCTGTTGGAGCGGTAAGCAACACATTCAATGTCCCCGGGGTGGCTGAACATGCTCTCTTCCTTAAAGAATTGAATGACGCCCGTGAGATTCGCCAACGCGTGATCAGCAGCTTTGAGCAGGCAAACCTACCGGGAATCAGTATCGAAGAAAGGCACCGCCTTATCCATTTTGTTATTTGCGGAGGTGGACCAACGGGGGTGGAGTTTGCAGCAGAGCTGAATGACTTCATGCTCGAAGATCTAAGGAAGTCATACCCCCACCTTGTCGCCGAGGCGAGGATCACTCTCGTGGAAGCTGCGAAGGAGATCCTCAACACGTTCGATCAGAAGCTCCGGGACTACGCTACAGACCTATTCCGTCGGCAGCGGATTAGTGTGTTGACTGAAGCCCCCGTCGTGAAAGTGGAGGAATCCGTCATCCACCTGGCCGATGGGTCCAACATCTCGTATGGACTTCTTCTCTGGTCCACAGGAAACGGGCCAACAGAGTTTGTGAAGAATGCAATACTTCCCAAGGATCAAAGCGAACGGATTGTGATCGATTCTTATTTCCACGTCAAAGGATTTGACAATATCTTTGCCATGGGAGATTGCAGCGTGATCGAGCGGGGATCGCTCCCCGCAACGTCCCAGGTTGCCCAGCAACAGGGGAAGTATCTCGGTAAGGCACTCACACGGCGGGCGCGAACACTCTCCGTGGAGCCGTTCCGCTACAATCATCTCGGTATGCTTGCATACGTTGGTGGCAACCGCGCACTTGCTGATCTCGAGACGTATAAGGGCCATGGGTGGGCCACATGGCTTTTCTGGCGCTCTGCGTACCTTTCCCGAATCGTCAGCGTCAAGAACAAAGTGTTGGTCATGTTCGATTGGATCAAAGCGAAGGTTTTTGGGCGGGACATCAGTCAGTTCTAATCAGGTCACAGCAGCACAATTGCCACTCAAACAAACGGAGAGCTCTGTGTCAGGAAAAAACTCGTGGAAATTTCCCCAAGCGTTCTGGATAGCAAATGCCGTCGAGCTTTTCGAGCGAGCATCGTTCTATGCGGTTTTCATCACCTTTACGCTCTACCTTTCCAACGTCGTCGGGTTTGATGACATCGATGCGGCCTGGCTCGGCGGGTTCTATGCCGCTGGTGTCTATTTCATGCCACCCTTCACGGGTGCACTGGCAGACAAGATGGGGTTCCGGAAGGCAATGCTTCTTGCATTCGCATTACTCACGGTCGGGTTCTTTGCTTTGGGCTCGTTGCCGTACAGAGCCACGACGGTACCGGCAGTTATTCTGCTTATTCTTGGCGGATCGTTTATCAAAGGACTGATTACCGGAACAGTTGCGAAGACCTCTTCAATTGAACACCGAGCCAGGGCGTTTTCCATCTTCTATGGGATGGTGAATGTCGGCTCGTTCTCCGGAAAGTCCATCGCGTATCCATTACGGCTGAACCTAGGACTTGAATCCATCAACTATTTCTCCGCGGGGCTTTCTCTTCTCGCGTTGGCTGTCGTGTTCCTCTTCTATAAAAACGTCAGAGTTGAGGGAGAGGGAAAGCAGTTGAAGGAAGTCTGGCGTGGGCTCGTTCGCGTTGTCACAAACCCGCGGCTTGTTACACTGATATTGATTGTTTCGGGATTCTGGATGATTCAGCACCAGATGTACGCCACCATGCCGAAATATGTGTTACGCACGGTTGGTCAGCAGGCATCGCCGGAGTGGATTGCCAACGTTAATCCTGCAATCGTCGTCACATTCGTCGTGATCATCACTCAGCTCCTGAAGAAGGCGAAGGCAATTACATCCATGACCATCGGGATGCTGATCATGCCGCTGTCTGCCTTGTGCATGGCATCGAGTCCGACGTTGGAGGCGTTGTTGGGTATCCCCGTATCACTCCCCTTCGGTCTCTCCGCTCATCCCATCACTATCATGTTGATTGCAGGAATAGTGTTGCAGGGACTTGCAGAGTGCTTCATTTCTCCGAGATACCTGGAGTTCTTCTCCAGGCAGGCTCCAAAAGGTGAAGAGGGGCTGTATCTCGGATTCGGCCACCTGCATTCGTTTATCGCCAACCTGCTCGGCTTCGGGCTTTCCGGCTACCTGCTCACAAAGTATTGTCCCGACCCCCGCACCCTTCTTCCGGAACAACTGGCAACCGCGTATGTGAACGCGAACTACATTTGGTACTACTTTGCCGCGATCGGTCTCACATCAGCTATTGCGCTGTATATTTACGCAACAGTAGTAAAGAAAATTGACGCGAGAAAAAGCTCCGTAGCATGACGGGAACAACAATTATGAGGTGAGATAGGGTCCAATACGTGACTTTAATCTCGCACGCCACAAGCTCATGAAACGAAATGCGTTCTAATTCACACACACACTCATGCTCATGGAATACAAACGCTTCGAAACAGAACTCGTCGTCCGTCCGGACGATATCGACATGAATAACCATGTGCACGGATCACGGTACTTCGACTACGTGCTCTACGCCCGCTTTGACCAGATGGGTCGGTGTTACGGCATGCCGATGGATGAATTTTTGAAGAAGGGGTGGAACTGGTACCAGAAAACGTTTCATATTGAATTCAAGCGGGCTCTCAATATTGCAGAAAGAGTTATTGTCAGGACGTGGCTTGAGTCGTTTGAGAAATCGGATGTGAAGGTTGGTTTTCAGATCCTGAAGAAGGAAACGAGGAAGCTCGCCGCCGAAGGATATTTCATCAGCACAATGATCGATGTAAAGACCGGGAGAGCGGAAGTTATCCCCGGACATATAATCAAGCAGTACGCGCAGTTCATCGAGTGATACTTTCGTGATACTCCACTCGTACGTTGTCCTTAGTATTGATTCGGATGAGTATGTGGCAAAATGGTTGGGGAGAATTGAGAATGAATAATGCCGCGTCTTTTCTGATAACACTTGCTGCACTCGGTTCACTATCGTGCACCGATGCCGGGGAACAACCGTTGCCAGCACCACCGGATGATCAGTTGTTTGCACTTTTCACGCAACGGGATCCTTTTCCCACGTACACACTTTTTCCTCGCGCAGACTCCGTGACAAGTGGAACGCTGAACGGATCAACCGCTCACCAACCGTTTGTTCGAGTGAGCATGAATGCAATCGCGTTGGGTGCTCTGGAAGGAGATACGCTCCCTTCCGGAAGTACCTTCCCTGACGGTTCGACTATTCTGAAGCAGATTCGAACCAGCGGGGGAACGGTGCTTTATGCCGTTCTCCACAAGGACCGCAACAACCCTCTTGCCGGCAATGGCTGGCTCTGGGCGGAGTATGAAACAGACGGTACTCCGTATTTCTCTGTCACCAATCGTGGGGCGGGATGCATTTCCTGTCATTCACGTGAACAAGGTCCGCTCCATGACTACGTTCGCACGTTTGAGCGACAGCGATAGGATCTGATCCTTTCGTTGACTTTCAGCCGTTTTTTTGATACCTTTATGCACAATTTTCTTCACACAGGACCCTTTTTAGGAATCGTGAATGGCACAGCACAAGTCGGCAGAGAAGAGAGCGCGCTCATCAAAACGGCGTGCGGCAAGAAATGCTCAATGGAAGACCAAGATGCGGAATGCAATCAAGACTGTCAGGTCGTCGACCGACAAGGAAAAGGCTGTTGTTGAGTTGAAGAAGACCGTGAAGCTCCTTGACCAGCTTGCCGCTAAAGGGATCATTCACCAGAATAAGGCAGCAAACAACAAGTCCAGCTTAACAAGGCTTGTAAATAAACTGAAGTAGGTTTTTCCCCATCACGAAAACAAGAAAGCCTCTTGATAGCTCAAGAGGCTTTTTACATTTCCTTCAGATGTTCCCGATTACTTCTGTTCCGTCTGCTGGAGCTTGCTTAGTTCTTCCAGTTGTGCAATCCGTTTCGTATACCGCTCAGCATCCACGGGCCGCTGGCTAAGCAGTTTCCTATAAGCCTCAATCGCCTCCCTGTACTCTCCCTGGTTCGCGTAGATTTCAGCCAACGTCGCCGTGACAATTTTTGTGCCGGAGGGGGGTGGAGCAGTGGATTCCTCGTGCCGCCGTCCTTCAGGTTCCGGCTTCTGGACATCCCGCCTTACATTCTGAAGCCGCTTTAGAAGGAAGTCGACTGTACTCTCTTTTTCGGTTTCCTCATCGGTCGTGTATTGCTCAATGGTGATCGAGTCTTTTCGCTCTTTGAGTTTCCTGGTACGTTCCTCCGTGAACATCTTAAAGGCATCCTGCTCGCGCTGTTCGACATTCTTCAGAAGTGTTTGAACCGTCGAGTTGTCAGGCAACATTTTCGCCACACGTCGGTAGGCCAGCATTGCCTCAATGTTTCGACCCATTGCCTCGTAGCACTTGCCGAGGATGAGGTGACCCGTGGCATAGTTGGGGTATAACTTCAAGCCTTCGACACACAGATCCGCAGCCTGCGGGATGTTTCCCTCCAGCAGGTAGTAGGAAGCCAAACGGGCAAAAGAGGGGGAGTTGCGGTTGGCAGCCATCCTTGCTTCAAGCGCAGGTTTGTGCATAGCCGACTCTTTGAGGTGAATCACCACGTAATGTTATCTCCCTTTTCCCGTGTTCATGTGCCGCGCAATCCAGGCATGCTTGACGGACATGAATGAGACGAATGCAAACCCCAGGAAAAACAACAACTGAAACGGTACTGCCGCAATCTCCAAAAAATAAATCGAAGATGCAACTCCAAAAAGGCAATATACTGCAAGGATGATCTCGATCAACACCGTGGAACTGATCTTCACCGGCACGTATTTTTTATCGGTCCACGAATCTTTCTTGTCCTTGATGCTGTACTTCGGCGTACGCACAAATTCACTCTTCTTCCGGAAAAGCCCTTCTAACACCGCGCGGCTATTATTCACCGCGAAGCCCATGCTTCCAGCCATGAACAATGGAAACAGGAGCAGCCGGCGTCGCCAATCGCGGTACACATCCTTTTGCGAGAAGAGATAGAAGAGGAATGAGCCGATAAATGCGAACACGAAAATCGACATGAACGCGAAATAATGGTCGTGCAACCCGGCGTGTTTAATGAACACCAGTGGGACGTTCAAGACCCCGGCCAAGAGAATGAAGGGAAACACCAGGTTGTTGGTCAGATGAAAGGTCGCCTGGATCTTGACCTTCAGCGGGATCTTCGATTTCCAGACCATCGGCAGCATCTTCCTTGCCGTCTCAATCGCACCCTTTGTCCACCGGAATTGCTGTGATTTGAGTGCGTTGATTTCCGACGGAAGCTCTGCTGGCGAAGTCACGTTATTCAGATATTTGAACTTCCAACCGCGGAGTTGTGCACGATAGCTCAGGTCGAGGTCTTCTGTCAGGGTATCGGCCTGCCAATTACCAGCGTCTTCAATGCACGACTTCCTCCACACTCCCGCTGTTCCGTTGAAGTTGATGAAGAAGCCCACCTTGTTCCGGACCGATTGTTCAATGACGAAATGCCCGTCGAGCGCCATTGCCTGGGTGCGAGTGAGAAGTGAATAGTCGAAGTTGAGATGCTCCCACCGCGTCTGGACCATCCCGACACGGTCATCGGAGAAGAAATGAGGGATCGTCTTCAAAAGAAAATCCTGACGCGGGACAAAATCGGCGTCGAAGATTGCAACATATTCTCCACGCGCAGTGGCGAGTCCTTCCTTTAACGCCCCAGCCTTGAACCCCTCCCGCGTACCCCGCTGGATATGCTTGATATCGTACCCTTGCTTCCGGTAGGTCTCAACACAAGCGGCCACGACAGTAACAGTCTGGTCAGTCGAATCGTCAAGAATCTGGATCTCGAGCTTCTCCTTCGGATAGATGATCCCGCAGGAAGCCTCGATAAGCCGATTGACGACATAGAGCTCGTTGTAGATCGGGAGCTGGATAGTCACTACCGGGTATTCCTGAAGGGCATCAGGAGGAACATTCTTCTTCAATCGGAATTTGAAGTGGTAATAGATCATAATGAAGCCGTGCAATCCAAAGATGAAGAGGATCGACAATGCGGCAATGTACGTGTATAGTATAGTCTCTTCCATGATGGTCTGTTGCTCTACCTCGGTTTAGTGATGAATGACGGTGGCTTATCCGTCCGCCAACAGCGGACCCCAACATCCCGACAGTTCGTGTGCGTTGTGTACAACCGAATGCTGACCAAATCCGTTGGTTGGTGCTACCAACCAGAAACAGTTTCCAGCAAAATGTCTTCCGTTACCTTTTTGATCGACTCCTGGAGTCCGGTCTCCCGTTGAGATGCCAGGCCTCCCCCCGATTCATAGTCCCCCCATTGCGAGAAGGACTTTTCCCACAATTTCTTTCGTACCTTCATATCCTGGTATATGAACCTTACAGTCATGGTAACACGGCGCTTGCTTACCGATTCCCCCTGTCCAACAACAGATGGTGCGTCGCTCACCGCGGTAATTACACCTTCCAGAATGGAGTCAGCGGTGGTTCTATCGGTAACCTCCAAGCTGTTATCACTGATGAACAGATTTGTCAACTCGGTGGTGAAGCGTTCCCGGAGCCCCGCCTCGCCGAACCCCGATTGGTCGTCCACGAGCGGTATAGCAATGGTCTTGAGATGTTTCGGGACAGAGGCCCCCGTGAATGTATACGGGCATCCAGTCAGGGAGAAAAGAACGGTTGCGGCACACAGGCTCATACCACAGCTTCGAAACAGACGAAGTCGGTTCATCGGTCGAGTCCGTATTCTTTGATCTTGCGATATAGTGTTCGCTCACTGATATTCAGCGCGCGCGCGGCAACGCGCCGATTTCCTTTGAAGCGTTGCAATGCTTCCGTGATCATGCGCTGTTCCATCTGCTGGAGGGATAGGTTTGGATCTTCCTGCACCTCCCGAAGGGGATTGTGTTGTGCCTGCGAGAGTGAGGCCAGATGTTCCGCGAGTACATTCTTCAGCTCAATGATATTTCCCTTGATGTCCAGCAGGGCGCGCAGGATCAGCTCCCGCTCGGCCTGCTCAACGCTTTTTCCAAAGGGCACGGGGAGGTTCCGGTCTTCCACCACGTGCCGATACTCCTTGAGGTACTTCTGCACATCTTCCGCTTCAATGAATCTTCCCCGCTCAATAATGAGCATGCTCTCGACTACATTGCGAAGCTCGCGAACATTACCGGGCCAGTGGTAGTGCCTCAGCAAATCCAATGCCTCCTCGGAGATGCCGGCGAATTTGATGTCGTTCCGCGCCGCGACTTCATCTGCAAAGCGTTTGAAGAACACCTGAACGTCTTCCGGACGCTCTCGCAACGGTGGGACAATGATATTCACCGAGCGAAGTCTGAAGAAGAGGTCGGCCCGGAACCGACCATGCCGAACCTCACTCTCAAGGTCCTTGTTGGTTGCAGCAATTACCCGAACATTGACTTTGCGTGGAATCGAAGACCCGACGCGAAGGAACTCACCATTCTCCAGCACGCGAAGGAACTTCACCTGCGCTGACAGCGGGATCTCCCCGATTTCATCGAGGAAGAGAGTCCCCCCGTCCGCCAGCTCGAAATACCCCTTTCGTTGCTCAGAAGCCCCGGTGAACGATCCACGCTCGTGCCCGAACAATTCACTCTCCAGAATCCCTTCAGGGATCGCGCCGCTGTTTACGGTGATTAAAGCCTTCTTGCTTCTGTTGCCCGCGGCATGGATGGCTTTTGCAACGACTTCTTTTCCCACACCGCTTTCACCGCTGATCAAGACAGTGATGTCCGTGGGAGCTACCTGTTCGATCACTTCGGCAATTTTCTTCATCTGGATAGATTCGCCGAGAATTCCGAACTCTTCCTGAAAGGTCCGTAGCTCTGATTTCATCGCGACATTCTGCACGTTACCGGGTCACCACCATTGACTGGATATCATAGTTTTTTTTAATCTCCACTCCTTTTGCCCGCGCCTCTTCCGACGATTTGTAATTGCCAACGAGAACGACATAAAGAGAGCGAGTATCTCTCACCTTGTTTATCACTTCGACCGGGAACCCGAGATCCTCAAAGAATAGTTTTTGTTTCTCTGCGTTTTCCTGCAATGAGTACGCTCCCACCTGCAAGACGTACTGACCGCGGGATGCCTGTGCCGGGGTTCTTTCTGTCTCTGTGGGCTGCTCGGTTGGCGTGGCATCCGGCGTCGTGAGTATAGGATCGGATAGGGGCTGGTCTTTCTCCTCAGGAAGACCCCGAGTCTCAACTGCTGTAACACCGGTAACATACTTCGACGCCGGGTAGCTCGCTTTCAACTGGTTCAGCTTGATCTCTGCCGTTCGATAGAGGCCGATAGCATAATAGAACTGGTAAACTTTGTAAAGTGCATCGTCAGCCCATTCACTCTTGGGGAAGTTGTCCACAATGCTCTGATAGGTCCTGACCGCTTCGGTCCCGTCCACCGTGACCAGCCCTTGCAAGAAGAACACGGCGGGGTTGTTCGGGTACTTCGCCAGGAGGCTGGGAATCTCCGATCTCACCTGTTCTGCCTGGCCGCCTTCAACCATCGACAGGTATCTGGTCACCTCCGCCGGGGTGTCCTGCGCTCGAAGGATTGAAACGGATAGCACCATCAACGTCACGAGTGTTTTCAAGACACGACCCCTTCATGAATCTTGTGATTGACATGTGTTTGCACATGGGTCGCACCAATACGCTCGCCGAACAGTGTTGCGGAGTTGACACGATTGACTCTGACGTTGATGTAATCTCCTGCTCGCTCGTCTCTCTGGGGGAAGACAACGGTTTTGTTCGCATCTGTTCGACCGGTGAACTCTACCGTTGATTTCTTGCTCGGGCCTTCCACGAGAATCCGCTCTGCGGTCCCGATCATCCGGCGATTCAATGCAAGCGAGATACTGTGCTGAAGGTCCGTTATCTCCATTACCCGTCTTCCTTTTTCATCTTCAGAGACATCATCTGCCATCTCCCATGCTTTCGTGTTTTCACGTGGAGAGTATTTGAAGGTGTACGCACCGTCATACAGCACTTCGTTCATCAGAGTCATCGTTATTCTGTGATCATCTTCCGTTTCCGAGGGAAACCCGGAAATGAAGTCGGTGCTCAAACTCACCCCGGGGATGGCTGCACGAATTTTTGCTACGAGGTGCAGGTAGTGCTCCACCGTATAGGTACGATTCATGAGTCCGAGAATACGATCAGACCCGGACTGGACCGGGAGGTGGATATACTTGCAGATGTTCACGTTCGTAGCAATTGTCTCGATCAACCGGTCCGACATATCCTGTGGGTGCGACGTCGTGAACCGGATGCGCATCGTTCGATCAACGGCTGCGACCCGCTGCATGAGATCGGAAAAATGGAACTCGCCATCTTGATATGAATTGACGTTCTGCCCGAGTAGCGTCACTTCTTTGAAGCCTTTGTCGGCCAGCAGCGCGACCTCGTTCACAACGCTCGTTAAGGAACGACTCCGCTCCCGCCCCCGGGTGAACGGGACGACGCAAAACGAGCAGAACTTGTCGCATCCGCGCATTACCGAGAGCCACGCCGAGACTCCATCGGTTCGGAGTGGGAGGACATCCTCGTAGTTTTCGACACGAGAAAGTTTGACGGCGATTCCTTTCTCCCCTCCGGATGCCTGCTGTATCAGGCTGGGAAGTTTCCGGTACTCATCGGGACCAACAACAAGGTCAACAACGCGCTCTTCCTCCACCAACTTGAACCGGAGCCTCTCCGCCATACAGCCCAAAAGCCCAACGAGAAGTCCCGGCCTCTCCTTTTTCTGCCTGCTGAAGAGCCCCAGCCTCCCGTAAATGCGTTGCTCGGCGTTATCCCTGACAGCACACGTGTTCACCAGAATGACATCTGCATTCGAAATGTCGTTAGTGAATCTATAGCCGGCTTCGTTGAGGATACCCCCAACAACTTCCGAATCGGCCATGTTCATCTGGCAGCCGTACGTTTCGATGTAGACTTGTTTGAGCATTACGGGATATGACACAATGTGACCAGACTGGGGTAACTCAAATTTATCCATACCGTGACAGAAAAGCAAAGAAACCCAATTGAATAGCGGTTAATTCTTTTTAATTCTGTCTGTTTTTGCGGATTCTGAAACACAAATGCCAAATAGTCATAACGAATTCGGTAAGGGCTTTCTGCCAAAATGTTTCATAAGCCGAGTGAGTTTCTTATCTTGAGGTAGCGGTGAACGACCTCTAGGCGCGCCGTCGCGCAGATTCCTGCCGAACCCAAACCAGATCTTACCACTTCGGACATCTCTATGATGCCCTCTACTTTACTTGACTCTGTCATTGCAAAGGCAAAGACGCTTAAGAAAACTATCGTTCTTCCAGACGCCACGGATGAGCGGGCGATTCAGGCAGCGCGCATCCTGACAGACAAAGGAATCGTGAGCCCCATCCTCATCGGAAAAGTACAAACCATCGAGGCGGAAGCAGAACGCACAGGGACTTCACTCTCGGGCATACGTACGATTGATCCCGAGCAGTCCGAGAAGCTGAGCGATTTCTCGCATGTCTTCTTTAATCTGAGGAAAGCAAAGGGGCTGCAATTCGCTGATGCTCAAAAGCAGATGACCAACCCGTTGTTCTTCGGAGCAATGATGGTGCGGGAGGGTATGGCCGATGGAAGCGTGGCGGGTTCCCT
>DASRUE010000092.1:0-2571 GCA_035687895.1 Bacteroidota bacterium | reverse complement strand
AGTGGTGAACATGTGGGTACCGGGCAGAAACTTGTAGTTTGTGTATGAATAATCCAGCGTCCCTTTGATCCCGAGACTGCTCAGGTTCAGCCCCACGCCACCACTCCAATTTTCTGTGTCGTAGTTGAAACGATATCCCGTTCGCAATGCTACGATCTCCTGGAACGAGTATTCAACCCCGAGGTTATACTGCTCGTCGGCATCGTTCGCACGCCCGACCTGCAATGCAAGGAACACACGGTGGACATCCTCTTCGAACAGAGTCGTCCTTGCTCCAAAGCGAAGGGTTGTGGGAAGCGAATATTGCTCGTTGAGGAACTTCAGGTCACGGCCGAGATTGTTCACGGAGATCCCCAATCGGGTCCTGAGCACGGGAATGTCATACAGTGTACCGATGTCGAATGCAATAGAGTTTGCACCGATGTCGGTGTTGTACAAATATGACTTGATGTATTTGGCACTCAGACCCAGCCCAAATTCCTCGCTGATTTGTCGTGCATAGGCAATCGCGAAGGCAAAATCTGTTGCTTTGAACATTTCGCCCGTCCCTTCGGGAGATTCCGGCGTCGTCACCGCCATGTCGTCCGTTGTCAGGATCGTTGCCCCGAAGCCGATGGTGCCCAGATCTCTCAGATTGACTGCCACACCATAGAACATGTGTGAAATGTCCGCAAACCAGGAGTTGTACGAGCCGCTAAAAGACACTTCCGAAATGCTCAGAGTTCCCGCCGGGTTGAATGCAATCGACGCGGCGCCCTCAGCAATCGCGACCTGCGCATTCCCGAGGGCAGACGCGCGAGCGTTCGTTGGCAGCTTCAGAAATTGGCCCGTTACTGTGCCGGCCCGATTCCCTGCGACAGCGCTGGACGCTGAGGCAAGAAGAACGAAAACCAGAGTCTGGACTGTGAACCATTTCATAGTGGTCTCACCGAATAATGACGAATTTGCCGGTCTGGACACCGAGCTCCGACTCTACGGTGAAGATGTAAAGTCCGCTGGCGAGAGCGCGATTGCTTTCGCTTAGCAATGGCATGTCATGGTCGCCCCTTGGAAATGCGCCTGCGCCCCCGTCGTGCTGTATTGTTCTCACGAGGTCCCCCGAGAGGGAAAACACGCGGATGACGCAGCGTTCCGGCAGGTTAATGAACTTGATAAGGCGGTTGGTCTCCTGCCATGACGAATTCGTCCCCTCCCACCCGCCGCTCTCTAGCGTATAGTCCTTGTCAGTTCGATACGGATTGGGAACCACGGCGACTTTCCTTGGCTCTTGCGACACCGAGAAGGGAAGCGGTTTGATGGGAACCGCGTTTGTTGCAATCCGGGATTCCAGTGGGTCGACCGGAACCTCGACCGTTACCACCTGGCCCCCGATGACGATCTGCTGATAGGCCAGATTGGGGATGGACTTCGACGTTACGGAATACCAGTAGGTCTTGCCACGCACAAGGTTGGAGTCAATAAACGCGTAAGGTTTCAACCCATCAAAGTTGTATGGCAACTCTCCACTGTTGTATTCGAAAGAGTCCGTCGGTACATCAATCTGCTTGACCAACACAAAGCTATTGTCGGGTGGAGGCGTTAATTGCCCCGCTTCATCCACTCCACCCTCATTCTCGCTTCTCCATACCTTATACGATTCAAAATTCCTTCCACCACGAGAGGCGTTGTAGCCGGGCGGTGGATTAGCAATCCTGTCAGGGTACCTCCGGGCAACCTGATTGGTGCTATCCCAGTTCCCCTCGGGGTCTGGTCGCCCGTTCGGTCCGGTTGAATCTACAGGCGTCCATCGCCAATCGAGAGTTACTCTCCGGAATCCGACTTCCGCCCGTAACGGCGGTGAAGGTGGTGTCGCCGGGAGACGGATCCCCTGGTTCAAGTAAATATCGAGCGCCCTGCTGGCATTGCGCTGAAGAATGCGAAGGTGATTGCCCACGGGATCATATCCGGAGATAAACGCCATTGCGATCTTCAACGTGTCAGGGTTCGGATACTGGACCGGATTGTTGCTTGGCCTGATAAAGAACGGACCAAAGCCGAAAAGGAATCTGGTGTCTGACAAACTCGGGAATTCATCCGCCTTGATCTGGCCCGAGCTTAACGTGTTATATCGCGCACCATCGTTCGCGGGACTCTGCGGACCGGGATACCACTGGAACGTATACCTCAAGGAGTCGAGTGGAAGCGAAGTGCTCAAGAGTGAGCATCCTACGGGAGTCGACCCTAGGTCTACCGGGTTGTGAATGTAGGCAGTTCGTGAGTTGGGATAGTACCCCGTGAAGTTCCTCTGGTAGTAAAGCGCAGCATTCAGGGGACCGACGTCCGCTTCAAAGAAGAACCCCACATAAGCACTATCGATGACCTTCGTCCCCATGTTGATAATTTTGTACTCGACAATCATGATCGCATCGGCATATGTGTCGTTCCAGACGAATGAACTCTGGATCACCTTCAAGTTGAGCGGAAGATGGTTGGCAGGATTTGGGGCACGATAAAAATAGTCCGAGTACGTCATGTAGAAATCGTTATCGGAAATGGGTTTGTACGGAATCGCCCCACCCCAATAGGCATCCC
>DASRUE010000091.1:0-7448 GCA_035687895.1 Bacteroidota bacterium | reverse complement strand
AGCCCGCAGCGTAGCGGTGAGTTGCAGGGGCCAGCGTTCGAATTCGTTCACACTTTCTCCAATGGTGTAGGAGTCGCCAAGGGCGAGGTATGCAAGCGACGGAGGAGTAGTCATGAGTTCTGAAGTTTTGGATGATTGCGCGATGCCGCAACTGACGTGTATAAAGCAGACGAAGAATAGCCAGGACCACCGCATCTACATGCTCTCGCGTTGACTGGTCCATTGCCGGACCTGATGGAAGAACGCCGCCAGCTTCTCTTCGTCCAGCTTCCCATTTGTTCGGACGCCGCTGCAAAGATCAAGGGCGTAGGGGTGCACTTTGTTTAACGCCTCCGCGACGTTGCCTGCGTTGAGTCCACCTGCGAGAAAGACCGGGACCTCGACTGCCTCGCGGATGTTGTTGCTGATTGTCCAATCATGTGTCCGTCCTGTTCCGCCCAATTCCTTCACAGCCAAAGACTGGTTGCCTGAGTCGAGGAGAATGCCGTCCACATACGGCACAACTGAGCGTGCCTCATGCACCGATTCGGGGCCGCGAACGTGGATAACCTGGACCAGGGCAACGCCCGGTAGAGCAGCTCGCAAGTGCTGATAGTGCTTCTTCTCGAGGCTATCACAGATCTGAATTGTGTTCACCCGCGTCCGGCGCTGCTGTTGAATGAGAGATTGTGCGTCCTGCTTGCTGGTGAGGAGGAACGATGCTACACCCGGTGGAATCGTTGCCGCAATCTCCGCAATCAAGTCCTCTCCGATCACTCCCGGTCCACTTGGCATGGAAGAGACCAACCCCATGGCAGACGCTCCGTAGCGGACCGCCATCCGCGCCTCCTTGACACTACTGATGCAGCAGATCTTCACCCGCGGGCTGGCAGTGGGTTGCATGGCGGGGAATCAGCTATGATGAGAGCGACGGCCATTCAAAATCTTCACGAACGATCGGCTCCTTAGCTCATCCAGTGACAGGCCAGTGATTGCCGCTTCCTCTTCGGTGATTGCCCTGCAGTTCAACCCGCGAAGGAAGAAATTCAGCAGCCCCTGTCCCGTTGCGGCGTCGTCGAACGTATCACCGATAAGCGTTGCCTGCGCGGCCTTTTCAATGAAGACCTTCAGGCGGGTGGAGGCAAGTTCCAATCCCTCGAGGAAGAATGCATACACCGCCGCATACCTGATGGGAAGTTGTCCCGGATGCAGGTCCCACCCCTGATAGTACCCGTGGCGCAACGAATGGTTGACATCATCGAACGCCAGCCTCCAGGCCCGGTGAACGACAGCTTTGTTCTCGGCTTTCTGTTTTGCCGTGAGTGGCTTTCCTTCCTTGGCGGCGCGGTGAGGACCGACCGGCATGGTGACCGTGGCGCCGTCGGACAATGTGATGCTTGTTCCGGCAAGTGCGACCTGCATCATATGACGGGCGAAGTCGCACGATGGATGCGTCATGCTCTGGTGCGCGGCGGTGATGCTGCACGACGCCGTGTAATCGTACACCCCAAAATGCGCACTGACGCAGCGTCCCTTGCCCGCAGCGACAAGAACCGACAACGCCGATGCACCATCGTGAGTAATGATTGACTGAGGTGTCTCGACCATCAATTCAACTTTCAGTGAACCGGCGGGGATTGAGTTTCGCTCTTCAAGCACTTCGAATAATCTCACAAGTGAAGCCACCTGCCCGGGGAGCGTCACCTTTGGTATCGTGACAACAAAATTCCCCGGCAGCTTTCCGCCCGTACGCGCGGCAAGCGTCGAAATAACGATATCAAGCGTCCGTATGCCTCGCATCTTAAGCTCTTCCGTAAGCGGTTTGATCCTGATGCCGATGAAAGGAGGGAGAGTTCCCGTGCTCATTCCGCGTGCAATCTCTTCTGCAACAGCCACAGCATGCCCATCTTCTTCGGCATCGGTTCGGTGGCCGTAACCATCCTCAAAATCGATACGGAAATCTTCTACCGGCTCGCTTTGGAGCTTGGCAACAACACGCGCGTAGATCGTATAGGCAAGCCATGCAGGCCGGTCTGTCCGTTTCACAGCATCCGGATTCTTTCTCAGCTTTTTGATGAGAGCGGCAACCTGTGCCCGGGACTTCGGGAGTTTCTCCGAGCCGGTGAGCCCGATTGATCTGGCGAACTCGACAAAGTCCGGTGCATACTCCTGGAGCGCATTGAGGGCGTTCGCTCCGAGTTTGCCGGCCGTCTCTGCCTTGAAGATATGTGCCCCTCCGTAGACGGTGTGGACCGCCTGGCGCAAGTTCGACTCGCCGGGATACGATGCACCAAAAGCTGCATTGGCGTCGCGCAGGCGGGCGAGGACGTCCCCATACACCTCAGGAGAAAATGAAGTCAGCATGCTGTGATCCTTGCGAATGAACATACGAACGTGTTAATGCGACACATCCCTCAATCAGGACGAGCTCTTGTCCAGGTTCCCTTTCCAGAGATATTCGTCGGTTTCGCTCACGATGACCCGATTCAGTACGATTAAGGAAATCAAATTTGGGATGGCCATCAGACCATTAGTGATGTCGGCGAACGACCAGACCATGGGGAGGGAGAGGACCGACCCGACCATGACGCCAACGACCCAGAGCCAGCGATATGGCTTGATGACACGCGTGCCAAACAGATACTCCGCTGCCTTTTCCCCATAATACGACCAGCCGAGGATTGTGGAGAAGACAAATGTCAAGAGTCCGACCGTGAGAACAATCGGTCCAACCACCGGGATATCGGAGAAGGCTGCATTGGTCAGGGCCGCACCGCGCAGTCCGTTCACCCATTCCCCGGAGTTGACAAGCACCAGTCCCGTCATGGCGCAGACCACCACGGTGTCCCAAAACGTCCCGGTGGACGAGACGAGCGCCTGGCGAATGGGGTTCTTCGTCTGCGCCGCCGCTGCAACGATTGGCGCACTGCCCAGCCCCGACTCATTTGAGAAAAGTCCTCTTGCGACACCGTAGCGTATTGCTTCTTTCATCCCGGCGCCGAGGAACCCTCCGATGGCTGCCTGACCGCTGAAGGCTCCTTCAAAGATGAGAGTGAAGGCACCCGGGATCCCCTCGAGGTTGGTAAGAAGGAGATAAAGGCAACCTGCCACATAAAAGATTGCCATGAAGGGAACCAGCCGCTCGCAGACGCCGGCAATGGACTTGATGCCGCCGAGGATGACCACCGTGGTGAAGAGTGTCATGATGATGCCGGTGATCCATGGCTCGATACTGAATGTCTCCTGCACCATTCCAGAGATGGAATTTGCCTGCACCATATTCCCAATACCGAACGCAGAGACCGCCGTGAGGGCGGCGAAGATGATCCCGAGCCATTTCTTGTTCATCCCCCGTTCGAGGACGTACATCGGTCCGCCGGCCATCAGTCCATTCGCACCGGTTACCCGGTACTTCACAGAGAGGAGCGCCTCGGCATATTTTGTGGCGATGCCGAAGACGCCGGTCAGCCACATCCAGAGGACGGCACCCGGGCCGCCGGCCGCAATGGCCGTTGCAACGCCGACAATGTTCCCCGTGCCGATCGTGGCCGCAAGCGCCGTTGTGAGAGCGCCGAACTGACTGACGTCTCCAGACCCCTCGCTGGAGCGCTGCAACGAAAGCTTGATCGCCTTCCAGATGTACCGCTGAATGAACCGCAAACGGAATGTGAGGAAGAGATGCGTCCCACACAGGAGGATCAACAACGGGGGGCCCCAGACGAAATCGCTCAGGGTTTGCAGCCATTGCTCGAGTTCTTGCATGCGCTCTCCATTGTGGTTGGACTTTGCCTCAAAGGGTAGAGCTTTTGAAATCAAAACGCAAGGGACATGTGCCTTGAAACTTGAGCGGAGAATCGCTACACTGTCACAACTTTTGATTGGTATCCAATCATCGGACATACATCCTTCATCATGACTCGCCCATGAATCCCGGTGTTCTTGATGCTCTCCGCAACGAAGGTCTTCTGACCGAGCGCCAACACAGTTTATTGACAGGTATCTACTCCCAGAAGCTGTTCTCCCTCTACTATGAATTGCGGACGATGCTGTACCTTGGCGTCCTCCTCTTTACTACGGGTGTAGGAATCCTTGTATACTTGAACATTGAGACGATTGGCCACCAGGTGATTATCCTTGCCCTGATGGTGTTGACCGGGCTTTGCTTCTGGTATGTTGCGCGGCGGCGTGCACCATACTCAAACGGGCAAGTGCAAAGTCCCGGCGTCCTGTTCGATTACATCCTTCTTCTCGGTTGTCTTTTGTTCACTACCGTTGTGGGGTACCTGCAATTCCAGTATGGACTCTTTGGCGAGCACTGGGAGTTCGGCGCACTTCTCCCGGCCGTCGCTTGTCTTGCATCGTCGTACCTTTTCGATCATCGCGGCGTCCTCTCCATTGGAATCACTGGCATTGGTTCCTGGCTCGGGCTGACGGTTACTCCACTCGGCCTGCTGGAGAGTGGACAGTTTCACGAGGGAAGCCTGATCGAGACGGGTCTCTTCTTCGGCCTCGGTCTGGTGGCGGTCGCTCTCCTGCTCGATCGGAGGGGAGTGAAGAAGCATTTCACATTCACGTATCTCAGCTTTGGCGCGAACATCTTCTTCATTGCGTGTTTGTACGGACTCTTCCTCACCCACGGAGACGCAGGCTACTTGCTTGCAACAATTGCCGGAGTGGTGGGAGGTATCCTCTATGCGCGACGGGAGCAATCCTTTTTCTTTCTCCTTATCTCCAGCGTCTTCGGCTATATCGGGGTCACCTACATGCTCGGCCAATTCATCGAGGACCCGCTCGTATGGATGCTTTACTTCCTGGTCTCGTGTGGTGGTGTAATCTACTTCCTCTTCCATTACAAACGATTCCTTTCCCGCTGATATGCTTGCTTATCCTACATCCTGGGTCGAGTCCGTTGCCACAACAAAGGAAGCCAAGCGTTGGCTCGGGAGTGGCATCATCACAGACGACCAGTACAAGGCAATCCGCGCCCGATACACCACCGATGTCTACCACCCTACGTTGTTCATCCGGATTGCGTTGTTCTTCTTTACGTATCTTTGTGTTGGCGCCGCATATGGACTTCTGTTCCTCTTCATCGACACGGCGAGTGTTGCCGGTGTGAGCGTCATGATGGTAATCCTGGGAGCGATGTCCTACGGAGCGCTTGAAGGGATCATCAGTCAAAAACGTCTGTACCAGGCAGGGATTGATGATGCACTCTTGTACGCGTCACTTGGAATGATGGTCGGCGGTGTGATCGGACTGGCGTTTGCAGTCAGCGACGATCTTCCGTCATTCGTGCCGTGTCTTCTCGCCCTTCCATTTCTTGTGTGGGGATCCGTCCGGTTTGCAGACAAGGTGGCGAGCGCAGGGGCGTTTGTTACTGCGATGCTGATTCCCGTTCTCCCTCTGCTGGACGCGGGTCCCACAGCAAAAGCACTCACTCCGTTCATCGTGATGGGGCTATCGGTGCCTTTTTATTTCATCACCAGAAAACTCCAGGGCGATGCCCGGTGCGGGCATTGGCGGGATTGTCTGAAGGTAGTGGAGCTTCTCAGTCTTGCGACGTTTTATCTTGGTGGAAATTATCTCGTCGTCAGGGAGATGAGCGAAAACCTGATGATGGTGCACATTGGCGAAGGCGGCGACATCCCGTGGGCGATGGTATTCTATGTCCTGACGGTGGTTATTCCGTGCGTGTACATAGGGCGAGGATTGGTCTTGCGGGACCATATCCTTCTTCGCATCGGTCTTCTCGCAGCAGCGTTCTCAGTAGTGACATTCAAAGTGTATTTCAGCCTCGGGCACCCGGAGATCATTCTCACTCTCGGAGGCGGTGCATTAATGCTCATGGCTTTCCTTGGCATCCGCTTTCTCCGCACACCTCGTAATGGGATGACTCACCAGAATCTCCTCACAAACAAACTCGAGAGCCTCGACGTGGAGGCTGCTCTCCTTGCCCAAACGATGGGTTCGACACCTCACCACGGAGAGAAGCAGTTCAAGGGAGAAGGTGGAAAATTCGGCGGCGGTGGCACCACCGGTGACTGGTGACAATACGTGATATTTTGCCGCCAGCGCCATCCATTACCGAGTCGATTGTAGAATGATTCTACAGCAACCGTGATTGTGGCACCTCCACCGCCGTTCACCGACATCAATCCTCCATTTGCCTATTTCCTTGCACCTTCATGCGCGATGAAGCGTATATTACCACGCACACAGACAAGGAGCATTGAAAATGGAACAGAACTCATCACGCCGGCTGTTACTCCGCATTCTCGTAGGGTTTGTCTTGATTGGTGTCGGAGTGCTTCTCGTTCTGATGAACATCGGTTTGATTGACCAACCTCCGATCAGGGGCCTCGGGGGAATCGGCCCGATCATATTGATCGGCATTGGTCTGTACAAGATTGCGGAATCTGCCGACTCCCACGGCCGACGGTCAGGCTTTATGTTCTTGATGATCGGCCTCTGGCTGGCCGTATCGTACTTTGAAGTGTTCGGACTGACCTTTGCCGAAACCTGGCCTCTCCTGGTGGTTGCAGTGGGGATCAACATCATCTGGAAATCCTCCTCACGGAACTCTCATGGCCTGTGCATGCATCAGGCTCACAGAAGTTGACCACTCACTCTCTTTGGAACGAGGACATCATGGAAACCAAATCACCGTATCGCGTTACTCCCCAGCTGGTACTGGGTCTTATCATCCTGACGCTCGGCGTGCTCTTCACGCTCCACAACATGGATCTGATCAATGCACGGGAGTATATCCGCTACTGGCCTGTACTTCTGATGATCTTTGGTGTGAGCAAGCTGCTGCAACCGAAAGGGACGTCGGGCCGAATGGCAGGCGTTATCTTCACACTCGTTGGCGCGGCAATGCTGGCAGACAGGCTCTACCTGTTCGAGTTTCGTGTGTGGGATTTCTGGCCGGTGATTTTTGTGATCATCGGTGGAAGCGTCATCTGGCGGGCAATGGCTCGGCGGCAGGTCCCGACACACGGAAGGTTCGGCATCGAGTCTTCTTCTGATAGCAATGACACCGTGAATGGCTTCGCGTTCCTTGGCGGTGTTCGTCGGACAAACAACTCCCAGGATTTCAAAGGCGGAGAACTCACTGCGATCATGGGGGGATGTGAAATCGATCTGCGCGAGGCGTCAATCAAAAGCGGAGTGGCAGTAATCGACATGTTCGCTTTCTGGGGGGGAATTGAGATCAAGGTGCCGGCTGACTGGAGTGTCGCACTCAATGGAACGCCGCTGATGGGCGGCTTTGACGACAAGACGCGTCCGCCCCAGGGTGGCTCCTCCAAGCGGCTCGAGGTAAAGGGATACGCCATCATGGGTGGCGTCGAGATCTCAAACTGACAGATGCATCCGATTCTTGCATACAGGGAGCGTCTGGCACTTTACATCGCCGCATGGCTGATGATCGCCGGGCTGCTGGCTGCCCTGGAAGCGATGTCAGG
>DASRUE010000090.1:0-4523 GCA_035687895.1 Bacteroidota bacterium | reverse complement strand
CCTGCGATAGCGCAAGACAAGAAGGCGCTGACGCTGCAGGATATCATGAAGTTCCGTCAGATCGAGAGTCCCACTATCTCAGAAGATGGAGCGTGGGCCGCGTTTGTTGCGCAGCCCGATCGAGGTGATGGTGAAGGGAAGGTGGTCTCGATGGGGTCGTCGCGTTCGTACTCGGTGCCGCGTGGGGGAAAGGCCCTCTTTTCCTGTGATGCGGCATGGGTGGCCATGGTTCTGAAGCCCAAGGCACTCGATGTTGAGTTGAAGCCAAAGGAGAAACTGAAATCCGGACTGGTCATCCTCTCCTTACTCTCAGGAGATACGGTGCAGGTGTCGAATGTCGAATCGTTCGCCTTCTCGAACGATTCGCGGTGGCTGGCATACCTTTTCTCAAAGGATGAGAAAAAAGGTGGCGATGCAAAACCATCAGACGCGGTACAGGACACAGCGGCAAAATCCAAACCGAAGTTGAAGAAAGAAGTTGGGAGTACGCTCGCCCTCCGCCGTCTTGATTCGGAAATGGAGGTTCGGATTTCATTTGTCACGACGTATACCTTTGACAGCACGTCCCGGTTCTTTGCCTACTCTCTCGCAGACACACTCGGCGCAGCAAACGGTCTCTACGTGCGGCGGCTCGGCCAGCCCGGCGTGCCGGAGGATACGATTCTCGCTGGGGTAAACGGCGTCTACACGCACCTGACATGGTCCAACGCCAACAACAAGCTTGCATTCGTTGCCGCAACAATGGACGAGAAGGAGAAGCCTGGCCCGGCATCGCTCTGGATGTGGGATGGCAAAGAGAATAGACCAACCCGCCTTGTCGGTAGCGACGAATCCCCGAATGGGTGGGTAGTTCCCTCAAAGAACGACGTTGCCTGGACAAAGGACGGGCAGCGTTTATTCTTCGGTTTGAAGCCGGCCGGTGAAGCAACGGAGGACTCCTCGGCGATGAAGAAAGACACAACCGATGCCATTCTTTTTGATGTTGAAGGGATCGTCAAGAAACGTGAGCTTAATGTGTGGCACTGGAACGACCCTCGCATCATCCCCAATCAGAAGAAGAGGTGGAAGGACGAGAAGGACCGCACCTATCGCGGTGTCTATCATGTCGCCTCGGGGAAGGTTATCCCCCTGGCAAACCTGGATTTGCCTTCTGTGGATGTGTCAGAGAACCCAACAATCACTCTCGGACGTTCTAATGCTCCCTACCTCGTCGAGAGTACCTGGAAGGGTGAATCCTCGGATGTCTACGCGGTGGAACTTGCCACGGGCTCCAGGAAAAAAATCGTCTCGGCGCAGACGGAGCAGGCTATTCTCTCTCCCGACGGGAAATGGGTGGCGTATTACAAGCTCAAACATTGGTATCTCTACAACACATCGACCGGCGCAATCCGTTGCTTGACGGACGGGATGGCCGTAGCGTTCTTTGATGAGGAAGATGACAGACCATCACCACCTTCGAGCCATGGTTTTGCCGGATGGACGGAAGGGGACAACGATGTTCTCTTATACGACAAATTTGATATCTGGCAGTTTCCAACTGCTGGAGCGAGCCCTGCCAACATCACCGGTGGAGAAGGAAGGAAACGCAACCTCACCTTCCGCATCCAACAGTTGAACCCCGAAGCGAGATTCTATAAACCGGGAGAAGAGCTGCTCCTTTCCGCGTACCACAACAAGTTGAAGTATGCTGCGTTGTACACGACCCGGATTGGAGGTAGCCGCGTTGAGAAGAAGATGGAAGAACCGAAGCGCTACACAATCATCGCGAAAGCCAAACGAGCAGAGACACTTCTTTTCACAAGACAAAGCTATGCAGAGTTCCCCGACCTGTGGGTAAGCGACATGACGTTGAGGTCGTCACGCCGTCTCACGGACGTGAACCCGCAGGTAAGCGAGTTTGCATGGGGATCGGCCGAACGGGTTGAGTGGATGAGTCTCGATGGCACACCACTCGAAGGTGTCCTTATCAAACCGGGAAACTACAAGCCCGGGACGCGCTATCCTGTTCTCGTCTACTATTACGAGCGGTCGGCCCACCGCCTGCACGAGTTCAATCAGGTCGTGATTAACCACCGGCCATGCTTCCCGTTCTATGCCAGCAGCGGTTATGCGATCTTCCTGCCAGACATTCGTTTCACCATAGGGCAACCGGGGTTTTCGGCCACGAAGTGTCTGGTCCCGGGCGTCCAGAAATTGATCGACATGGGAGTTGCGAACCCGAAAGCAATCGGACTTCATGGACATTCCTGGAGCGGGTATCAGACGGCGTTTGTGGTGACACAGACGAACATATTTGCTGCGGCAATTGCCGGTGCACCCGTTGCCAATATGACGAGCGCGTACAGCGGGATCCGGTTGGAGAGCGGTCTGGCGCGGCAGTTCCAGTACGAACAGGACCAGAGCCGTATCGGTGGAAGCCTGTGGGAATACCCCGAGCGGTATATCGAGAACTCTCCCGTTTTCTTTGCCGACCGGATCAACACACCTCTCCTCATCCAGGCAGGCGATGAAGACGAGGCAGTGCCCTGGCACCAGAGCGTGGAAATGTATCTCGCGATGCGTCGGCTGGGGAAGGAGTGCGTTTTTCTGCAGTACCGCGGGGAACCGCACCACCTGAAGAAGTACGCCGACAAATTGGATTACTCGATCAAGATGAAGGAGTATCTCGATCACTATCTGATGGGAAAGCCGGCGCCCGAGTGGATCGTCAAGGGAGTTCCGTACACAGAATAAAAAACGTGTAACAAAGGGGGAGAGTCCGTATATTACGCCTCCATCCTCCGGGTCTCCGATCCGGATATGCAGGAGGTGCCTGCGCTGTGGATGTTGAAACTGAGATGAGAAAGGATTCGTTTATGCGATTTGTGTTGGGTGCAGTCTTGCTGGTTGGCCTTCTAGGGTGCCAGAAGTCTGACGACAAGGCGACGTTAGAAAGCCAGAGTGATTCGGTCAGCTATAGTGTTGGTCACAACATCGGAAAGAACCTGAGCGTCAACCTCAAACGGGATTCCGTCGAACTGAGTATCGGTGCACTCGTGCGAGGATTGAAAGACGCTCTCGGCGATACCGCCGGACGACTCATGACGGACCAGCAGATGCAGGAAACGATGATGTCGTTCCAGCAGCGGCTTGCCGCCAAAGAACAGGCCAAGCAGAGCGCGGTTGGTGAGAAGAACTTGAAGGAAGGGGAATCATTCCTTGCCGAAAATATGAAGAAGAAAAGTGTCGTCACTCTTCCCAGCGGTCTTCAGTACGAAGTGATCACCGAGGGAAAAGGTGTGAAGCCCAAGGCGGAGCAGACGGTAACCACACAATACCGCGGGACGTTGATTGACGGGACGGAGTTCGATAGCTCGTACAAACGTGGTCAGCCGGCAATATTTATGGTCAATGGCGTGATACCCGGATGGATAGAGGCCCTGCAGTTGATGCGCGTGGGATCCAAGTGGAAGCTCTATATTCCCTCCAATCTTGCATATGGCGCGCAGGGAGCGCAGGGGTTCATCGGTCCCAATGCGGCTTTGATCTTTGAGCTCGAGCTTCTTGACGTCAAGTAGCGGCGGCCATCCGGTCGTATGGGCAACTTTTTTGCTCTTGGATTCGTAGAACGAACCAGTATCCACACCGATCGGGAGAACAAACGGAGTAATCGATCGCTGTTCAGTGGTCAGCGGTGCGTACCTCTATCGTTTTTACGCCGGAGGCGTATCCGCCTCAGGCGGAGAAGCAGGTGGTGTGGTGCAGACTCAGAAGATGATGCTCGTGAAGTAAGAGAAACCATCGAATCTCTTGCTGCAACCCCGGTCACCACAGCCGGGGTTTTTTTGTTTGTTGAATTTGAGCAACCGCATCGTTAGCTTTTCAAGGCCTTGAAGCCCAGGGAAAGGCAGCTATTCATCATGGAGAATATGTGCGCGGCAGTATGGAAGGTACAGTGCCTCAACAATGGTCGTACGCTCTTCGCGACCGAAGGTTCCGGCTTGAATGCGCAATCACACTGCCTCTCCTCGTTGCCTCGCTTATCGGTCTATCCTCGTTTCTCGAATTTGTTGAGGAGCGACCCGGGGTTGTCCTGAATGATCCGATCCTGGCCCTCATTTCTCCTTCAAACTTCACGTGGCTCACGTTCGCACTGATCTACGGCGGACTGATCTTCGGAATAGCCACGCTGAGCCGCCATCCGAATCAGTTGCTTCTCGCCTTTCAGTCGTATGTCGTCATGGTGACTCTCCGTATTGCTGCCATGTACGTGGTGCCGCTGGATCCTCCAGCAGGTCTCATTCCCCTCGTCGATCCCCTTGTGCAGTTTGTCGGGTCCGGCAAGGTTCTCACGAAAGATCTCTTTTTCTCCGGCCATACAGCGACTCTCCTCTTGCTTGGATTTGCTTCGCGGGGGAGAGTGAGCCGCACATTATTCTACCTCGCAGCCGTCATCGTTGGAACCTGTGTCATCCTCCAGCATGTGCATTACACCATTGACGTGCTCGCAGCACCGTGTTTCGCGTATCTCGCGTACCGGGTTG
>DASRUE010000089.1:0-13975 GCA_035687895.1 Bacteroidota bacterium | reverse complement strand
CATGAGTACAGACAAGGCAAGATCATTATATTTCCATGAATTGAGTCAGGGAACCCAGTTCAACACCCATCATTTCGGACAAAGACGTATAACAACTGATCCAATAGTGAAACAGTACCTTCTGCCACCGAGGTAATGTCTGTTCCCAGTCGAACTGCTCCACCTTTTTCCGCGCCGCCGAGGAGAGTCTCTTTGCCAAAGCCGGTTCGATCAGAACCCGACGGACAGCATCCGCCATGGCATTCGGGTCCTCTGCAGGAACGAGCAGTCCGTCGCGTTCGTGATCAACCAGCGCGGACATTCCTCCCACGTTTGTACTCACCACACAGAGGCCACATGCCATCGCTTCCAACACACTCACGGGAGTATTGTCTATGTTTGCCGTGTTGAGAAAAATGTCCCCTTTGCTCAACCACAGCGGCACATCTCTTTTAGGGACCCGGCCCGGAAACGAGATCATTCGGTCCACCCCCAATGAACAAGCCAACTGCTTCGTATCGTTGAAACTCCCATCGCCCATATCCGGGCCGATCATCAGCATCTGAATATCAGGGAAATCCCGCACGAGCCTCGCCAAAACGTGTGGCGCGAGAACGGGATTGTAGATGGTATGAAATGCGCGCAGCCATATCAGTTGAGGTCGCGGTTTTTCGCGGACGTCATACGGATATGACTTAATGTCCAAGGAATTTGGAATGATATCCACATCATCCCGGAACGGTTTCATGGCAACACTCAGGTAGTTCGAAGGTGTTGTCACGGCTTTTGCTCCTCGTAACAACTTCCTTACGGGCCACGGCCATCTTCGTGCAAAACGGGGTAGATCCCCACCATGAAGTGTCACAACGTACGACTTCCCTAACAACTTGAGCAAGAAACACGCTACGGCCGCCCATACAAACGCGGGACCACTGAACAGACTCACATGTGCCACTGAATAGTTTTTCCGTTCCCTCCACACTGCGGTTACCATCTCGACCAATCTGTGTAGACGGTTTATTTCGTCCGACGCTGTATAAACAGTCCAACCCAACGCCTTGAATCGCCTCGCCTTTGCCACTTCGAAATTTTCGTTGGCCCTACCCCCCCCCTCCGACAGGAAGTTGCCGATCAAGAGAATCGACTTTTGGTCGTTCCTTTTTTCCACCTTCCCGGGAGTGTGAGATGCGGGCAGGGTTTCTAGGATTGTTTCTTGATGAGACCTGCGAGCCATATGACGTTATCTCCTCGTTGTAGTAGCTGGTAACTCAGTGTTATACTCCCTCGACCTGCATAAACAGGCTTTCCCACCGAGGTAGCACAATCGCCCAGGCAAACCCTTCTGCCTTTTTTCTCGCATTCAATGAGAGACGTTCAGCCAAGTCATGCTCCGTCAACAATCGATGCACTGCCGCCGACATTGCAATGGGGTCCCTCGGAGGTACTAGGAGCGCATCAGATCCGTGATCAAGGAGATATGGAATGCCTCCAACATTGGTGCTGACCACGCACAACCCGCATGCCATTGCCTCCAGGACACTGGTAGGTGTATTGTCAATGTTGGCGGTATTGATGAAGATGTCACCTTTTTCAAACCAAGGCACCAGGTCCTTCTTTGGAATTGGGCCGGGGAAAGAAATGCGGTCCCTTACACCAAGCCTTGATGCCTCGTGCTGCGTCTCCTGCAGGCTGCCGTCTCCCTTGTCCGGCCCCACCATCGCAATCTTTATGTCAGGATGGTCGTTGACGAGTTCCAGGAGCATGTGGGGAACCAATGACGGATTGTAGATATCGTGAAACGCACGTAACCAAACCAACCGAGGGCACGCCCGTGCGCGTAGCCGAAACGGGTAACGATCAAGATCCAGTGGGTTGGGAAGCAAGACAATGTCATCACGATAGGCCTTCATTTTCTCAAGAAGGTAGCGCGAAGGACTGGTGATCGCAGACGCTGAGCGAAACAGGCGTTGAACGCGCCTGGCATTCTTCCTGGCAAACGCTGGGAGGTTTCCTCCTCGAAGAGTTAGCACGTACGGTTTGTGAACTCTGCGTAACGCCCAGCACACCAATTCAGCCCAGAGAAAGGCGGACCCGCTGAAGACATCAACATGCACAAGGCGGAAGTCATGGTGGTGCTTCCAGACTGAATAGAGCATGTCCAGCACGCGCGTCAGTTTGTTGATCTTGTCCGACGTGGTGAACACCGTCCACCCCCTCGAGGACAACCGACCTGCAAGTGCCTCCCCAACCGAACCGTAGACCATCGACTCGGACAAGAAGTTGCCCACCAACAAGACGGACTTTGTCCCAGTCTGGCTCATCGCTTCGCCTTCACTTCAAGATCCTCTTCCAGTACATGATCGTAGACATCAGAAAACTTCTGGATGATCGCTTCCTTGCTGTACATCTCACGAACGCGTGCGAGAAGTCGCTGTCCGAGATCCGTTCGCAACTTCGATGACTTCAACAGCGAGAGCATCGCCTTACCTAGAAGATGCGGCTCGGACCGTTCAACGAGCAATCCTGCTTTGCCGTTGTCAAGGACTTCCTCGCATTGGCCTACGCGAGTCGAAACCGCCGCGAGACCAGCCATTCCGTATTCGATCAACGCCAGTGGAAGCCCTTCCGAGTTCGAACCCAGAACACCGATATCACATCCTTTCAGGATCGCAGAGACATCGCTGCGAGGACCAAGCCAGGTGACGTGCCCCTCCAGCCCATCCTTTGTCATCTCTCCCAAGATTCGATCTCGATAAACAGGATCCTTTGCATCTCCCAGAAGAATCAGGTGAGCCGCAGGTATCTCCTCGAGCACTGCTCTCATCGCTCGCAGCAGATTCGTGTGATCCTTCTGCGGCCGAAGATTGGCGACACAGACAATCCTGGAGCCAGGTTGTCCGGGCAAACCCGCGGCTCCTGATTCCGTGTTGGCAGCAACGAAGTTCGGGATATACCATACCTTCCTCGAGGGAACAAACAGCCGCTTCGTCACCCACTCTGCGAGGGGCTCACTTACAGCAATGACCCCCCGGAGGCGTCGCACGGGGAGCAAGTAGAGAAACGATGTTTTCTCTTTCGCGGCGAGTTTCCCGAAGTGAACGTGCCAGACAATCTTTGGATACGGGTAGACGCATGACACTGCAATAGCGAGAAACAACGATGTGCCATGCGCGTGAATTACCCGAATGTTTTTCACCCGAATGTAGCTCACGAGTTCCCAGAACGCCCGCCTGTCGAATCTCGACTTTCTGTTCAACCGAAGACGGTGCACATGCGGCCCAATCAGCGGCGCGAGCGGGCCGTCTCGCCTTGTGGTACATAGATACAGTTCATAGCGTTCTTGTGGGAGGCTGTTTGCAAGGTTCACAGCCATGCGCTCAAGCCCACCGGCATCGAGCGAATCGCACATTTGCATGAGAGCTACCCGCCCTGCTATCGGCATGTTGCCCGCCGCCTCGCGAGCAACTGAGTACCCTGTTGGAGTGTCAAACTCAACTCTAGTCATTGGAATCCAAACCGATCCACGAGTATTCTTTCCAAACGAATCTTGAATTGATCCAGTGACAGTTCCTGGGCGTGCCGATAGAGGCCCTGTGACATATCTTTCATTTTTTTCGGATCATCCAGGAGATGAGCTAATTCATGTACCAGGTCGGACGGCGTCGGTTTGAACACAACTCCCGAGCTCTTATCCTGGAGGATGGATGGAACCAGACCTGCGGACGCCGCAACGGGTATAGTCCCATGTGCCCAGGCTTCGGCGATGATCTTCGGCCACCCCTCTTTTGTACCAGGCATGATTGCGATATGAGATTCGGCGTAGCGTTTCTGCACCTCATTGAATGGAAGAGCACCCGTGAATGTCATGCGGTCGGTGAGATCGCACTCGGCTGCAAGTCGCCGCAATGAGTCGTTCTGAGTGCCGTCACCGACGAGCGTGAAGTGCCACATCAAGTCGGGTCGTAATCGCTTCAACTCTCCGAGACCACGGAGGGCGAGATCAAAACCTTTCGCTGCCTCCAGCCGCCCAACGCACAGGATCTTCATCGGAGTTCTCCAGCTCCTGCGAGAAGAGAGTTGCCGGGCTTCGGAGAGCTCTTCTTCATTCATCAAGGCTGGGAGAAAGCTTATTTGGTGAGAGTACCTTGGGGGTCCATACACCAGTGTGAAATGCGTTTCGCCACGAATACTCTCCAGCCAACGATTCACTCGGGAAGGAATTCTCTCCCCGGTGAATGCTCCGTTTTCACCCGCCCATTTGGTGATGCTCGATCGGTTCATGAGTCTGACAAGGGCTGCGCCGACGAGTCCAAAATGACTGGGGCTTCGCATCAGAACAAAGTCGTGGTCATGAATGGCCCGGCGGATGTTCATGACCAGACCGGGGAACTGAAACATCCGTTGGAGCATACCTGTGAAACCATACTCTCGTGAGTACGCAACCGGCACCACTTCGATGTTCGACCGATTGTAGGGTGCGAGATTCCCCCTTATTTCGCCCTCACCAGCATGACCACACACTTGCACATGGGAGAAGAGGTCAGCCCAGACGCGCATTTCGCGGACGTAGGGTTCGTAGGCCCAATAGGTTCCATCCGACCCGATCCAATGGGCGGGGGCACCCACGACTGCTAGTCTCATTTTGAAGCGCGCATGGTTATTCATTTCACCTCCGGTGTCGGTACCCACGCGTCCAAGGCCAGACTTCTGGTTTCCTCCGGGCCGGTATTGAACAGGCAATCAATGACTGACAACCCCGGAACAAAGACCTTGCCTTGTTGTTTGTATATGACCCGACCTGGATCGAACTCCTGCCACACCACTACGATCCCCTCCTTCTGAAACTCCTCCACCCGAAGGTAGTTCTGCCCCCCTCTGCCGGCGATGTAATGAGTTGCCCCGACCAACTTGCATGCTTCTACCAGACGGATCGTTGGGTCGTTGGACGTCACGGCCAAGTTAGCCATCCGCTCTACCCGCACAGCGTCCGCTCCCAAGAGCGTAAGGACTGCCGCAAAGGTTTTCCAATTCACATCATCCAGCGAGTCGTGAGCCTCTTCGATACTGGTCTGGATCGATGGCCAACACGTTGTGAAGTATGAGGTCTTGCGATAGCACTGTTCCACGGTCCTGAAGACTTTCTCACGCCAGCCTAGTGTCGCGATGGTGACTTCGTCGATGTTCATGCCCAACTTTGCATGCACCGGCAATGTCAACCATAATGGTTGCTCGTTAACGTTCTTTATCGATGTCCTATTCTGGAAATAGTTCTTCCGGTACTGCACAGAATGAAGCCAGATAAACACGTCGCTTCGGAGAGCTTTGTTGAAGTAGCCCAGCCAAGGCAAAAAATGAGGTTGATGAATGCTTACGATCATAGGTCCGGACTAATGGTTGAAGATGTTCTCTGCCGCCTCGCGTGTCCATCCCGTTCGCTTGTAGTATGCCGAGCTCGCGCTGATTACTTTGGCCCTTGCCCTCGTTCTTTCAAGATCAGTTGATACGTTTGGTCTCGTGACTTACCCAGGTCTGCAACCAGAAGGAGCTGGGTTCCTTCCTTTCTCAGGTCATCGATTTGCCATCCCATGCGCAGGAACAGAATGATGGAGCCGTTGTTCTGCTTCGGCCAGTATCCTTCGATCAATGAGAAGCCGGCATCAATCCCTGTTTGACACAGCTTGATATTGAGGAGCTTTCCGAGGTTCGCCCCTCGGTACTTCTCAGCGGCGTACGCACAATGCATGTGCAGGATGTCCCCGTAGACTGACGAGAGACTCACAAAGCAGATAGTTCCTGTAGAGATCGCCTCAACGGCAAACGAGAAATCCCATTTCCTCTTGAGTCCATTCAAGAAGTATTCCCGCGGTTCCGATTTCCATCCGTAGGAACGAGCATACTCTTCCCTGGTACCGTTCACAAGACCCATAATATCATCGAGTCTCGCGGTCATGTACTCGTTTGTGATTTGGCGGACACGAAACCCGTTCGAGGAGAGTTCATCGTCAACGAACTTATGGAAATCAAATCCTCCAACTGCCTGCATGCCTGGGCTCCTCATGGTAAGCGATAGTCTCCAGTCGTTAGTGTGTGCTTAGAGAATGAGACGAATCAACTCAAAACACTCTGCGTATTGTGCACCAATTTGTTTTCCCCTCACGCGGGCAAGATCTCCTACAATATCGTTGGAGAAGAACATACGCTGCTTCTGGGTCTTGTAGGCATTGATTGCATCGATCTTTGCATCCACATCCTGTTTGGTGACAGTAACAAAAACGTCCATCGAGAACTCCATGCTGTTCCACGGGAGTTCATAGCCGAGGAGGGTCCGGTATTTGAACGCGCGTCGCGCTTCGGCATAGACCACCTCATGCGACTGATGGATGTCCTTGCTGTTCGGGATGAACACCAGGTCCGGCTTCAATTCCTTGTTCAGGTCGAAGAAGAGTTGGAGGATATCACTGCGAGCATCAAAAAGGTTTCGCGGATCATAGTCACGCAGGATGATCCGTGAAGACTCGATGCCAAGATGCGTGACGCTGTTGCGGAACTCGTTCATGAACTCCTCCTTCTTCACCAGCGGGGGAAGTGACAACGCCACATAGTAGACGGTGTTGTTCCTAGAAAGAGAATGGATGGTGGCGCCAACCCCCAGTTCGACATCGTCAACGTGAGGAGCGATCGCAAGGACAGTCTTGTTGGTCAGTGATAGCACTACGAACTCCTGAACTGTGAATTGATATAAAGAAGGGTTGATTTCGCAAGAACCGGGCTACTCTTCGAGGAACGACCAAGAATTGTTACCCGGTGCACTCGTTTTCTTAAATGTACCACTATTACACTTGCTTTCTTGTTTGCACGGTCACATCGCGCGGCGAATTGAGCCATCTCAGCGGGCAAGACCCACACTGGTACGATGATCGAAAGGCGTACCCGGTTCAGTGACCTGGGTAAGATCGCCTGAAAACGACCTTCTGGACGTGGCAAGTAACCCGACCCCCAACAGAGACCCGGACACGGTGTCGAATCCCGATGTTGTCGCTGCAACAATGATGAAACCTAGAAAACAAACAAGGGGAAACTGCATTCCGTAGATCAGACCCCAGCGAATTGTTCTATACAGCCCCATCAGAAGCCATGCGAGCAGAGGCACCAGGCCAATCAGTCCCGCTTCAACCCCCACCTGCATGTACAAGGAGTGAAGAGCCATGCGACTTCCCACTTTGAACTCCACGGTGGGAATACGACGAGAATAGCTCGCGTACACATCCTGGCCCATTCCCGGTCCAAAGCCGTAGATCATTCTCCCGACTGACTCAGTGAAGGCATAGTAGGAAACTATCCACTGGTCAGATCGGCCGCTTGTTCTATTCCCAGCCGTTCGATCTTCACCGAATGTCCGCTCAATCCCGCGCTGAAGTCCACCACCGAACGGGCTCATCAGGACAAGCTGAATGGCCAATGCACCGAACCCGATGATGACGAGCATTCGAACGCGAGACCGGTGGCTAAGCAGCAGCGTCGCCACAAGACCACCGATTGCCACCAGCCAAGATGCTCTAGAGGTAGTGAGCGCCAGAAGGGTTACTGTGGGAATGAGCAGGAGCACGCGAGTGAGAAGATGGTGCTCCAAATTCAACCACTTCCCCCGGTCCACTATAAGCGCCAGGAATGAAAGCGCCAGAGGAATCCCCAACTGGACGGGATTGCCAAGGGCGTATCCCTGAACCACCATTTCTCCAAGCCTTTCACCCGCCACAGTGCCTATGTGCGGCAACATAGCAAGTCCAACGATGCATGCCGAAATCAATACTCCAGCGATCGCCGGTCCCAGCATTTCTCTGCTTCGACCGAGAATCAAGATCAAAAGTACACTGAATGCCAGTTCGAAAATGCGGATTGTCACCTCGTACTTCCCCGTAAGTAAGAGACTCCAGATATAGTACACGATGACAAAAACGAACATCCACATCACCATCCGATACCGCTGAAGAACCTGCCAGATCGTGCCGGGCGAGAGCATGTTGTAATATCCAGCCGCCACACTGAGCAAAACCACAATAATGGTGAAGAAGGGCGCAAAGCTCCTCAGTAAGTTGGTGAAAGGGATAAGAGCTATGAGCAAAGCCATAAGTTCACGATGTCTCCCCAGAATTGCCAACCGTAACCAGAGGAGTGTGAAGAGTCCCCAATAGGCAAGTCCAGCAAGGCGTGCCATTCCCACCGCGAGCAGCCCTCCAACAGGAATTGCACACAGCAGGACTTGGATCATGAGACTCCTCTGGAAACGCCGGCTCATGAGGACGGCTCGTCTCTCGTCCCGTACCTCGAGCCGCCGCCGTGTCTGCCCCTCAGCATATGTCACGCCCACTGTCGCCATCTCCAGCCTCATCCTTTGGCGAATGAAGTGATGTTGTTTGCTTGGCAGTCACCAACATCCGTCAACGATGGACTCTTTCCGGGCCCCGAATGCTGGAACATCTTCACCCAGAATGCTTCCTCCGAATATTGTTGCACGTGTGCGACCAGCTTCTTCCTGATCTGAGCGAGTTCTGCATCAGGCAGTTTCATCAACGCGTCAAACTTGTCGTGAAGTTCTGAATCGGAAAACCGCAACCGCTCATCAATCACAATCTCGATTTGTCCGCCGGAATCATGAACGAAAGGGATTGCGCCGGAAGCGATTGCCTCGGGTGTGGTCATGCCGAAGTGTTCGTTGACCGCCGGAAAGATGTAGAATTTCGCCCGCGCAAGTTCCTCTCTCACCTGCTGGTCCGAAGGGTTTCGAATGAACTCGATCTTTACCCCCATTGTGGCGGCCTTCTTCTGCAACTCCTCGAAGTAGGGTTGCTGATGCGGTTGGACACCTCCCATGATGACACACCGGTAGTTCGGGTGCCTTTTCGCCAGTTCCAAAACGAGGTAAGGGCGCTTGTACCAGACGATTCGTGAGAAGAATACCAGTGAATCCCGAAGGGACAAATCACTGTGATCGAACCATCGATCTGAGATCTTAATGGGAGGATGAACAACAGGAAGATCGACACCGTGTGCCTCCTTGAACAGGCGCGCGGTGTAGTGAGAGTTGATTACATACTTACCACCCCGCTGATACTCGAATATCGGTCGACTGGTGCGCCAGAAGGTCCTATACATCCATTTGAAAAAGCGGATCGGAACGCCCTTCACACCCCGCGGGAGCATTTCCAACTGCGGCAACAGAGGAGGCCCGGACAAATAGTACAGGTGCGGGAAATCCGAGGGAAAGTAGAAAACCTGGTTGACGGTGTAGACGAAGTCGTATTGGCGGCGGAATTGCTCTCCATCCACTGCGTTGATAATCCACGCCAGATAGCGGAGACTCAGCGGCATTCTGTCGATGAGTGTCGTAGAGAAACGGAAGGGGACGTGCGTGAACTTCGCCCGAACCCCCGCCTTCTCAAGCATCGGCCATGAAGGTTCGACGTCCCACAAAATGTCGGGAATTACTCCCTTCTGGTTCAATCCTCTGATCAAAGAGAGCGCAACGGACTGAACACCACCCGGATCCGACAACCTTGCAACGAGGCCAACTCTTTTTGACTTAGTCTCTTCCATTTTTCGCCCACGCACCTTTTTCAACAAGTACCTTAAGATATTCCTCGAGTTGCTTGACTGGAGTGATACTGGCAAATTCCTTCATCAGTCGATATCGCGCTTGTTCGGTGCAACGGGCCGCAAGGTTCTTATCCCGGAGCAGCCTGACTACCTGTGTCGCAAGCTGCTGTGGGGCATTGTCGGAAGCGACTTCGAAAAGCAACCCCGTTACACCATCTTCCACCATCTCCACGCATCCGCCAGTGTTTGACGTGACGACCGGACAAGCAAGCAACTGTGCTTCCAGCACCGTCCGGGGGAAAGGTTCCCTGTCAGACGTCAGGCAACACACAGATAGTTCCGACATGACTTCAACGGCATCGGGTCGATAACCGATGAATGCAACCTTTTCTTCGATATCCAACTGACGAGCAAGTGTCTTCAAGCTTTGTTCGAAATCCCGCTCGCCTTTGCTTGCAGAGCCGACAACAACGAATCTCGCGTCCGGCATTTCGGACAGGACATAAGGAATCGAACGGAGAAAGAGATCCTGCCGTTTGTACACTGTAATCCGACCGACAATTCCGACAACGGGGTGCTTTGGGTCGAAAGGAACGACCCTCTTCCGGTTATTTCCGTGAGTCTTCACTCTTCTCAGCAGTGGCTCCGCGTTGAGATGATCATACGCGACAACAACCTTGGCCGGTTCCACCACATCACGAAGATAATCCCGAACGTCCTTTGATACGGCCAGTACCATATCGGCGCTTGCCAACATCGCACGGTGAGACCTCTTCTTCGAAATGTACTCCCGGACAAAAATTGCGTATGGAATCCTTGCCATAGAACAGGCCGTCTTCACTCGCGATGCAGCCGCAAATGTATTGCAGAGGACTGCATCAATGTTTCTCTGCCTAAACTTCCTTGCAAAGTAGATCGACTGGACTATGTGAAGGCCGGGATAGAGCCGCCGCCTCGTCTCGAGCTTCTGAGCCCATACGGCATACCCCTTGCTACGATAGTGGTTGGCCAACACTCCTTCACCGGGAGTGAGCATCACATACCGCAGTCCGTCTCGCCCCTTATCAACGATATCCGCAATCGCCAATTCCGCCCCGCTGACAATATCAGGCCGAGAGTGCGCCACCAAAATTGTATTTGCTGTCGGCATCGCCGGGCTCAGCTCTTCAGCATGTTCTTGATTCTCGCAGCAAGCGAATAGCCGGGGATCTGATGAAGGCGACGGGTTAGAACATCAACTTGTGCATTCAGCCGTTCCACGGTTCCAAGCGCAGCTTCGAGCTCTGCCTGCATTGCAGTTACGTCGGTGCGACCGAATACGGGATGCCGAGGATAGAGTGTTTGCAAATCGAATTGCGCGCTCGGCCACGAAACATGATCACCCGGATCGGCGAGGATCCTATGAGGAAACTGCACGCGTTGTTCATTCCGGCCCTTTGCCTCCCGCCGGAGCCTGATCATCTCTTCTATGAGGGTGACAATCCGGGGCAAGGCAGGCGTCCTGCATGCGAGCGCGTCATGAAGGCAGAAATCCTGGTAAAGCATCCGGGCCAGGGGAGCGGACCTCAGGTCTTCGATCGCTGGCATCATCTGTTCCTTACTGGTGATCCTCCAAGCAGCCGTTACATAGTGAGGACAGTTATGATAGTCAAGTAGGGCAGTCGGAAGACCACAGAGCATCGATTCCAACATTGCCGTGGAGGGTGTCGTGATCACGGCATCCACCTGCTGGAGTATCTCGTGCAGTTCCCCGCCGGTCATATCACGAAATGTGTTCTGCACCTGGAGTCTCGTATGAAGCTGTTGCGTCACTCTCCACACGACCTCGATATTTGTGCGATCGCGAAGAACATCCCGAACATCCATCAACGAGCGGTACGTAATCTCGACCTGTTCAGGCGTAAACCCTGGGGTTTTAGCAGTCATGATGAGTAACCGGAGTGGTCGGTTGCGTATCGGCTCTACGCGCATCGGTTTTCCGAGTCCAACAAGCCGGTCAAACCGCGGGGCTCCCACAATCTCACACTTGCCAACATTTCCCCATGATTCCATTATTCTTGCATCAACATTCCCAAGACATGCAACCTTGTGAGCGAGGACGGGTTGATTGAGAGGACGCTTCATTGCCGATGTGGGATAACCCCACGTCCTTCTCCATTCCAGGATTCCGTCCATCACTTGGAGCGTTGCCACACCCCGGTTGGCCATCTCCGCTATGCATAGACCCAATTCGCAATCATGCTCATCGAATGTAATCACCAGTTCGGGTTCATGTGCCGTTAGCACACTTGGTTTCCGGCTCGATTCAATAATCGCGCGGGACCCAAAATGTTGTAGAAGCAGGCGTGCATGATGCTCAGACCCTCCTCCAGCATGTATTACGATCTCAGGCATAACATCTCACCGTGGCTACCAATGAGTAAGAACGAGCAAACACGGATACATATTCAGGCACGATCTTCGATCATGCCTTGCTTGTCGAAAAAACAGAATTGCTAGCTTTGCTTACAAGACCGAGTGCTTTTGATCGAAGATCATCATCAAGGACAATAAACCAGGCAAGAACGAACCCAGCGATACCTGTCGCTGCAATCTCAAATGCTGCAGATTTTCCCAGTAGATCCAAGCTATTCCGAATACGGATGAGAATCAGGTCATCTTTTCGATCCGATCATCAAGAAGAACAGGAATGGTCCTACCTTCTTTCCAATCACGCAAAATTCGAAGGGCATCTGTTCCCACACGTAAGTAGCACTCCCGGGAAATGTTCGACATGTGAGGAGTCAGAATGACATTATCAAGTTTTTGAAGTGGATGGCCGGGAGGTAATGGCTCCCTTGAGAAAACGTCCAAAGCCGCAACAATGTCTCCTTGCTTCAGTCTTGCCAAAAGTGCTGTTTCATCAATGAGAGCAGCCCGGGCTGTGTTTACCAACACTGTCCCTGACCGCAGAAGAGCAAGTTCTTTCTCTCCGATCATGCCAATGGTCCTCTCAGTAACACCTCTGTGGAGTGATACCACCCTACTGCCACCAAGAACTTCTCCGAGAGTTGCCCGTTGCACACCATGCCCTTCTAGTTCTTCGGATGAAGCAGACTCCGAGTACACCAGAACTTTGCATGAGAAGGAAGCCAGCAGACGTGCGAAATTAGACGCTATATGACCCCAACCTACAAGCCCAATGGTCTGACCTCTGAGGTCGGCCCACGGAGGTGTCCCACCTCCGTTCCCCCGGCCAATACTCACCGATTTGATGATGCTCTTCGGGAAGAGAGGCTTCAGGCCTCGTGCACCTGGAACGCGACGGGCCACTTTGACAGCTTTTTGAAGCCAGAGCGGGCTTGAATTTCCTGGCGGCCATTTGCCTTGATGCATTTGCCTGTCTAAGTTAGTCAGTTTTCGCAATCCCGCCAAGGACAGAAGAAGACAATGCTCAGAGACACTCTTGGCGATTGCGTCGGCCGTGTTGCAGAGGGCGACACCTCTTTTCTTTAGGAGTTCGGGCTTGACGATTTTAACCGAAGAACCCACAACGACAACAAGTTCAAGTTTCTCCGCTAGATCAAACTGCTCATCGCTAATCAACGGAGCATCCCATCCCGTAACGATAGCGTGTGATTCTGCGAGGTCCTTGGAAATATCCTGCTGCGAAGTGGGAAATCGCAAATCTAGAATTTCAGCAAGGGAACGCAATTCACTAAAGTTGAAGTACTTGGCGTGAATAGCGGGCTCTTGTAGAATGGTAACGACTGGTCGACGACTCGCGGGATGGTGAACTGCGGGCACGATTATTCGGTCCGTAGCTCCTCGTGGTGTTTCCACTTCAATAGGCTGTGGAATCCTTGTAACTACCCCATGATTAGAACCAAGGATCGCTGTCGCTATCCGCATATACCTCGATGCATAGTGGAAGTCCACTTCAGGACGCGGCCCTAGACCGGATATTGCATTCAAAAATACCCGATATTCGTCGGCGTAGCCGTAATTTTCGACAGGTGAGTCCGATCCAGTCAACGATTGCGACTGCCACTGTTCTGTCACTCCATTGTGTTGTGCCCATTCGGCCCGATCAGGCAACTCCAGCACCACATCATAACCCGGACCAGTCCATTCATATCGCTCTATTCGCCGACCCGCACCAAAGTCGAACACAAGAAACGCACTTGATTCTTTCCCAAACAGCTGTATCATCCAAACATTGTCTGGACCCAATCCTACTTTCTTTCGACTGGCAGAGAAACTATGTGGTAAACCAATCGTCGCGATTGCCAGGTCGAGCGCATGTGCACCGTCCGAAGTGATCCAATCATCCGCGGTATCGCTTGGCTCTGTTCCCAATCCTCCTCGCGTGAACTTGCCACAAAATGAACTAGGGCCACCAATTCTCCGCGAGAGATTCAAG
>DASRUE010000088.1:0-12490 GCA_035687895.1 Bacteroidota bacterium | reverse complement strand
GCTTGCTTTTCCCCAGAGGTTTCCGTAAGCTTTCACCGCAGCAGAAGATCTGAAAGACTCTCTCCGGAAACTATCGGTATGTACTCTTCCTCAACGGTTCACGATCTACAAAAAGCGCTCACGCCGGAATATGTACGAATCCTCCAAGTCATTCACATCGCCATTGTTACCGGTGCACTTTTTTTCCTGATGGTCGTGTTGTTTGTCAGCGGTGTGAGAGGAGACGGTATCACGGGTGACGTCGAAGTTGTCCGGCTCTTGAGCATCGTCCATCTTGGGTTCGGATTGAGCGTGTACGGGGCAGCGACCTATCTGTATGAAAGCAAGTTCCGCATTTCTGCTCATGTCCAGTCCGGCCCCCAGCTCGCGGAGACATTCCTTGGTGCCTTGAGAACCGCCAGCATCATCCGGCTGGCGATGTTTGAGGGTGTAGCCTTTTTCGGTTTGGTGGTTTGTCTTGTAGCAGCACAGGCTGGCATTCTTAAGGGAAATCCTGAGTACTGGCTCAACGCCCTCTCCACGGTCATTCTTGTCGGACTCGTTGCAACGACCTTCCCAAGCACAGAACGAATCGAGGCGCTTTTCCGGGAGAAGGTGCTCGACATAGGACTCCGACCGACTCCCATTCACTGATCTCGAGAACACACCATGCATCGTGCTTATTGGTATCTGACTCTCTTCGTTTGTCTGATTATCATCATCACTCTTATCTACTTCTCGTTCTTCACACCGGTGACTACCGTGATCCTGGTCCGTCATGTTGAGAGGCTAAATGATTCGGACACGACGTCTCTCTCGGAATCTGGTCTCCAGCGAGCGGCAACGCTTGCCCATGTGGTGGGAGCCTCAGGGATTGACAGGATTTTTGTTTCCGAGAAGGTGCGGACATTGCAGACTGCAGCTCCCACTGCCGCCGCCATCGGGGTTGCGCCCGTGCAGATCACTGCCTCAGAAACGGACCGCTGGGCAGACTCAGTCGATGCACACAAGGGAGAGGAAATCCTTATTGTCGGTCACTCGGACACTGTCCCGAAGATCATGGACGCGCTCGGCGTTTCCTCACCGCCAACGATCGAGAGGAATGAGTTTGATGATCTGTTCGTAGTGACGATCTACAGGTTCCGGGTGACGATGATCCGGCTGAAGTACGGGATGCCCACCTAATCTAGAACAGAGACAACTTACCGGTTGTTGGATGGTGTCTCAGTTTGGTCCCCGGTGTTCAAATCGAGTCACCTCGCCTCATGTCAAAACGAACTCTCCCCCTCCTCAGGTTGTGCTGCTTTCCCTCCCTTGGCAAGGGAGGGGAGCCATGGTTGACCGGAGAAAGGGGAGAGTTCTCAGGAGCTATCACCACATTCATTCGTGTATTGATTCGTCCGAAGGAGTCTCGACGAGTCGAGTCGTCGACCTTCGGACAAAATAGGACACTAGGGTTTCGAGGCAGGTTGTAAACATCCCCGTTTTTTCTTACCTTGAGTCCGGTTTTGATCAACTGTTCATGGAACGAATGTCGTGAAGAAGAGAGTGGTTGTGGCGATGAGTGGTGGCGTGGATTCGTCGGTGGTGGCCGGCATCCTCGCAGGGGAGGGGTATGATCTCATCGGCATCACGATGAAGACGTATCGCTACGAGGACGTGGGAGGAAACGTCGGTAACGAGAGCAGTTGCTGCTCGCTGGACGGAATTAACGATGCGCGTGCCGTGGCCGCGAAACTGGGCTTTCCGCATTACGTGCTGGACTTCAGTGAGCCGTTCGGGTTTGAGGTGATCGAGAATTTTGTGGATGAGTATCTTGCCGGTCGTACCCCCAATCCCTGCGTGATCTGTAACCGGAAGATCAAGTGGGAAGAGTTGATCAAGAAGGCAGATGCTCTCGGCGCAGACTATATTGCCACAGGACACTACGCCAGGGTTGGCCGTGACGAAAGGACAGGACGCTACTACGTCTCGCGTGGCCGTGATGAATCGAAGGATCAGTCGTATGCGCTCTGGGGCTTGACCCAGGAATCGCTGAGCAAGACGATGTTCCCGCTCGCAGAAATGACGAAGCCGGAGTCACGAGCGCTCGGCGAGAAACTTGGTCTCCCGAATATGCAGAAGTCCGAGAGCTACGAGATCTGTTTTATCCCCGACAACAACTACGAGCGCTTCCTGAAGGAGCGCCGCCCCGAGCTCGAGACGGCTGTTGCCGGCGGGGACATTGTGATGAACGGCGAGGTGGTGGGGAAGCACAGGGGATTCCCGTTCTACACCATCGGGCAGAGGAAGGGATTGGGCATTGCCCGACCGGACGCGGTTTACGTCACGGGGATTGATGCTGCGAACAACCGGATCGAAATCGGAATGGATGCGCAGCTTTTCCAGTCGAGACTGGTTGCCCGGCAGGTCAACATGATGAAGTATCCGGATTGCCGCACACCAATGCGCGTCACTGCGAAGATCCGGTACAAGGATCCAGGCGGACCGGCCACCATTCAAGAGATGGACAACGGTCTGGTGCAGGTGACGTTCGACGAGCCGCGGAGAGCTATTACGCCGGGCCAGTCCGTGGTCTTCTATGAGGAGAACGATGTGGTGGGCGGGGGCGTTATCGACGAGCTCATAGCGTAGCGGCGTTGCGAATTGGTGCACCTGTCGAATGACAGCAACGGTGCACGTACAGTATTCTTTGAACAACCTAATGACAAGTCATCTTTCGGGATGACTTTTCTTTTTCTCTGGAGACACCATGACGTTATCGTACCGGGAGTATGTGAAGGAGTTTCGTTTCTCTGAAATCTTCGAGTTCAATTTCTCCCATTTGAAAGGCGACCTCGTTGGAGGCTTAACTTCTGCAATTGTCGCGCTTCCTCTGGCGCTCGGGTTTGGTATCCTCGCCTACAACGGAGATCCGCGGGGCGCAGTGGCGGGGCTGTATGGCGCGATCTTTACAGGATTTCTTGCATCCCTCTTCGGGGGAACGCCCCGGCAGATTACCGGCCCAACAGGCGGCATGACGGTCATTCTCACCACCGTCTACATGGAGTACGGTGGCGCTGATGCGTTACTCGGTGCGTGTCTGATCGCAGGCCTCCTTCAGATCGGCTATGGTTTCATCAAGGCGGGGAAGTTTATTTCCTTTGTTCCATATCCCGTCATCGTTGGCTTCACCAATGGCATCGCCATACTGATCTTCTCTCAACAGCTTTCCCTCTTCGCCGGCGCACCGGTTATCGGACTTATCACTATTGCAACGATCGTTGCCGCTCCGTATCTCCATAAGAATCTTCCCAAGGCACTCATCGGACTGATCGTGGGGACGGTCGCAGGGACGTTTCTGTATGAACACTGGGAATGGATGCACCTCTCGGTCGATCCGCATTCGTTTGCGTTGTCGTCGCAGAATGCACTCGACCTCATCGGTCAGATACCACGGTCGTTTGCCGTACCTCATCTTCCTGCAGTGGATTGGAAAACATGGTCACGCTTGTTTCCGGCAGGATTGACCATCTCGCTTCTCGGAGCTCTGGAAACCCTTCTTGCCTCAGTTGTTGCCGATAGCGTAACGGGCGACCGGCATAACAGCAACCGTGAGCTAATAGGTCAGGGTGTGGGGAACTTCATCGCCGGGCTCTTCGGCGGGATTGCAGGCACGGGCGCCATTGTCCGCACCAATGTCAATATTCGTGCAGGCGGAGTGACAAGACTTTCCGGGATGATTCACGCCGTGATCCTTGTGATCATCATGCTCGTCCTTGCCCCGCTCGTGGGCATGGTGCCTCTTGTAGTTCTTGCGGGAGTCCTGATGATGACCGCTGTCGGCATGTTCGAGTGGGAGCCTCTGAAGCTCATTCCCAAAACTCCGGCTCCGGATGCGATTGTTATGGTTGCCACCATGGCAGTGACCGTGATTTCCGATCTGATCACGGCGGTCCTGGTTGGATTCGCACTCGCGGGTTTTCTCTTTGTGTACCGGATGAGCGAGTTGGGGGTTACGAATCTCCTCGAGGAGGCGCACGCGAATCGCCTGCCGGAGGAGGAGGAGAAGAAGCTGCGTGAACACAAGATTGCGGTGTATGACATCGAAGGGCCGCTCTTCTTTGGGGCGGCAAAGAACTTCGTGAAGGAGATCGAGCAGCAGTTCAACTACCGGATCGTCATTCTGAACATGGAAAGCGTTCCTGTGGTGGACACAACCGGGGCGCTCGCTTTGGAAGACATTGTTGATAGACTGAACAGAGACAAGAAGAAACTCATCATTGCCGGACTTAGGAAGGAAGTTCGCTCGGTGCTTCACCGTCTGGGCGTGACCAAGAAAATCGGCATCGGGAATTTCGCGGTCGATATGAAGAAGGCAATCCACTACGCGGTGAGCTATGCGACGGGCGAAGCGGAGAGAGTTCATCTTGGTCGGTATCTCTCTCAGGATCTGATCATGTTGGATGTGAAGGCGAGATCAAAGGAGGAGCTCTTCACCAAAATGACCGAGCGGGCCTACAAGTTCGGATACATCAGGAACAAGGCGGCATTTCTGAAAGATCTGTGGGAACGGGAAGAATCCGGCTCGACGGGCTTTGAACATGGAATTGCCATCCCGCACTCCCGTTCCGGGTCTGCCGGGAATGTCGTTGTTGTGGTGGCGCGCCTTGCAGAACCGATCGAGTATGAAACCATCGACGGCGCACCGGTGACCACGGTCTTCATGATCGCGGCTTCGGAGGACAACGACGAGTATCTTCAAACACTCTCTCTCCTTGCCCGGACACTGAAGAATCCCCGTGTCCTCGACACCATCCGTACGGCAAGACAGGAGCATGAGATCTACGATTTGATTGCGCATGAGCTCTCGGGGTGACTTTTTCGTTTGCGGATTCGTCCGGTGTTTTCTATATTGACTCCGGCCCTCCTTCGCCCGCTGAAGCGGGCTTTGCGAAGGCGGGTTTCCACAATCGATTGCATCCATTGATCACGTCGAGAGCAGTAACCATTTACGGTTTTGTGAGCATCACAGTGATGCTTATCCTCCTTGTACTGATCTGGTTCCGCCTCGTACCAGAAACGTATTATTGGCCCTTTTTCATTATTGCGGCCCTACTGTTTGTCACCCGGATTGTCCTTCGCCTTATGGCCGAAAAGAGCGAACGCCGCAGTTCTTTTCCTGACAACGAACCGCCTGCATGATACGCTTTGGCATCCTTGGTACCGCAAGCATCGCACGTGCGTTCTTCGACCGGCCGATGGAAAATGCCCGGATCATTGCGGTGGCAAGCCGCGATAAGGAGAAAGCCGACGCCTTTGCCGACCAATTCAAGATCCCCAAACGGTACAGCTCGTACGACGCCCTGCTCGCCGATTCTGAATTGGATGCCGTGTACATTCCTCTCCCGCAACATCTCCACTGCGAATACACCGTGAAGGCAGCGAAAGCGGGAAAACACGTGCTCGTGGAGAAGCCGGCGGCTCTTTCTTCGGCGGAGGCCCGGACCATGGTTGCTGCGTGCAAGAAGAGCGACGTGTTCCTCATGGAAGCGTTTATGTACCGGTTCAAACGGATTCACGCGCGGGTCAAGGAAATCGTCGATTCGGGATTGATTGGAGAGCTCCGGTACATCGATTTCAACTGGTGTTTCAACATCGGCCAGTTGGTGCGGAGTCCATTCCGTCTGGATAAGAAGAAGGGCGGCGGCGCTCTCTATGACCTTGGGATTTACGGCATCGATTTTCTCCGATACATCACCGGCAGCGAACCGAAATTGATGGGTGCCTATCTCCGCAAGGACCATCCGGGAGGTGTCGATCTCTTTTCACACGCAGTCTTCACCGTCGACGCGGTGGCGGGTGCCGTCACGTGCGGCTTTACGACCGACGCAAATTACTATGCATTGAACGGCACGCTCGGCTCCCTTCATGTGCCGGGCTCTCTCTCCGGCCGTGCTGTGAAAAACACCATCAGCATGCACCTTCTCCAGGGGGACAAGCGGTATGAGGAAACGTTCACCGCCGAGAATCCATACATTCTGGAAATGGAATATTTTGCCCGTTGCATAGAACAAAGAAAACGCCCTGCGCCCGATGGCGAGAACAGCGTTCAGAATCTGAAGATCCTTGAGCAGATCTTCAGGCGTGCAGTGAAGATGTAGACGGTACTCCTTCCACGACCAGGCACTGTTCCACCATTCTCTCTTATTGTTCATGGCTGAACACAAGCCATACCGGAGACTTTGACCAGACAAAGAAGATGTTGCTTCTGGAATAATGCCGGAAACACGAATGCCTCCACTATGGAGGCATTCGTATCTTACGGCGTGCAGATGGTACTTACGATGAGATCTTCTTGTTGGCGATGAGGTAGAAGCCAATGAGGCCGAGACCACCGAAGAGCGCCATGATGCCGGGGATGACCCCGTCGTTGAAGAAGTAATTCTCCCGCAGCCAAACCCCGATTAAGACTGCAAGTCCGATGGAGACAAAAATCATTCCCCACTTCAAAGAGCTCAAGGGGTTGGTGCGCAGCGTCCCTCGTTCGTAAAGCGACTTGATATCTTCTGCTTTCAGCCCTTTGTCAATCATAGTCATCCGCTCTTTGTGTCTGGTGAGCAGGGTGAACCCCCAGATGCCCCCGATGGTCAGAAAGAAGATGATGGGGATTAGAAATTCTGGACCGTTCATTACAGCCTCCTTGAGTGGTTGGTGAATGTTTGTGTCGTTCTTGTGGGATTAGACTGCAGGGTTTCAGCCAGGGTTTCATCGGGATTGCGGTTTGGGAGGAAAAAAAGTACAATTGAGCTGAAACCTCATCCCTGCCGTTGTAGTCCAAGCTGGAGAACAGAACAACCGTGGATGAAGTGCTCGATAACGACCGGCATATCATTGAAGAGATTCGACGCGGCCAGACCCGCCGGTATGCCGTGCTTATTGACCGCCACAAAGACCGTGCGATGACCCTTGCCCTACGCCTGACGGGCAATCGCCAGGAGTCGGAGGAATTGGTACAGGATGCATTCCTCAGGGCCTATCGCAGCCTCGACCAGTTCAGGGGAGACGCCAAATTCGGAACGTGGTTCTACAGGATTCTCTATAATCTATGCCTCACCCGTGTGACTCGCAGGAAGGGAAAGCCGGAACAGCTCGACGTAAGCGATGAACGAATGCTGGACAATATTCTGGTGGACGAAGAGGAAGCAACCATCCAGGAGAGGATGGAAGAAGACGAGATGCAGCACATGATCGCATCGGAGATCGCGGGGATGCCGGAGAAATTCAGAACCGTGTTGACATTGTTTTACGTGCAGGAAATGAGTTACGAAGAGATAACGGCGGTGCTGAATCAACCGCTCGGTACGGTCAAGACCAACCTGTTTCGCGCACGCAACTTGCTGCGCGGACGAGTTCTAGCTGGAATGAAAGGAGAGATGAAGGTCGCATGTCGATGACGCATTGTTCGTCCGATCAATTCCATGGATACATCGATGGCGGGCTGACGCAGGGGGAAATGGAGATGGTGAAGCGTCACCTCCTCATGTGTCCTCGGTGCTCAACGGCCGTCGAAACCCTTCAGGGCATCGACCGATCGTTGCGGCGGGTGCCGCTTGCGCGTGCGAGTGAAGGATTCACGGAGACTGTTCTTTCGCGGCTCCACCTTGCGCCGAGGTCGCCGCTGGCGTTCCGCGTGCTGGAGAAGGTCGCGTATCTCTTTGGACTCTCAATTGTTCTTGCGATTATGCTGGCGGCGTTTGTAATCACCGGCGTTGTGGATATTGGGACCGTCAACCAGACGCAAAGTTCTGTGCAGCAGTCCTTGTCAGCGATGGGGGAGGGAATAGGTGGTTTGGTAGCGAGTTTCTCGACATGGCTGAAAGGGTACTTCCCGTTTGCGTACTCGAAGGGAGCGCTGAGCATCGCCTTCTTCGGGAGTCTGATTATTGCGGTGTTGGGACTCGTGGATCGTGTTTTTGTCCGGAGGTTCGTACACCGGATCTAGCGTTGGAATCCCTGGAGCGGCGCCAGACCTACTTTGCTGCAGAGAGGTAGTGGACCTCTTCCTTGCCAACCATATTCGCCCAATGCACCGTGTTGGCGGGGATGTCCAACCTGTCCCCCGGTTTCATGAGCCATTCAAAGCGGTCCGTCCCTATCTTCATCTGGCCCGACACGATTACCAGGAAGTCATCGAAGTCGTGTTTGTGCCGGGCGTACTTCGTTCCCGGTGTGTCCGAATAGAGTGCGCAGGCATGCCCTTCTGCTTCCATCATCTTTATCAGCTCCGCTTTTGTCGGCTTTGTTTTGCGCGTCCACTTCACGACGTCCATCGTCTTGTCGAAACGTGATAGGGTTTGCATTCTTGTTCTACTTCTCCTTCTGGTGCAATCAGGTTACACGTTCATCGCAAGCTGGCCTGACTTCCGGCTACTCCCACCTGCCATGCACTCTTCGTAATAATCGATGTACTGGGTGACGATCTTGTGAACGTCAAAGTGCTCTACCGCGCGCTTCCGGGCGGCTTGGCCGAACACCTTGCGCTTGGCATCATTCGTTAGCAGCTCGACTGCATACCGTGCCATCCTGTCCACATCTCCGATCTCTGCAATGTAGCCGGTCTGGCCGTGCACCTGCAGTTCGGGAAGTCCCCCAACACTCGACGAGATCACGGGGACCTCACATGCCATAGCCTCAAGCGCAGAAAGCCCGAAACTCTCAGATTGGCTCGGCATAAGGAATAGGTCGGCTGCGGAGAGGATGGGTACAAGCTCCAACTGCTTACCGAGGAACCGCACGTGTTCCTGGAGGTACAGCTCCCGCACGAGAAGTTCACAGGCGGATCGTTCCGGTCCGTCACCGGCCAGAATCAGCTTTGAGGGAATCTTCTTGTGTACCTCGTTGAAAATCTTGATAACATCCTGCACACGTTTGACAAGTCTGAAGTTGGAAACATGGACGAGAATTCTCTCCCCCTTGGGGGCAAACTTCTCGCAGAACTCTTCACATCCCTGTCGCCGGTACTTTTCCGTATCCACGAAGTTGGGAATGACGCGGATGTCTTTTTCGATGCCATAGTTGGTCATCGTTTTCTCCCGGAGGAAACGGGAAACGGCAGTGACGCCGTCGCTCTGCTCGATGCTGAATTTCATCACCGGCAGGAAGCTAGGCTCAAGCCCCACCAGTGTAATATCGGTGCCGTGAAGCGTGGTGACAATCTTCAGGTCATTCTTGAGGATTTCTCTTGCGAGGTAGGCACTCGTCGCGTGAGGGATGGCGTAGTGCGCATGGATAAGATCAAGTTTCTCGAAGCGTGCCACTTCCACCATCTTACTCGCCAATGCGGGAGTGTACAACGGAAACTCGAACACAGGGTAGCTCGCCATTTCCACTTCATGGTAGTACACGTTGCCCAGATATCCATCCAGACGCATGGGCATCGCATAGCTGATAAAATGGATCTGATGGCCCTTGTCGGCGAGTGCCTTGCCGAGTTCCGTCGCCACCACGCCGCTGCCGCCGTACGTGGGATAACACACGATTCCGATTTTCATGAGTTCTGTTCCTTGTGCCGATGAAGATAATGAATGAAGAGCTCAGCAGCAACAGTTTTGAAACTTCTGCTGCTTTGTGGTATATTCATCTGTAAAACAGGCTGCCGGCGGACATTTTGTGAGGTGGCCACCAATTCGATCACCGAACTCCACAATGTCGTCCACCGACGAATTCAAAACACTCCAAAATCAGGTCCGGCAGGAGATACGAGTGCAGGGCTCGCGTTTTATTTGCACCCTCCATCCCGTAAGAACAAAAGAGGAGGCTGAAGAGTTCGTCAGGCGAATCCGGAAGGAATTCTTCAACGCCACCCATCACTGTTACGCCTACCGTCTTGGTACGGCAGGAGACCGGTTTCGTTACAACGATGACGGAGAGCCGGGCGGCACGGGAGGGAAACCGATTCTTACCGCACTCGCCAGAATTGGGCTGACCGACGTGGTTGCAGTGGTGACGCGATACTTCGGTGGGACAAAGCTCGGCGTTGGAGGACTTGCCCGGGCATACGGAGAGGCTGCAGAGAAAGCAATATCATCGGCAGAACCTGTCACCCGGTATGTTCTGTTACCTCTCCGGATTTCCTTCCCCCACACGCACATCAGCAACGTTATGCACGTCGTCTCAAAGCTCGGCGCCCGTATCGTGGACACGGTCTATGACGAGGAGGTGCATCTTCATCTGGAGATCCGCGCATCGCAGCGGGAGGAGCTTCGAACCTCGCTTGTGAACCATACAAGTGGCAATATCCGGTTCGCCTGATTATCAGGACGACGCACGCCGTGCCTCCGCTGTGTACCGCTCCGGCAACTTCAACCCCTTTACAATCTCGTTGGTGTCCATTGCAATCACCAACTCCTCGTTCGTCGGCACCACAAGCACGCTCACTTTGGAAGATGCAGTGGTGATGACTTTCTCCTTTTCTGAAGAGCCGTTTCGCTCGTCGTCGATCATGATGCCGAGAAAATCGAGTCCCTCACAGGACCGTTTCCGGACGTCAGGACTGTTTTCACCAATACCACCGGTAAAGACCACACCGTCCAGTCCTCCCATTGCAGCGGCGTAAGCGCCGATGTATTTTCGCACTCGATAACAGAACACATCAAACGCATAGGTAGATTTCTTGTCACCATTCTTCATTTCCGAGATGATCTCCCGCATGTCGCTGCTGACGCCTGATATCCCCTGCAGCCCGCTATGTTTGTTCAACAGGGTATTTGCTTCGGCGAGAGCGATGCCCTCCTTCCCCATAATGTAGAGGATAACAGACGGATCGATGTCGCCCGAGCGCGTACCCATGAGCAGCCCTTCCAGCGGTGTGAACCCCATCGTTGTATCGACGGAAATTCCACCGTCGACAGCAGCCATGCTGCATCCGCTGCCAAGATGGCACGTGACGAGCTTCAGACCAGCCGGATCTCTCTTCAAGATTACAGCAGCACGCTCGGAAACGTACCGGTGCGACATCCCATGGAATCCATACCTGCGGATTCGATACTGCGAGTAGAGTGAATAGGGAAGTCCGTAGAGGTATGCTTTCTTCGGCATCTTTTGGTGGAACGCCGTATCGAACACGGCAACCTGCGGAGTTCCCGGCAGGTTTATCTGGCATGCGTTGATACCGCGCAGGTTATGCGGGTTGTGCAACGGTGCGATCTCGAAGTTGCTTCTGATCCCCTTGATAACCTCATCCGTGATGAGGACCGAGGATGTGAACGTCTCGCCTCCGTGGACGACACGGTGGCCGATCGCATGGATATCCGACTTGTCGGCGATGACGCCATGGTTCCTGCTCAGCAATACGGCAAGGATGTACTCGATGGCGACGATGTGATCCACAATCTCTCCCGCAATCTTGATCTCGTCTCCATCGTAGCGAATATTAGAGAGTGTTGCTCCGCTCATGCCAATCCGCTCAACGATGCCGCGGGCGAGAGTTCGGCGCGCTTCCACTTCGATTAACTCGTACTTGACGGAGGAGCTTCCGCAATTCAGGACGAGGATGTTCATACGCGTTTCCCCTCCTTGTCATACTTGAAAAACCCTTCGCCCATTTTCTTTCCCAGCTTGTTTTCGCGAACCATGCGGCGGAGGAGGGGACAAGGCCGGTACCTCGGCTCGCCAAGGTCGTGGAAGAGAGTCTCCATCCACATCAGGACTTCATCAAGGCCCATCGAATCAGCCATTTCCAGGGGGCCGGTTTGAAGGCCATACCCGAGTCTCATGGCGGTGTCAATATCTTCCGCCTTTGCAATTCCCTCCATCAGCACATGCATAGCTTCGTTCAGCATTGGCAGGATTGTGCGCGTTGTGATGAATCCCGGATACTCGAACACCTCAACGGGCGTCTTTCCAATCCGCTCGGCAAATGATTTGACGAGGCCGAAGGTCTCGTCGGAAGTGTTCATCCCCCGCACAATCTCAACCAGCGGCACCTTTGGCACAGGGCTCAGGAAGTGCATCCCGATGATTTTGTCAGGTCGCTTGCTGGACTGGGCCAGCTTGGTGAGACTGAGCGTTGCCGTATTCGAGATGAACACAGCGTTTTCCTTGGCAATCGAGTAGAACGCTTCGATCAATTGACGTTTCAATTCGAAGTTCTCATCCACCGCCTCGATAATGACATTGCACGGTTTCAGCTCGGCGAGGTTCGTCTTTCCCTTGACGCGTGAAAGAACGGCACGTTTTTCTGCTGCTGTTTTCCCCCACCGTTTGATTTCAAGATCCATTGCGCGCGCAAGGCCATCAAGTCCAGATGCCAGCGTCTTTTCATTTTTTTCAACGGCGATTACCTCGATCCCCGCACTGGCAACGGTTTCTGCGATGCCTTGTCCCATCATTCCCAGCCCGATGACGCCGACGGTGTGGAAACGATCATCACCTTTTGTTTTGGCAAGGAGAGGAGAGTGTAAGTCTTCAAATTTGAGTTTCTCAGCCATACGGAAGTTCCGTGTGATAAGTGGTCAGAATCAGAGGAGAA
>DASRUE010000087.1:0-5146 GCA_035687895.1 Bacteroidota bacterium | reverse complement strand
CTGAACACCGGATTTGCTTGAGCGATCTGTGTTGCTGCCTCCATCATGCCGGCAGCAGAAGTGGTGAGTTGCGCCTGCACACCATCAAGCATCTGCTTATGGGAAGGGCCTTCGGCCAGCAGCTGAGCATGCTGGCGCTCTGCACCAATGCGCAAACCCCGTTGGCGTCTGCACCGGGCGAGCAGCGCGTTCATCCGCTCATCCTGTGTCTGAATGTCGAGCGCGCCGAGAATGCTGTAGATCCCCCGTCCGTCCCGCCGCTGGGTGTAAGAGAACGCCTCCTCCAGTTTCCCCAACTGCAACAGAAGCTCAATGAGCGAATCGTATGCGGGGGCTCCCATCGACCGTGAGAACACCTCTTCGCACTCCCGGTACAGATCATTAATAGCCGGGTCAAGCACCGTGCTTTCCAGCGCGTGCACCGAGGCAATCAAATGGGATTGAGCGTCGTTGAACTGGTTCCGTTTCCAGAATGCGAGACCGAGGCTGAGCTCTGCATAAGCAATGCCGCGTTCGAAGGAAAGAGCCGTGAACAGCTCAAGTGCAGTCTGGTACTTTTTGATCGCCTCTTCATCGGACAATTCGCAGTGACCGAGCTGGATGAACAGGTACCCTTCTGCCAGCTTGTTTCCCATCCCGATGGTCGTCGGCAACGCCGCCCGGTAGAACCGTGCCGCCTCCTGCACAAGCCCGCCGCGCAGGTACGTATTCCCAACCCTGATGAGCATCTCATCCCGAAGCCGACCGGCGTTGCTTGTCACGTCGGTCCGCTGAAGTCCGTCGGTATAAGTCTGAAATGATTCCACAGACTTTCCCGCCCGTTCATACGTATATGCAAGCCTCACGAGGACAGTAATGGTGAGGAGTGAATCATGAGACTGTCTCGCAAGAGAGAGTGCGCGGAGAAAACTGTCGGTTGCACTTTCGTAGTCACGTCGATCCAGCTTCGAGAGCCCCGCCTCGATGTACACTCTTGCCTGGCTTCCCGTGTCACCCAACGCTGTGTATGCCTTGAGGAGATCGCTGATGATGCGTCCTTCTTCCTCGACTTCATCGAGTGCCCGACAGGCGGGGAGCATTGCCCATTGGATCTCACGAATCCCATCTGCGTCACCAAAGACATTTGCCAACCGGAGTGCCTCGGTATACATGGTGAATGCCCTCCGTTCATCGCCCATGATCCTGTGAAGAGAAGCCATCTCGAGTGTTATCGATCGAACTAACGGGCGTTCAGCAAGTGAACGAAATTGCTCAAGGGATTTGTCGAGATAGTAAAAAGCCGAATCAAATTCGGCCATAGACGTGGCAATGCCGGCAAGAAGCCTGTACTCTTCGCCCAGTTGCGCAAGGCGATCATGTTTGCTGTCGAGCACGATCGCTTCATGGAGGAGCCTCCTGCTCTCGCGGATATCTCCGCCGTCAAGAACTCGCCTGGCCAACACGAGTGTGCTGTCTGCTTGTCGCTGCTCTGGGTGTGGTTCACGGCTGCAACCAGGAGCGAGCATCAGGAAAAGGAACGTGGCAGGGAGAAAAACAACGGTCGGTGAGTAACGATACAGCAAGCGGAGTATGGGGAGTAGCATCCTTCGGTTCGGGCTGGTGACTTGGTGGAAGCAATATAGAGAAGTCGAGGGCGAGATTCAATAATCGGACACCGTTGGGAGTGAGGCCTTACCCCTTCTTCAGCATCCGCAATATCCGCTCCGGGTAATCTGTAACCATGGCGTCCACGCCATAGCGGAGCATTGCAGAGAGATGTGGGGCGGTGTTGACAACGTAGCAGGCAGTCATGATGTTGTGTGCGCGGGCATCCTGCACGTAACGCTTCCGCATTTGCGTCCGGCCACAGATAAACGCACTGGTGCCGATCTTGCGGGCAAGGGACGAGGGCGTCTTCGCCGCATCGCGGATGGGGACGTACAGCGCCCCCGTTTTGATGGTGGGATACAGAGCATGCATACGGGCAAGAAACTTGTGGTCGAACGAGGAGACAAGCACCCGCTCCTCGAACCTTTTTTCCATGATGATGAGAATGCAGGATTCTTCAAAGTGGTTGTACTTGCGCGGGTCCCCGTCGGACTTCGCCTCGATATTGAGCGTCACGTGTGACGGCAACATCTCCATCACCTGCCGCAGCGTAGGAATCCGCTCGCCCTTGAATTTCGGGCTAAACCATGACCCGGCATCGAGGGTGCGCAACTCTTCAAGGGTCTTGTCCCAGATATGACCAGCGCCATTTGTGGTCCGCCGGACGTTCTGATCGTGATGCACAACCAGGTGGAAATCCTTTGTCATCCGGACATCCAGCTCGATCATGTCCGCACCGGCCTCTGCCGCAATACGGAACGCGGTCATGGTGTTTTCGGGGGCCGTACCGGAACTGCCACGATGGGCAACAACGAGCGGGCGTTGGGTTGGTTTCCTGGTCATTGTCTGGGGGTGACTCCTGTAGGTGTTGTATCTCAACAGTTTCTGTCCCTGAGGGCGGGCTATTTCAGAACTAGAACGAAGTCACTCTTCCACCATCATTTTAATTTCGCGGTTGACAACATCAATTGAGCTCGTGCCGTCGAGGTTCAATACGAGGCCACCCTGCTTGTAGTACTCGAGTACGGGAGTTGTGGAGGAGTTGTACACACGCAGCCGCTTTCGCACTGTCTCCTCTTTGTCATCATCGCGCTGCAACAGCCGCCCTCCGCAACTCGGGCACGGAGTGTCCTTGGTGACCCCGTCGATCTCCATATTATAGATCTTCCCATCCTTCTCACACACAAGCCGGTTGCTGAGACGACGGATGATTTCTTCGTCATCCACTTCAAAATTCACGACTTTGTAATCAGTAGTCTTGAGCTCTTTGAATATCGCCGTCAGGGCTTTCGCCTGGGCAAGGGTTCGCGGGAAGCCATCAAGAATGAAACCCTTGCGTGCCCGTGGCGAGGTTAGCACGTCGCGCACAATGCCGATCATAACATCGTCCGGTACGAGCTGGCCGGCATCAATGATGGTTTTTGCTTTTTTGCCGAGTTCGGTTCCAGCTGCTACCGCTGCACGCAGCATGTCACCCGTGGAAATGTGTGGCACACCAAATTCCTCGGCAAGCAGCTTCGCCTGTGTTCCTTTGCCGACGCCCGGGGGTCCGAATAAGAGAAGTCGCATACGAGTCAGGTTCCTGGTCTGATGGTCGATGGTTGTGTTGCGCTGGTGCCGGAACACCGCAGGGGAAGGAGTGCCCGGATATATGAGAACGTCATCGCACGGCCCGCATACGCGGCCGGCGTGGGACGGACGAGTGCACACCGTGCGGTAACGCCGCTGCAACCGGCGGTGGGTGTTTTTGCTGTATCATAGCCGCGAGTTGTCCGCATGCAGCGTCAATGTCCTCGCCGGCGTTGCTTCTCACCATAACGGTGAGATTGCTGGATCGAAGTCCCTCCACAATCTGCTCCATGCGCGGAGAAGGACGAAGGCCGGCTGCTGTACCGCCAAGCCCGACAAATGCGATCGAGTGGAACGGGATGACATTGATCTTGCACGGCACCCGTCGCGCGAGGGCAATCAATTGTGCGACGTCTTTCGGAGAATCATTCACACCGTCAAAGAAAATGTACTCGTAGGTAACCCGCTGCTTTGTACGTTTGTAGTAATACTCGATTGCCGACGTGAGTTCTGTCAGCGGATACCGCTTGTTGATCGGCATGAGTCGTGTACGTGTAGCGTCGTCCGCGCTGTGGAGAGAGACGGCGAGCTTGACACGACGCCGCTCATCACCCATCTGTCGAATCTTGTCCGCCCAGCCGGCCGTGGAAATGGTAATACGTCGTGCCGCTATCCCGACCCCGGTGGAGATAACCTCAACCGACTTCATGACGTTGTCGTAGTTCATCATCGGCTCACCCATTCCCATGAAGACCACGTTGGTGATCTTCTTTCCGGTCAGCCGCTTGACTTCAAGAACCTGCCCGATGATCTCTCCGGGGCTGAGGTTCCGGAAGAATCCCATTTTGCCTGTGGCGCAGAAGGCACAATCCAGCGGGCAACCAACCTGTGTGGAAATACAGAGGGTGAGGCGGCGCTGTTCATCCTCCCCGGCCGCTTCTCTTCCACTGAACGACCGTGCCGGAGGAATAAGGACACTCTCTATTGTAAGGCCATCCTCCAGGGCGAAGAGGAACTTTGTCGTCCCATCCTTACGGGAGATCTGGTTGGTAACCAACGAGAGACTGTAGATGCGTGCAGAATGCAAAAGTTTCTCACGCAGCCCTTTGGCCAGATCGGTCATTGCGCCGAAGTCGAGCATCCCTCGTGCATAGAGCCACTGGTACATCTGCTTCCCCCGGAATGGAGGTTCCCCCATCGCCGCAAAGAATCCAGCAAGCTCTTGCTGGGTAAGGCCAAACAGATTTGTCGATCTCGCGTTCATCTGCGCTCCAATCTACGAAAGATGTACAATCCAAGCAAGACAAATTGCCCGCCTGCTTGCGTGCCCTCACGCCAGGAAACACCAAAGCCTCTGCACCGTAGATGCAGAGGCTTTGCCAATAGAGTCAAGCCGGTTGCTTTTTATTCCCCACCAATTTCTGCATCCGCTTGTGCGTACACCTTGATACAAACTTGAAGCCCCGACGGAACAGGTGACTGCCCGGAGAGAGTCCCGTTTGAGGAAAGGCGGACCGAGGACAGCGGTCTGGTCTGCAAGACCTGGATCAGCTCGGTAATCCCTGCCGTTTGCGGTTTGATAAAAGGAGATGGGCCAACCAACGATTGCTCAGTAGCAAAGGAAGACCACGGTGTCGGAGATGTCGCATTGGTGCCTGACCCGTAGTTAAGCAGCGGGATATCGTTGATGAAACCGACGCCGAAAACGGAACCATTGTATGTCCCGGTGACCTGGACACGAATATCATAGAACCGCGCATTCTTGATCTTATCGGTGTACGAGTCATCGACCAACGTCGCAAGGTCGATGGTGTCAGCTCCACCAAAAGTCAAGTTTGATCCCGGGGTGATTGTATAGCATCCCGTCAATGGATCGACATTGATAGAGATCAGAAAGGGGTCGTTAATGCAACTCGAGCCTAACGTGCTCAAGCCGACAAAGATTACGGCAAGCGTAATAATAGTTGATTTCATACTTTACTCTCCTGTA
>DASRUE010000086.1:0-7735 GCA_035687895.1 Bacteroidota bacterium | reverse complement strand
GGGTGGATAGAGTGCCGCAGCGATCTTTTCGCTGGCAGTTCCATATGGTTGATTATCGACGCCCTGCCGGCGCTCGTTCTTTACCACATCCCTTTGGTTGTCCAGTTTCTGTTGTGTCATCGCCGGGAGAAGGAAACCCATCCGGTCGGATTCCAAGTAGAGAGCGAGTTCGAGATAGTTACTGGGGACGACCTCGAAGTAGTTCGTTCTGTCTTCCGATGTGGAACCGTTGATGTTGGCTCCAATTTCCTGCAAGAGCTTGAAGTGCTCATCGTCAGCCACGTGTTGCGACCCTTGGAACATCATATGCTCGAAGAGGTGGGCAAACCCTGTCCGTTTGGTCATCTCATTCTTCGACCCGACATGATACATGATGACCACCGCCGCTATGGGTGCGGAATGGTCTTCGTGGAGAATCACCGTGAGACCATTTTTAAGTCTATACTGTTCAAACTTAATAGCAGGTTGGGCCATAGCCGTCTCTACCGTCATACTCACCACCAGTCCGGCAATCCCCGCGAGGAAATACACGGAAAACGGCGCTACGGTCTGCAACCACCGAAAAGGTAATCCACAACCGGCCGGGATGTTCAGTACCGAACAAAGATGAATCATAGCACTTCTCCTTACGTTAGATTTCGCAATCGTTCGTGGTGAACGCGAAATACGACAAGCGGCGGACAGAGTGGATGCGCAACTGATGGCGAGATGCCCGGCGTGTGGTAACTAATATGTTGAATCTCATTCAAAAAGTCCAGAAGCGGTTTCAACAACTGGCGAAGACAACACCTCTTTCGATCACTCAGAGGGCGTTGCATTCTTCGTGGTTTTTTCTATCTTGATATCAGTTACCGCTCCCTTCCTGTGTCCGCCTTCTCTTTTCCCTGCTAACCCTCCCCCGAGGAATCGGACGCCGGGTGAATCTGAAGTTCATTCAAACACCGAGGTTCGCATGATTTCTTTTCGTCAACTCGTTGTGGTGGCCTGTCTTTCCCTGGTGGCGGAAATCGCCTATAGCCAGAGTATTGTGCAGGTGATTCCATTGCCAAATTCAACCTACTGGAATCAAGTGTGGGGAGCGTTCGCAGACAGCACACACTTGTACATGTCCAGTGGAACAACGACGGCGGTTTTTAGCCGTGGACATGTTTATAAGCTCGATTTCAATGGCAATGTCGTCGACAGCGTTGTCACGGGCTTGAACTCAAGTCAGGGGCTGGCGTGGGACGGTTCTCACTTCTGGTACATACGTGGCAGTGGAAGCACAGGACGGATCTACAGAGTTTCAACTGCCGGTGCACTCGTCGATTCTATTATTCCTCCTTCAACTACCTGGTTCCTTGGTGGCGCATGCTGGGATGGAACAGGTCTTTGGGTATCATTGTACTCGCCGAACGCACAAGCCGGACTTTACAAGTATGATGTTGTCACCAAGACGATCATTGACACGATCCCCTCGATAGGGCAGCAGCCCCAGGGAACTGCATGGGATGGACAGTACCTTTACTATGCAATGGATCTCAATAGTACCGAACCAAATCTGAATCTCATCTATGTTGTCGATCCGGTTACGGGTGACACGGTGCGGACTATTCCGATGCCGGAGTCTCCAACGATTGATTCTAACCCAAGGGGGCTGGCCTGGGATGGAAATTATCTCTGGCTTGTTGCGGAACCAGTTGGTGCCAGCTCGGGACGGTCATTGTACAAGTATGATCTCAGTGGGAGCGGCACACCGGACATCAATCTCGGTGTGTCACTCGTCGACTTTGGTGGAGTGCGGATCGGGGAACCGCGGAATGCCGACGTGGGTTTGCAGAATGCCGGTACAGCGGCGCTCGTTATCGACAGCGTCATCGTTGCCCTGTCCGGTACTGTGGTTGCATCCATTGCTACCCCGCTGACGATTGTGGCTGGAGGGTCCGACCTTCTTCCACTTGCATTCACACCAACCGCCTTCGGTCGTGATTCCGCCAGTGTGAGAATCTACTCCAACGATCCCGATGAGGGCGTGAAGGTACTGCCCGTGCGAGGGTATGGGATCTATGGTAGTCCGACGCTCTCCACGAGTTCATCTTATGACTTTGGGGCTCGACGGGTTGGCAGCTCGAATTCATGGCGGATCTCGATTCAGAATCAGGGTGGTCCTCAGCTCAGCATCTCAGCCATGACCGTTTCGGATTCCGCATTCCGGCTGGATGCGGTGACATTTCCTGTGTCGATTGACTCGCTTGCGAGCAAGTCGTTCCGTGTCTGGTTTAGTCCAGCCTCAGCAACGGCGTATATAGATACGTTGAAGATTACAAGCAACGCATCGAACGGACCGGTGACCAATGTCGTGTTAAGAGGAAGCGGAGATGCATCGGTCGTCCTGTTGGGTCAGCCCTTCTGGACGTTTACCGTCCCGAACAACCCTCGCACAAGCTCAAACCAAAAGCTGATGAAGGCAGTCCGTTCAATAAGTGACATCACCAGCGATGGAACACCCGATGTGGTTGTGTCCTCTGAGAACTATTGGACGATGGCGCTCAATGGCAACGCGTCTGTTTCGAACGACACCCTCTGGGCATTCAACACCTACATCGCAAATACCAGTGCAGGCTCCATAGGTTCAACCGGAGACTACTCTCACCAGAAGGCCCTTGCTGTCGCTGATCTGAATCAGGATGGCTACAAGGATGTTATTATTGGAACCGGTGGAGGCAATGAACACGTGTATGCACTGAACGGATTCAACGGACAAATCCTGTGGCAGTTTGGGACGGACAATCCGGATAGCTTTGGGTTGGGCGATATTACCGGCGTTGATGCGTCTATGGATTTTAGCGGCGATGGCGTCTCAGAAGTCTTTGCTGCCGGAAGTGCGACGGATGCTGGTGGTGTGGGTGGGAGACGCAGCGTGTATCTGTTCGATGGGACAAATGGCAACATACGCTGGATATCTCCGCTCCATGGTTTCACACATGCAGTGACGGCTGTGGGTGACATCAGTGGCGATGGGGTTCCCGATGTTGTTGGTTGCGTGGGGGAACCGTCGTACAAAGCCAGTGCTTTCAATGGCACCAACGGCGCACTCTTGTGGGATTTCGTCGTTCCTTCTGCAAGTGGTGGCGGCAAAGAAGTGCTCGCCTGGCCTGTTTCAGGTCAAACGCCAGATCTGATTGTGAGCGCGTTCTGGGGACCGGTCCATCGTGTGGATGGGGAGTCGGGAACGCAGATGTGGTCCCGTCCTACCGGAGGGAGCGGGGTGATGCAGCTGATCCGATTGAGAGACGTCACCGGAGATGGTGTGGATGAAATAGTTGCTCCGCTCCTTCTTCGAGGAGTCTATTGCATTAACGGGGCAAACGGCAATATCGTCTGGTCTCTCCCGACCGGCAATACGATGGGTGCCGCGGCGATTTCCGATTTGAATAACGATGATGTCGACGATGTTGTGCTGGCAGTTCAGAATCAAGGAACGATGATCGTCAGGGGACAGGATGGTGTGCAGCTTGCGCTTTATCCTACTGGAACTCAACAGGCCCGTGAGGTTGCAGTTGTTCCTGACATCGACGGAAACAGCAGCTTGGAAATCATTATGGGTGGGCAGCAGGGGAATGTCGCGCTCATTTCCGGTGGCGATCTTCTTACGAGCGTCGGTGAAGGAGCGAAGGAGATTCCACAAATGTTTGAAATGGAGCAAAACTATCCGAATCCATTCAACCCGACTACCACGATTCAAATCAGCATGCCATCGCAGGCGGACCTCACGCTGGCAGTTTTCGACGTGCTCGGGCGCCAAGTGAAGAGCTTCGCGTACGAGCGTGTTCCGGCCGGAGTTCACAGCATCGTGTGGGATGGGACCAACGCTGTGGGGATGCCGGTCGCGAGCGGAGCATATTTTTACCAGGCTCGGTCAGGCGACAGGGTTCTGTCGAAAAGAATGATAATGCTTAGATGATCCACCTACGGGGGCTGATTCGATGAAAAGTGCTGTCGTTCTCATGCACGAGGCGTTTACTTGTATCAACTGAATGCAAGTGGGTTTGTTGGAACAAAGAATCTCATTTACCTTCAACGACGGTCGGTTAGAGTTCATCTGGTTGCAAGCCATTTGACTAAGAGAAAAATTTAGCTTAATTCTACTGGGAATACATCAAAGACGGGCGGAATTACCATCCGCTCCATGCAGTTCCTTCCAATACTCTCTACCACGCTTCCATCCAAGATTCTTTTCTGAATGCACTTTTGAGCATGTGCTTTTGCCCTGTCTTACCCCTTTGTCATCGTGAAGGCTGGATGCGGAAAGAGGCAGAAGGCAGAACCATGAACCCAAAGGAGAAGTGCTATGACATCAAGTTCGATTAACAGATTAAAGCCTCCGGCATTTATTGTGCTGGCGTTGATTCTTCTTTCTACGAATCTCTTCTCGCAGACTGATGAGGTCTTGTTGCGAATCCCGACGGATCAATTCAGTGAGGCGAGCCGCACTGTGCTGACAAGCTTGCGGGTTTATCAACGCTCCCCGGAGTTCTTGCTTGTGGGCGCCGACTTCAAAGCCTTGGCTCAACTCAACAAGGCGCACCTCAATGCAAGTATCATTGATGATAGGCCGTGGAGTGACTCGTATGCTGTCGTCGGCACGCATCCCGGTAACAAGCATCAGCGGACGTACACCGGGCTGAGCTGCAGGGTCCTGCACAGCTCGCCGGACTTTGATATTGTGAAAGCGGCGCCGCAGGTGTTTGAGCAGTTGAGGGAATTGGGGTACACCTGCGTGGAGATCGAGCGCTGGGAAATTCCCGCAGAGACTCACGTAACACATTTGCCATTGGGAGCGGTTGACAGACCCAACGATTTCATTTCCGATGTCATAGCGAATGTAAGCGACACCGTCATCAGGTCGACGATACAGGGGTTGGGAGACCTGGGCTCACGGTATTGGAACAACACCAACCATGATAGTGTCTCGCGCTGGGTGAAAGCGAGATACATCGCAGCCGGGATTGCTGATGTTGCGCTCGATAGCTTCCAGTACGGCGGCGGTTGGCAGGCAAATGTTGTGGCGACAATTCCCGGCACCGTGACTCCCAGCGCAGAACTCATCGTCGGAGGCCACCATGACGATATGCCATCGTTTGGCCAGGCACCGGGGGCGGATGACAACGCGTCCGGCACCGCCGCGGCGATAGAGATGGCGAGAGTGTTGAAACTTATCAACTACCAGCCCGCGTACACGATGCGATTCATGGGGTATGCCGCAGAAGAAGCAGGTCTGCTAGGGAGTGCAAGTTATGCGCAACGCGCCCGAACAGCGAACCGCGATATTCGCTGTATGCAGAACTATGATATGATTGCGAACCGGAATCCCGTTCAAACAGATCATGATGTCTACATCGTGTGGTACACCACAAGCGAAGCATACCGGGATCTCCATGCAGCGATCATGACGCACTACACCGTGCTCAATCCTGTGCCTACAATAAGCTATCGTTCCGGGAGTGACAGCTATTCGTTCTGGCAACAGAACTACCGAACGGTATTCTGCATCGAACGGGATTTCAGTCCATACTACCACACGTCCAATGATCTGCTACAGTATCTCGATATTGCGTACTGCACAGAGATCGTCAAGTCCGGCCTTGCCATGCTGTTAACTCTTGATATGATGCCGGCGTCGGTAGCTGGGCTCCAAATACGAGATTGGGGCGATGGAACTTCATTGTATGCCAGTTGGGATAGCGTTCAGGTTCCCGATTGGTATCGCTACAAAGTGTACATTGGCACGGTGCCGGGGGTCTACACGTCGAATTCGCTGGTCACAACCCGCTGGACGAGATTGAATGGACTCACGGCCGGAACGCGCTACTATGTCGGTGTATCGATCGTTGATCTAGCAGGACGCGAAGGCGTAATCACAGAGCTCTCAGGGGTTCCGAAGGTGGTTCCCGAGAAGCCAACAGGCGTGTGGGTGGAGAACTACGCCCACGGCGCTCTTCTCACGTGGCGACAGAACCTTGAGATGGATTTGCAAGGATACAACATCTACCGCAGCATTGATTCGATGACGAGCTTTGTTCCCCTGACAACCCAGCCATATACGGATACCCTCTGCATCGATACCGCTGGAACTGCGTGGCCGCGGTTCTATTTTCTAACCGCTATTGACTCCTCCGGCAATGAGAGTGCGCATTCTGATACGGTGGTACTTGGTCCAGTGGTGAGTGTGGGAGAACCCGGTGGTGGCCGGCCCTTCACTTTCCGTCTGGAGCAGAATTACCCGAATCCATTCAATCCAATGACGAACATTGGATTTGAGGTCAATGGTTCGGGAGTCGTGTCCCTCAAGGTGTTCGATGTGCTTGGGCGGGAGATAGCTACACTTGTGGATGAAGCAAAATTCCCGGGCCGCTATGATGTTGTGTGGGATGCAACAACAGCGGCGAGCGGGTTCTACTTCTATACACTCAGGTCAGATGGGAAAGTGACAACAAAGCGGATGCTGCTAGTGAAGTAGCGCGTTGGAGGACGCATGATGAAGACAACGATGCACAAGTATCACGCAATCATTGGCGCCATCGCATTGCTTCAGATCTCTTCATTGCAGGCCCAGGTTCCTTTCAGCACATCGCCTGTGTGGACTTCCGCGGATGTTTCCAACTATTCCACCGGTGCAGGGTGGGGCGACTTCAACAGGGACGGTTGGCTTGATCTGGCTGTAGCCAATGGCAATGACATGGCTCGCCAACGTGTAGCCATCTACTTCAACAACGGTTCGGGGTCGCTTCCCACCACTCCCGGCTGGCAATCCGGCGACGTGGATTATCACGGACATCTTTCCATCGGTGATATCAACGGGGATGGATATCCGGATATTGCCGTATCGGTCTATCTTGGTCCTGGTAGGTTTGCAGAAAAAGGGAGGGTGAAGGTATACATGAACAACGGTGGAACGTTCGGCTCCCTGCCGTCGTGGGTCTCGCGGGATTCCATGTTCACGTTCAGTTGCGCCCTTGGCGACGCCGATAACGACGGCGATCTTGACCTTGCTGTCGCAGGTGGTGAGTCGTATTACAGTCACCCTGAACGAAACAGGATCTATTACAATCATCGCGGCATCCTCGATTCTCTTCCGAGATGGTTGAGCAGTGAGACGGGATATAGTTACGATGTGGGATGGGGGGACTTCGATGCGGACGGTGATCTCGATTTGGTTTTTGCCAACGAGTCCGGTCCGAACAGGATATACCGGAACGATGTGGATTCCATCGGAAGAACGGCAGTCTGGTCATCAGCAGACGCAAGCCAGCAAGCGAATTCCCTTTTCATCGGGGATGTCGATAACAACGGATTTCTGGACCTTGCCATCTCCGACAATGACCAGCTTGGAGGAACAGGCAGATTCAAAATCTACATTAATGCGACAGGGCTGCTCAGCACTACACCGTTCTGGACGTCTGCTTTTTCCGGCTATGGGTCGGGAATCAACCTCGCAGATATTGACCATGATGGAGACAAGGACCTGCTCACCGGAGGTTGGTGGCAACCATGTCGCATCTATGTGAACCAGGCAGGCAACTTCTCATCCGCACCCGAGTGGACGTCTGTCACTGGCAGTGTTGTTGAAGCGATCGTTTGTGGTGACTACGACAATGACGGATTGGATACAGTAGTGAGTGAGTTCATCAGCGACGGTGTCCGCACGCTGTATTATGTTGCTGCCTCTCCAGTGCATCGAATTCTCGGCGTGACC
>DASRUE010000085.1:0-12927 GCA_035687895.1 Bacteroidota bacterium | reverse complement strand
TGCTCCGCCTCAAGCGCAAGGAGTCGTTCATAGATCATATATTCCAGATGCTTGCGGAGGGGGTTCGGATATCGTCGCACGAATGCCGGACCGAACTCGTAGCTATCAATAAGATCCTGTCCGGTAATGGCAAATCGCCCGACGGTCGCGACAACTGCATGGTCCTGCGCTTGCGGTGTGGGGAAGAGAAACCACCAGAGAGCGAGAGAGCATAATCTCATGGTCACCCCTTCAAACCTGTCGAGGCCATGCTCTCAATGAAGTATCGTTGAAAGAATGCATACGCGATGATCACCGGAAGCGAAAGAAGCGTTGCCGCCGCGAGAAGTGAACCCAGCTGTGTTTCTGCTTCGCCTCCGATGGTGAAGATCGTGACGATCTGCGGCATGGTCATCAGGGTCCGCTCTCTCACCACCATGAGTGGCCAGAGAACCTCGTTCCAGCTGGACATAAACGTCAGCAACCCGACAGTGATTACCACCGGTCGCGAAAGCGGCCAGATCAGTTTGAACAGAATCCCCCATTCGGAGCACCCGTCAATGCGCGCAGCGTCGATCAACGCATTTGGTACGCTGACAAAGAACTGGCGGAATAACACAATGCCAAACGCGCTCATCATGGTCGGCGCAATCAGCGCAGGATAGGTGTCCGTCCAGCCGAGCTTCACGATGAGGATGTATTGCGGAATTAGCGTAATCTGAAACGGAATCATCATCGTGAAGAGGATCAGAAGATACAGGGCCTTGCTTCCGAGGAACCTGAGCTTCGCGAGTGCGTAACCCACCATCGACCCGAAGAAAACGACGGAAGCGGTCGTCGCAAGTGAGACTATGATGCTGTTGAGAAATGCACGACCGATGGGTACTTTGGTTACCACCTGCTCGTAACTGTGCAGTGTGTAGTTCTCCGACAACAGCCCGAGATTGCTGATCTCAAGTTCGGGTTTCAGAGAGCCCGCGATCATCCACAAAAAAGGATATGCAAACACGGCTGCACCAAGAACGAGAACGAGGTATTTCAGGGTAATTTTCACGTCGGCTCCGTTTCGATGACACGCCGCTGGATCAAGACAACCGCCAGAATTATCAGCGCAAAAACAAAGCCCAGGGTAGCAGCATACCCCATGTGACCAAAATAGAACGCCTGGTTGTAGATATAGAGCATGCCGGACAGCGTACTCTGCATCGGCCCACCTCCCGTCAGGACATACGGCTCAATGAAGAGAGAGAACCCGCCGATGGTCGAGAGCACCACAACAACAATGACCGTCGGGTTGAGCATCGGGATGGTGATGTGCCTGAATTGCCGGAACCTGCTTGCGCCATCCAGACTGGCGGCCTCATACAGTTCGGCCGGGATATTCTGAAGACCAACCAGGAAAAGGACGATGTAAATCCCGACGTTCTTCCACGTCGCCATGATGGCAACCGATGGCATCGCCCAGGAGGCATCCACGAGCCAGGGAACGGACGGAAGTCCGATTGCTTTCAGCAGTGCGTTCAGCACGCCATAGTCATATGAATACAACTGTTGCCACAGAATTGTCACCGCAACGCCTGAAACCACCACCGGAAGGAAGTAGATTGCGCGGAACAACCCACGCATTTTCACTTTCGAGTTCAGCAGCAGGGCAAGCAGCAATGCAATGATGATTTGTAGCGGGATATGTATGAGAAGGAACGTCAGCGTGTTGGTGATGGCTTTCCCGAACAAGGGGTCATGGAACAGGCGCTCGAAGTTCTTCAGCCCGATCCACTCCATCGGCGTGACGATATTCCAACGATGAAAGATCAGCACAAACGAGAAGATCAGCGGGTAAGCAACAAACGCAAGGAAGAAGATGATATACGGAAGCGAAAACAAAAATCCGAACCTGTCACTTTTTCTGACTGCTTCGAAAACACGCCAGCGACCTTTCATTTGTTCCACTCGACAATGAATTGTGCCCGGTCTGTGGCATCGCGAACGGCTTGCTCGGGCGATTTCCGACCATAGATCGCACACATCTCGTACTCCTGTGCAATGGCGTCGAATATTTCCTTCAAGTCAGGAGCAGAATCGACAGCACGACTATAGACAGCCTGTTCGGCGAACTTCACCATAACGGGTTTGCGCCGGAAGTAGTCAGCAAAGAGAGGGTTGTTCAACAGGTCGCTCCGCACAGGGACCTGGTCGCAGATTTCCATCAAAAGGAGATCATGCTGCGCGGTGACGAGAAACTTGACGAACTCCCATGCCTCACGCGGGTGCTTGGTATTTGCAAAGATCGAAATGTTCTTGAAGTCACCGGACGTATACACCTGCCCGGTATGTCCATCGGGGACCGGGAGCGGAGCAATGCCGTACTTAATATGAGGAGCAAACTTCTGGATGTGAGCTACCTCCCAGGGACCGCTAAAATTCGTTGCCTTCTTTTCCAGAAGGAACGGATCACCTCCCTGAAAGAATGTCCGGGGAAACAATCCGCGGCCGTAACATTCGCGGAAGAAGCCAAGGACATCCACGGCATCTGCGTCATTGAACGATGGTTCACCGTTCTTGAAGAGTGTTTTTCCGCCCGACGCTGCAATGTAGAACGGGAAGAAATCGAACAACCGTTGCCACCAGATCGGCCGGATGTCCCGCTCCCCCATCCAGACATCGATGCGTCCATCGCCGTCGATATCCCTCGTAACCTTTCCTCCTGCCTCGTAGTATTCCGAATACGTCCGGGGTGGAGTAGCCACGCCGACTTCCCGGAATAACCGCTCATTGTAGAACATCATCACCGGATTGGTTTTCCATGGAAGCTGGTAGTAGTGTCCGTCAGTGCTACGGAATGTCTCCAGAAGATCGCGCGGGACCCGCGAGGTGATGATGGAGTCGAAATCAGCAAGGCGGTCAAATGGAATCAGCCCTCCTGCGCGTGTGTAATCGTGGAGCGCGCCGGGCCAGATGTTGGAGCAAACATCAGGAGTAGTGTTGCCTGCGATGGCAGCGAGGAGGACTTCCTCGGTGGATTGGCTGACAGGAATCGGCTGCATACGAACCCGTACTTCGGGATGCAGTCTGTTCCAGACCCGCACAAGGCTGTCAGCGAGTTGCACTTCCTGAGCGTTGGGGGCAGGCCAGTAGGTGAGTTCAACAGCGTCCGAGGCCTGACCGATGGAAGGTCTCTCCTGTGAACAACCACTGATCGAAAACAGGATAATGCCACATGTTGCAACAAAAAGTCTCAACAGTCACTCCCGGTCAGAACAAGACGGAGACCGCAAGAACATGGACAGCTTGCAGTCGTCCGAAATCGGAGTACGCATAATCAACACGTGCCTTCGTTGATCCCCCAAATAGTGGGGCAAGTATGCCTGCTCCAAGGGAGAGACCGCCTTCTGAATCGGTCAGAAAGAGGGATTGGTACCCTCCACGGATGAAGAACATCCGCTGGAAGCTGTACTCGCCGCCGACGTTCATACTCTCGTAGTTGTCCGTTGGATGAAGCGCATCGACAGCAATTGTCAACAGATGGTCGTCGCTCTTGACCGCGTCGACGGCAACACCAAACTGGAAATTCAACGGAAGGTGCCAGCTATCCATCTCGATGTTCTGCGGTATCCTGTCATTCCCTCCGGTATTGTTGGGATCAACCGGGTGGAAGGTGCGCGCGTCCCTTCCCTCGAGCTTCATGTCTGTACCAAAGTTGGAGATCGTCGCACCAATCCGCATGCCGTTGAGGAAGTTGGTTGTAAACAGCGTGCCGACGTCAACCGCGAACGCACCAGCCTGCATGTTCCAAATTCGTTCAGAGATGTATTTGGCAGTGAAGCCGATGGAGAATTTGTCGGTGAGGTTACGCGCGTAGTGAACCCCCACTGCGAAACTCCCTGCGTTGAAGCGCTCACCCGTTCCTTCGGGCCGATCGACCGTTCGAACAAGCATATCGGCCATGGTGAGAGAGGTGAAGCTCAAGCCAAGCGCGCCGACCCCTTCGAGCTGCAAGGCCAGCGCCGCATAGTCGAACTTCATGTCTGCGATCCATTCGGTGTGCGTAAACATTGCTTCACTATGATCAAGGCGCGCGATGCCGGAAGGATTCCAGTAGAGGCTGGTCACATCATTGGACGTCCCCACGAATGCCCCGCCCATACCTACCGCGCGCGCTCCGACCGGTATTTCCAGAAACGGCGCAGCACTGGTTCCGACCTTCGATACATTCCGCCCCAGGGATTGTCCGAAGGCGGGGATCGCGGCAAGCGACAAACCTAACATCACGACAAAGGTCTTCACGGCGATTCTCCTGAATAGGCTCATTTGATGACCGCAAATCGGTCGATCTTCTCACCAATACCCGGCGCATCAACATGATAGATGTACACTCCGTACGAGATGTCCATGCCATCCTTGGAAACCAGGTTCCACGGTTCCTGACCGTTGTCGACCGTTGCATCGTGAAGGAGTGTCTGCACCAGATAGCCGCGCACGGTGAAGATTCTAATCGTACACTTCGCGGGAAGGTTGACGAAGTATATCCGCCGTTCTCCTCGTCCGGAGCGGAAGAGATTTGGTGGCTCCCACGACGCTGCACCAACGTAAGGATTGGGCACGACCGCGACCTTATCAAGTTCCGACTTTGCACGTTCAGCATCAACACCCGGAGCCTGCATCTTGAACTGGAATGCTTCGCCTGTACGGAATGGCTTTGTTGTCACAATGCTCAAAACATCCCCCGGAGCGGGCAACCGCACCGTCCCTGCCAACGTATCACGGAACATCTGCACTGCCCACGTAGTCCTGTAGCTTCCCGGTTGCGCCCGTTTTCCAAGGCTGTCACCATATACCACGATGATCCTGTCTCCAATGGAGAATGAACTATCGTTATCTGGATCATAGAACATGAACTGTGCTTTGGCATTCTCCGTCAGGTTCCAAATGGTGAACATAGTCGGTTTTGCAGTCGGGGCACCGAAGAACAACCCTCCGGTCGACGTATCGACAACCTGACTTGAAAACCTGACTTCAAAGCTGGCAGGATATTTCACATTCACAAGCGCAAACCCGGGGCTGGGATCAAGATCGACTCTGGTGAGTGTGTTGGGTCCGCCAGTTGTCCACTCTGTTGAATCTTCCACCACAACAACCGAAGCGTCGTTGTAGACGTACCCGATCATTCCATCCACAATTGGGGTCTCCTCTCCAATAGCTACGACAGGACGCCCATCGATGAGAATCCGACCGTTTGTCTCATCTGTGAACCGGAACGTCGGAATTGGATTGTCCTGGAAGGCGGACGCGTTGGTAAATGTGACTCTATAGATGTGGCCGTTCAGAATTGAATCGGGGTTAAGAACGGCGACATCAAGTCGTCCCGAGCCTGGACCGTCATGGAGAATGCTCCCGTCAACTCCGGGCCTCACGTAGCCGGCAGCAGGAGCGCGGGGAACGACAACTGCGGTGTTGACGTCCGTCTTTATGTTATTGTTGACGTCCGCGTTAATGATGCTTGAGCATTCCGAAGGCGGAATGCCGTCAAGCTGTCCGGTCGTGGAGACTGTAACAAGTCCGTAGTCATACGAAACTACGGCATAGTAATACGTCTGGCCATTCTGCACTTCATTGTCGACGTACGTGTGGCGAAGTCCGGTGTCGTTTCCAAGATCAAACTTGACACCGTTGACATCGATGGGCTGGAGACCGCGTCGACCATCCTTCAGATCGAACTGAGCAATTGGTCTGCGATAGGTGAGGTGGCCATACGCATCTGTGATCACGAGACTCCCCAGAAAGCTTGGGTCTGTACTCCGGTAGATGCGGTATCCTTCGAAATCATTTTCCCTCAAGAATGGGTCATACGATCGTTCCGCCTTGTCATCCCAGTATAAAGTCACTTTGTGATCACCCGGTACTGCGGTAACGCGCGGCCTATCCGGCGGTTTTGCAAACCGATAATTTGCGTTATAGATCTGCTGGACGGTCTTCTTTCTTCGCACCAGATCGTCTCGATCGTTGCCAAACAGGAGAGCCATGGAGAAGCGTTCCGTTTCCTGCCGCCGAAGCGGGAATAGATTCCCCGGGAATGTCCCCTGGGGACGGGCACCGGCAGAGAAGTACATCCCGAGATTCACATCGTTGAGCTGTTGAAATCCTGTGGTATCAATCGGTGTGGTCAATACCTGCCAATTCTGCTCGTCATTGGTAAGCTCATAGAAATGGACAGGGAAGATGCTGAATCCCGTCAGACCGATCTGGTCCGACTCGTCTTTGTCGAGGATGCCGAAGTTTGGCTCGCCCTGGTCGGGCCTGCCGTTCCCCTGTGTTCCGTCGGGATCAGGACCGGGGTATGCTGCGTCGAATGGTCCAAGTCCGTCACTTCCAACATCGTCATTGAGCGGCTCTCCATTGTCCCATATGCCGTTTTCATTCACATCGTTGAATCCCCGAGAGTTCATATTTTCATCGCCTGTCCACCAGTAATCCTGTTGAACGCCGGGGATGTCGTTGACGGTCGCGTAATTGTAGAAGCCGAGGAATTTTTGAACGTTGTAGTTGCCTTGAATGTAGGTGATAATGTTCGCCGCTCCGTCGATGCGCACGCCGGGTCCGTTATCGCGGCGCTCATCGGTGGTGCCGTCATCGTCATCGTCAAGCAAATTCACGGCGATACCCGGACTTTCAAGGAATGCATATCCGGCAACTCCCACCGGTCCCCAGTTGCCTGGCTGGCCGATACCATCACCGTCGAAGGCCCAGGCAATGTCGAGGAGTTTATCGAACAACCCCCGATCATCGCTCGAGTCCTCTGTCCCGCCTATGCCCCAATCAACATACTCAGCAAAAACCGTCTTCGTGTAGTCTTGTTGTGAAATGTTAGTGATCTCGTAGTACCAGAAGATCACGTCGGCTGCCAGAACCTGTGACCATTGGAATCCACGCACTGCAACTTGTAGGCCCAGTCCACCGCGGGAACTGTCTGCCGGGTCGGGCCAATATCGATATTGTTTGTCCGGCGCATCGTCCATCCTGAAATACGTTTCGAGGTCTGCGTTCTGGATCCCACGGCCGAAAAATCCGTTCCAGAGTCCGTTCCAGTCGGACGACCGATCGGGCCAGGTGCTTGGCCACGTGGAGGGTTTGTTGCTCATCGCCGGCTCCGTTCCAGCCGGGTTCGAATATCCAGGAAGGGGCGCCCATCCCCACGGAATCCCGCTGACCGGGTCTTTCCGGATGAACTCGCGGTAGTTTGTCTCAAGAGGATGGATCAGTCCGCCAGACGAATCGCGAATCTCTGTTTGAACGATTACAGCAATCCCATCAAGGTATTGGTGACCTGTCCCCTTCGGCCATTCCCCGGAGGGCTTGTCCGGCCAGTGTGAGACCTCACCATGATTGAGATAGATCGTGCGGACGAAGTTGCCGTTCATGATCCCCTTCTTGGTGTAGATAATGTTTCCCTTGTTGGGATCTATGAATCGTTGCGCCATTGCTTCTCCGGCAACGAGTGTCATAATCACGAGAAGGAGGAGAACTGCCGCAAAGCGTGCTTGATCGAGAGACATGGGGGTTTTCATACGTTCATCACATCAGATTGAGACACCGATTCCCAGAACAACCTGCCGCGGGGCCGAATAGAACTCGGGCCGCGTATAGAATTCCTGAATCGAGTTGATGCCGCGTGGCGCCCCTGAGAAGTTCGCCTCGATGCTATACCCCGCACGTCCGGTATCGGTGAACACATCAAGCTCGTTGCGCGCATCAAACAGGTTGTATACTTTCAGAAAGACGTTGAAAGGATGATCAAAGATGTCGAAGTACTTTGTGGCGTACATATCGACGGTCACGATGGTCGGCCTGGTTTCGCTATTCAGCAAGCCGGTCCGCTGATTCTGGAACGCAGGCGTATATGGAAGCCCGGAGCCAAGCTTGCCGATGAATGTGACCGTGTAGTCTGTCAACTCACCAATGGTAGCGGTAACATTCAAGGAATGCCTTCTGTCCCAGTCGAGAGGTGCAAGTTGGCTTTGCGGCTGCCGGGGTGGATCCGTTTGGTAGTCAAGAAACACCGAGTTTGGATCCGAGGCATTTCCCTGCGCAATCTGGAAGGTGTAATCAAGCGTCGCCGAAAACATGTGGCTGTGTCGCTTCTCAAGCGAGATGATAATGCCTCGCGCGTTGCCATAGTCGCGATTGACATACTGCGCGTATTTGTTCCCGTTGCCGATATCGAAAATCTGCGTACCGATAAGGTTGCGGAAATCTTTGTAGTAACCCGTCACCTCGATCTTGATTTCCTCACTCAACTGCTGCTGCAGTCCCAACTCATAGGCAACGGTCCGCTGCGATTTCAGCCCCGGATTGCCAACTTGAAAGGCGTCCGTTGCACGGATGTTGTACGCGGGGTTCAAATACAACAGGTCAAATTGAGGAACCTGGAAGAAGTGCCCGTAGGAAACGTGCAGAACGCCTCTATCGGTTATCGGATAAGAGATGCCGAATCGCGGACTGATCTGGTTTTCTTTTGCAGCTTTCTTGAATTGAGGCTCCTCCCCAAGACGGAGCTGGTCCACAAGAACGTTTGCCTTTGGGTTGAAGAAGTCCCATCGGACTCCTACATTCACGATCATGTCCTCAAATTCCATCTTATCCTGAACATATGCTGCATACTGTTCCGGCTTGATGGTCGTGTGGGCGAACTCCGAACTGCCGAACTCCACAGGCCGGGGCTGAAACCCGGTGCTCTGGTCGTTCTGGATGCCGAAGTTGTGGATCCAGATCCTGTGGAGCTTTGCCTCCACTCCTCCTTTGATCTGATGCTCGTGCGTCACCTGGCTCAGGAGATCCCCTTTGAGCGTGATGAACCTTGACTCTCGATGGCGATGAAGATTTTCTGCACCACCTGTGTAGAAGGAGGGTCCACTCGTGGCTAGTCGACGCTGGTAATTGGGAAAACGGATATCATATGGATCCTCGTAGACGTACGAATCTTCCCTGTTGGAAAACCAGGCCGCATTGACATCTAGAATAGTGGATGAACTGAAGACGCTGGTGTAGTTCAACCCTGCGAGATTGGCATTGCCAAAGTGATAGTAGGTTCCGTCAGGATTGTACTTGTACCGATGATCGTATGCCCTCGAATTACTCTCCTGGTGAAGCCATTGCACCCGAAGCTTGTCCGAACCAAAGAGGTCGAACGTCATTTTCCCTTGGAGCGTCCAGCGGTCGTCCGGATTAAGAGGAATATATTTGTTGTCGCCCGAGCGTTGAATGTACCATTGCGAGGAGTCGTCTGCAGTGAAGTTAGAAGAGTCGGTGGGGAGAAACGTTCGCTTGCCGTACAGGTACCCATCGTTATAGTACAACCTTCCGGAAACGAAAAAGGTGACACCTGGAAGTCCGATGACCGGGCCGCTGATGTTGCCTTCGAGATTGTAGATATCCTGCGGCCGAAACTTGTTGATGTTCTGGTACAAATCCGTATGGGAGCTGAGATAATCACCGGTGTAGAATGAAAAGTCAGTGGAGAATCTCTCGCCACCATCCTTTGTCACCTGGTTTACCACCCCGGACATCGCCTGGCCATATTCGGCGTTGAACGTCCCGCTGATAATCTCCAGTTCCTGAATGGAATTTGTTTCCGCACTCAGACCAGCACCACCAGAGTACGCGTCAGTAACCGGGAGCCCATCGATCATGTAGAGCACCTCTCCTGACCTACCACCGCGAAAATGACCTTCCACCACTCCTGCCTGGAGATTGACCAACGTGGCAACGTCCTCCACCGGAAATGCCTTGATTTGTTCTGCCGTAATTTTGGACGACGACGACGTCAGGTCTTTTTGCACAAACGGGCGTTCGGCAACAATCACCACCTCTTCCTTCACGAGAGAGGCCTCCGACAGCTCGAAGCCGATCTGGGTGGTTTGATCGATCGATACCTGCACACCGTTGACGCGTGAGGAACCGTATCCGAGGGAGGAAGCAGTGAGGGTGTACTTGCCGGGTGGGATATTGATGATCGCATACAGGCCTTCGATATCTGTTGCTGCGCCCAGCCTGGTCCCCTCAACAAGCACATTGACCCCGACAAGCGGTTCCTTGCTGTTGGCATCAAGAACCCTTCCTGCAATTTTTCCGGTTGTTCCCGCTGGAGATGATGCCCACCATCCGACAAGAAGGGCAAGGACGAGGAGAGCCTTGTGCATCGAGCCGTGTGTCATAGGAAGCCCTTTGCAAAGCAAATTGTGTGAGTAAGGTAATGAAGGGAACTACGATAAAGCAAGGCGCGGCGTGCAATCACGCCGCGCCCTGTTAGTTACTTCATGAGAAGCATCTTGCGTGTCAGAACAACACCCGGAGTCTCAAGCCGGTAGAAATACACACCGCTTGCAACTCCCGCCCCGGCATCATCGGTACCGTTCCATTCGACATTCCATGTGCCTGCCGTCTGGATGGTATGCACCAGTGATTTTACCTTCTGACCGATGATGTTGTACACGTCCAGCATCACGGATCCTGCCTTTGGCAGTGCATACGTGATGTGGGTGGTCGGATTGAAGGGGTTCGGGTAATTCTGGTTCAGCTTGTAGTCTGCCGGCACGGTGGTCCCCGTCTGTGTCGGGCCGGGATCATAGACCGAGGTAACGAAGTCGACTCCGTTCACGGCAAAGTCATCATAGTACGCAATACCGGTCCAGAGGGGGTATGCCCGGGGTCGCACCGAGACTGCCCGGACGTTGTTGTCCGGCACCTCGATGATCACCTGGTACTGTGTCCAGTTCTGCGCCGTATCTTTCAGCACGAACCGGTACTCGCCTGATCCTGATTCGCCCCACCCCGTCGCATCACCGAACAACCGCGTATGCCACGTCCAGGTGAACCCCAGCGTGTACGATGCATTGAACACCGAGTCCTTTTTAATCTGGCTCGTCCTCACCCAGGCGCTCAACACATACTTTTTCCCGCCACTGTTCGGTGGTACCGGCACCGTCTCCGTGAACCAGATTAACTCACCCGACGGCCGACCTACCGGCGCCGTGATCTTCAACGAAGAACTCCCTGTGCGGAACTGCTCTGTCGTCACACCCGAACCCGGGAAGTACGACGCACCATCGTTCCCGCCGGTGGGTGCGATCCAGTACTGCCACCCGGAGTCGGCATCCACAAACCCGTTCCAGTTCTGGCCTGCCCATGCACCTGCACGACCAACAAAAATGACATCGTCAACCCAGACCGTCCCTGTCGCATTCGGTCCTGCTTCCGCACCGATACGCAGACGGTATGCCGTCGACGGCAGATTCACCGTCGCCACCCCATTGGTGTCCGCATACCAGTCTCGTGTCGCCACCGTCTGGTCAACATTCAATGGAAACGGCTGACCTCCGATTAATGCTCCGAGGGTATCATAGAAGTAGAACTTCAACTGCCATCGCGCTAGATCGTTCGCCGGGTTTATATTCACCCCACTTGTTTTCACCCACGCACCCAGCTTGATGTCCACACCCGATGGTATATTGTCCACCCAGTACCGCACGTTGTTCTCCGACAACCAGCGCGACACCGATCCTGTGGTTGTCTTCTCGATCTTCAACGAGTGCGTCCCTCCGTGCACCTGGTCCGTCGACCAACTCAGTGTCGCTCCCCCAGGCTCCGGGGTCCATAACGATGGCTTCCCACTCTCGAAACCTCCGTTGGGCAGAAGGTTTGTGTTCTGCGCGAGCGTCGATAACGCTGCCAGGCTCGCGATGGTCAAGAGCAGCAACAACTTTCTATACCAATGCATAAGCCGTACCTCCATTTAGGATTGTTGAATCAGTGAATTGAACTATGAATGACTAATTAACTGTGATGCAACCAGCGCAAGGAAAGAGGTGAACGCCTTCAGTCGGGCTGTGTCGGCGGATCACCTTCACGAGATCCTCCCGTCGACTCACGCACGACCAGTTCTACCGGAACATATGTTGTTACTACAGCCTGTGTTCTCTTCTTCACGACGTCCACAAGACGTCGGACCGCATGGACGCCCAATTCTTCCTTGAACACTCGCACTGTGCTCAATCTGGGGTCCACGTGTGATCCCATCTCAATGTCATCAAAGCCTATGATTGCCAGATCCTCCGGGATTTTCATCCCGTGTTGTTTCGCATATTGGATACACCCGATCGCCATAGCGTCGTTCGCGGCAAAGATCGCTGAGGGTTTTCGGGTCGCACTGAGCATCCGTTCGGCGGCGCTGTACCCGTTATCTACGCGAGTATCTTCTTCATCAGTCACAAGGAATCTCTCATCTAGTGGGAGTCCACTCTCCTCTACTTTGATCTTGAAAGAAGAGAACCGTTCTTTGATGCTCGGGTGATCAAGATCTCCACCTATGAAACCGATGTCACGGTGGCCGAGATCAATGAGATGTTGAGTGGCAAGGTGCGCGCCCTTCCGGTTGTCGATTAGTACTGTGGAAACTCGCTTGCGCGGAAGCTCATAGTCGACAAGGACGATTGGAAGACCGAGGCCCTCGATATACTCCACGAGGCGTTCGTTAATCCTCCCAGCAATGATAACACCGTCTACGTTCCGTTCGAGGAGAAATCTCGGTTTGGGTCCACTCTCTCTAAACTGACGCCCAACGGTTGTTAGGAGGATGTAATAGTTGTGGTTGCGCGCCTCGAACTCCGTTCCCAAGAAGATCTTTGTGTAGAAGGGCTCCGCCTGAGAGAAGTGATCGTCTGTGAGAATAAAACCAATGTTGCCGCTCGTCTTTGAGGCCAGGCCACGCGCCGCATGACTTGGGTGGTAGCCCAATTCTTCAACGGCTTTGAGAACTTTGGCTTTCGTCTCTTCTCTGACGTAACCACTGTCGTTAATTGCCAATGAAACTGTTGAAAGAGAAAGGCCCGCTTGTTCCGCGACGTCTTTGATTGTTGGTCGCTTCTTTAACGGGGATGTCAAAGTGGACCCGGACCT
>DASRUE010000084.1:0-3427 GCA_035687895.1 Bacteroidota bacterium | reverse complement strand
TCACGCACGGCAACCCATTTCCATGTCTTCGGGATTGCCGGACTTATTTCCAGTCCTTCGAACGATGGTCTCACGCCCATGAGTCCTTCCACGCCGAGCCAGAGGTACGTGGGGGGCATCCATGGACTCATGGTCATTCCCCGGCTCACAAATGTCTCCCCATGCAACCGTTCAGGAAATTCGCCCGGGACAACGTTAACAAAGTCGCGAGGCTTCTCGGTCTCACATAACCTATAGATATTCTGCATTCCCTCCACCAATTTCTCCGGCTGCTCCTTACGAATGCAGAATGCTGTCCAGGCTGTGAGGTTCGGCCAGACCCCACCGACGAGCTGGTAGCCAAAATCCGGGTCGTAGTTCTCCTCTTTCGGTCTCACCGTCCGCGTTCCATATGGCGTCCAGAATTCATCATCCGTTAAATGGCGAAGGATTGTTTCCTTTTTTTCACCATCGACAATTCCAAACATGACAGGAAAGATAAGATCACCTGTTACATCGTGATGCCGAACGCCGTCATTAGAAAGATTCAAGAGATAAAGCCCTGTGTGTTCTGATGTGAGAGTGGTATTGATTGCCATCTTCATCCGTTCAGCCGCCTCGCCATAGCGATTAGCGTCATTTGTGGCTCCAAGATGATCCGCAACTTTGGCCGTGAGTGAGAGCGCGTGGTAGCACTCTGCATTCACTTCGGTAACGGCACCCGTAAGGTTATACCCGTCGATGATATTCCGCCACCCGCAGATTCCCCATACATTTGTACCCTCCGCATAGCACCAAACAAGATCCTCGCGCGTCTGGGAGATGATCCAATCACACGCCCGTTTCATATGAACAAATGATTCAGACAGGAATTCGTTGCCCGCAGACGCCATCGCATGGTGGAACAAACCATACACGTAGAGTGGCGTGTCGTCGTTGATGTTGAGCTTGTAGTCGTGCTGCGCCGGTTTTTCTTCGTTGGCGTGGAGATACTCGGTCAGTTTCCCGCCCTCGTGGAAAGCATACTTCTCGCACAGTTCGAGCAGTTTCGCAGAGAACCCCGGTGTCAGATAGTCAGCGCCAAGCACGTACCACCCAAGATCCCTGATAACGACGATGTCCTGCGGAGGGTCGTTGGTGAACCCTTCCCCGATCCGGTAAAGGTGCTGCACTCGCGCTGTATTCACCTTTGCCCACTGGAGCCCTCTGTTGATCATCGCATCAGGCGTAACGATGTGGGTACGTGTAAGGAGTTCCCGATACTGTTCTCGCGTCTTTTCTAAGATCGCGCTGACATCCTTCATCGCACGCATGGTATCGAGAGCATCACGGATTCCTTCAGGGGAGAAGTGCATTGCAAATGGGATTTCGGAGGATTTGCCTGGTTCCAGATGGCATCTGAATTCCATGTTCAGCGTCCGGTCATTGGTCCAGCACGAGCTCGCTGCCTCAGTCGACCAGAACACTCGCGCTTCTCGTGGTGCGCCTGCAGTTGTGATCTCCGAATGATGCCGCTTGCAAACAATGGATACCTTTTTGGCAATCTGGTCGGGGAGTGGTTGCTTTGTGAACCGATCACTCGTCACCGCTGGAAACGTAATTGTGTGCCGGATCGTGAATTCCACTTTTGTCGGGCCGTTGTTCGTCAGCCGCGTGAAGTAGACAGCGGTACGCGTCTCGCCCGGATTGAGGTCCCCCGATCCATGCACGGCAAAAGGAATGAAGAAGAGTTTCCGCGCCGTGATGTTGTCGAGACCAAGATCTGTCGATTGAGATTCAGGAAAAAAGGTTGTCGTCTGAGGCTTCAGGACACCCATGTCTGAGGAAATCTCAATGTCCCATTCACCGACATAGTACTGATTGTCGGTGGAACTCCAAAGACCCTTGAGGTTTGTCTGCTCATCAAGCCGGGCAAAGCTGAAGAGATTTCCAAGGCTCGACCCTGTGAAAAGATCCTTCACCGCATATGTATAAGAAGGGTAACGCATGGGCTCTTGCTTAAGGTAATCGTTGCCAGCTCTCGTCGATCGTAGGAAAGGCTACCCGCGGGAACGTACCCCCCGGCTTGTAGAAGACCACATCCACCGGATTACTCTCGGACTTGGTCCCGACGGCAAGGCGACTTACCGCCTCCTCATCAACATTGACAGGGTATTTATCCTTCAGGCGTCGAAGAGTTTGCGACAGAACTCGCTCTTCCTCCTGGTAGTACTTGGTTGACCATACTTGGTCACGCGCCTCGGCAAACGTCATTTGCCTGCCAGAAGCATCTTTGTACCGCCCCTTCATCCGCTCGTATTCCTTTTTCAGATCCTGATCGTCTATGGTGATGCCCCTCAGAACGGAGGACCGGCCTGCCAGGTAGAGGAGTTTTGCATTCCACTTTCCGGTCTCCCGCTTCACCTTATCCCTGCGGTTGAGTCGCCGGCCATATGCTTCACTGCTGAGGAGTTTGTCTTGCACCAACTTCCAGATCGTCCTTTTGATACTTGAATTGAACGCTGCGAGAGATCTGGTTTTTAGCTGAAATTGGCGGACATCAAACCACGTCACGTAGTCCCGGACCGTGAGAGTTCTGTCGGCAAACGTGACCAGTGGACGGCTGAGAAACTCCCCTGATGAGTTGATAGGCTGCGGTCCAGCCTCCGTCATAAAAGTTGAGGGTATATCCCATTGCACACGCGTGTCGCGTGCGAGCCCCTTCTCTGCGATGTAGGCCCGTACAATGTTGAAGCCTTCAGCTTTGATCACGGGGTTAGCCGTCACCATTTTCGTCTTCACATATTCCCCTGCAAATTCATCCGCACGCGAGGAAGTCAGGATCTTGACCACGCCGTCCTTCAGTGATGCGTACTCCGTTTCGCTCACAATGGGGTTCTGCCACACCCGGTCGAGCCTCACAAGGTAGTAGCCATCCGGCCCTTCGATTGGTGAGGAGACTTGACCGGTCTTCAGCTCAGCCACGCCCCTCGCAAGCCCTGGCGTATTGCACTCAAGAGAGAGCAGTGATAGTTCAAGCAGATGTTCAGAAAGAGAATCCCTTCTTTCCCTGGTTCGGGCATACAACGAGTCAAAGGAAATCCCTTTCTTCAACTCCATCTCAATATTCTTCGCTTGTCCCAGGTTGGGCGCATACAGCCATCGGAGGCGAAGGTTCATCCTCTCTTTTTTGATCCCCTCCTCAATCTCCCTATCAGTGAGCTTGATTCTTGAAAGAATATCATCCTTGTAAAGTTCATCCACAGTCAGGTCTTCCTCCAGCGCTGTGACGCGCTCGAGCACAAAAGATGTTGTGTCATAACCAAGGTGCTCCGCCTCAAGCGCAAGGAGTCGTTCATAGATCATATATTCCAGATGCTTGCGGAGGGGGTTCGGATATCGTCGCACGAATGCCGGACCGAACTCGTAGCTATCAATAAGATCCTGTCCGGTAATGGCAAATCGCCCG
>DASRUE010000083.1:0-8735 GCA_035687895.1 Bacteroidota bacterium | reverse complement strand
TTTGCAGTGCCTATGTCGGGGAGGACGGCTGTCAGATCAGCGACAGGACAGTCTTTCGTCGGTCTCATGCAGCACACAATGTCAATCGTCGAGAGTGGTTTCCTCGCGGATACCTTATTGCGCGGAACCAGCAGTCCTCCACTTCCCATCATTACGTTCAGACAAACCTATGGCGGCAACGCTGTTGATGTTGGTTCTTCATTGCAACAGACTTCAGACAGGGGCTTCATCATCGCCGGCCTCTCCTATAGCTTCTCCGGCCTGGGGGCGTATCTCGTGAAAACAGCAGAGAACGGCACACTTGAGTGGCAACGGAGCTTTCATCGCGGCACCCTTCCCGCAGGGTTTCAGGCTGTGACCAGTACAACCGACGGCGGATACGCGGCAGCGGGATGGACAGAATACGTTCCCTCCACTGGGATCATAGCATCCTATCTCATCAAGACAAACGCAAGCGGCGATACACTCTGGACAAGAGTCTATCCCTTCACCGTTCATGGCCTTGCCTCTGCACTTCAGCAAACAACCGATGGGGGGTTCATCATGACCGGTGAGGTGAATTCCCAATTGTATGTTATGAAGACAAACACCAACGGCGATACAACGTGGGTGCGCATCTTTCCCGGCAACGGGCACGGTACGTCGGTGCAACAGACATCCGATGGCGGATTTATTGTTCTTGGCTGGGGGCAAGACTCATTCATTCGATATTTGAAGTTTGTTAAACTGGACTCGACCGGCACCACACAATGGCAGAAAACCTTTGGGGAGACGAACAACTTCAGCTATTCCGGTGCTGTCCGACAGACAATAGACGGAGGGTACATCATTTCGGGAGACTACGCAGCAGGCGTGGGAGGTGGCTCGCAGGCATACATGATCAAAACAAATGCAGTCGGTGACACAACATGGACGCGAAAATACTTCCCTCCCGGTTATCACCATGGAGCTTCGGTGAGTCAGACGTTTGACGGTGGCTATATTGTTGCAGGGGTTGCAGGACCGAACGTGAATGTGCAAGACGCATTTCTAATGAAGACAAACGAAAACGGTGACTCAGTATGGGCCAAGACCTTTGGTGGAGGCGGTCAGGATCGTGCTTTGTCAGTCGTACAAACCAGCGATGGCGGCTATGCATTTTCCGGCGAGACCAATAGCTCGGGGGCAGGGCTCGCAGATGTGTGGCTTGTGAAGGGTGATGCCTCGGGGTTTGTTACCAACGTTCGAGACGATCAGCGTGCGGGCATCCCGACTGGCTTCGAGCTAATGCAGAACTACCCGAACCCGTTCAATCCATCCACAACAATTGCCTACTCACTAAAGAATGCAGTCCATGTTCGGCTCACTATCTTCAACCTTCTTGGTCAGGAAGTGACAACGCTTGTAAATGAAGTGCAGAGTCTTGGATATTATAAGAAGGTGTTTGACGCCGGCAGCGTTGCAACCGGAGTATATTTCTATCAACTGAAAGCTGGAGATTTTGTTGAGGTGAAGAAGATGCTGCTTCTCAAATAGGAGCCCACTATCGCGAGCTGAACTTTTTCTTCCGGTTCCTGATGTAATCCACGAACACAAATTCGCCGAGGTTGTTCAAGGACGAGTAGTACGCCCGGCCCTGATTCGCTTTGGTGAGCTCTTCAACGAAGTTGATAAGATAGGGATCCCTCGCAACCATGAATGTGGTGATGGGAATGTGCTCGCGACGACATGCGACCGCTTCGTCCAATGTCTTGTTGACAATTCTCGGGTCGAGCCCGAAGGAGTTCTTATAGAGCCTCCCATTCCCATCAAAGATTGCCGAGGGCTTTCCATCGGTGACCATGAAGATCTGCTTGTTCGAGTTGCTGTGGCGTCGCAGGAGGTTGCGCGCAAGCTGTAAGCCGGCCCTGGTGTTGGTGTGATAGGGACCGACATTCAGGAATGGCAATTCATTGATACTCACCAGCTGCGCGTCATCGCCGAACACCACCATCGAAAGGTAGTCCTTCGGGAAGCGGGTCATGATCAACTCCGAAAGGGCCAGGGCTACCTGCTTGGCAGGCGTGATCCGGTCCTCGCCGTAGAGAATCATGCTGTGGCTGATGTCGAGCATCAGAACCGTGGCGCAGGTGGACTGGTGCTCGGTCTCGTACACTTCAAGGTCTTCTTCTTTTAGGGTGAAGTCCTCAATCCCATCACGGCGGAAGGCATTGGAAAGTGTCGAGGTGAGGTCGATGTTGGTGGGCTGGTCGCCGAAGCTGAATTTCCTGGTTTCACTCAGGCGGTCGACGCCGCTGCCGGTGTAAGGAGTTTCATGCGCACCGGGAGGAGACTTCTTCAGGGATGTAAAGATCTCCTTGAGTGCGTCCTGACGGATCCGCTGGACGCCCTTGGTCGTCAGCGTCGGAATGTCATTAACGTCCTCGATAATCCCCATCTCCCGCAGCTTATCGATGAGATCATCCATGGTCATGTCTTCGTCGAACAGGCCATATTCCTCGGCAAGCTGCTTCAGCCACTCCAGTGCCTCTTGCACATCACCGCTGGTCTGCACGACGAGGTAGCTGAACAGCGTCACCATCTGCTGCAGCCGCTGCTCGTCAGTCGCTGACTCTGCCGTCCATTTGGAATACCTGAATCTCAAGGATCGTTGTCCTCTCTATGCACGCCAATCAATCAACACAGTGACGAACTCAATCAGTCTTCCTCATATCCCCTGCCCGGGCCCGCGAAGATGCTTCCCACCATGTCCTTGTAGGAAGTCACGTGATCCACTTCGTCCTTTGCAATCTTGGAATTTTGATGCAAACCATCCAGAACGAATTCCATCACCGACGGAAGTTCATAGCGTTCGTCGACGTCGGGCATGTGTCGCTTCGTGAATTCCCGCAGCCCTTTTACTTTTTCCAGTTCCTTCGCGTATGCATTGAGCGGCATGTCATCGGCAATTTCTGTCTTGTTGCCTGATTCGAACCACTGGACAATCCGCCCGTATTCCGGATCTTCCGATGTCGGTTTGGGTCCCTGCCCTTCTCCTGCCGAACGGGTCCGCTTCTTCAGCGGATCGGGGAAGTACTTCTTGAAAGTCTCCCGCACTGCCTTGCCGACAAGCGCCTTGCTTACTTTCACAGAACCTTCCTGTTCCCCCTCAAAGACCAATTCGATCTTGCCGGTCAGCCCGGGCAACACGTGAGGAAGATCGCAGATGCGCGGGACAACAATATCCTCGCCGATCACGATAGCCCGCCGCTCTGCGTTACTGACCAGATTCTCCATAGCTGCGATGGTCATGCGTGCACTGACGCCTGATTTTTGATCTACAAACTCGCTCTTGCGCGCTTCGAAGGCGATTTGCTCGACAATCTCCCTAAAAAAAGGCGGGATACGAATCTCCCTTGCATCGCGCTTGATGTGTGCTTCTTGCTCCGTGATGCTGATAGCCTCCTCCAATGAGCGCGGGTAGTGCGTCAGGATTTGGGAATCGATTCGGTCCTTCAGTGGTGTGATGATGTTGCCGCGGCTCGTGTAATCCTCAGGGTTTGCCGTGAAAACGAGCATGACATCCATCGGGATACGGATATTGAACCCGCGAATCTGGATGTCCTTTTCCTCCATAATATTGAAGAGGCCGACCTGGATGCGTGGTTGCAAATCCGGCAGCTCGTTAATCGCGAAGATGCCGCGGTTACACCGGGGGATGATTCCGAAATGGATTGCCCCTTCATGTGCGTAATGGAGTCGCTGCGCCGCCGCCTTGATCGGATCGATGTCACCGATGAGATCTGCAATCGTCACGTCGGGCGTTGCCAACTTTTCACCGTAGCGCCGGTCCCGGTGGAGCCACTCGATCTGTGTGGCGTCGCCCCCCTGGGCAACGAGATCTACCGCGTACTTGCTGACGGGATGAAAGGGGTTGTCATTGATCTCGCTCCCCTTGACAACAGGGATGAATTCATCCAGCAGGCCGGGGAGTGCACGTACAATGCGGGACTTCGCCTGGCCGCGCAACCCCAGAAGGATGATATCGTGACGGGCAAGTATGGCGTTAATGAGGGCAGGGATGACCGTCTTCTCGTACCCAATGATACCGGGGAAAAGAGGTTCGTTGTTGTTCAGTTTGCGGATCAGGTTCGCGCGGAGTTCATCCTTTACCGGGAGAACTTTATACCCACTCTTACGTAACTCGCCAAGCGTCGACGGTCGATTCATGATTCCCTTTGCAATACTCGATGTCAATGTAGTTTGTTTGAGTCTGAAAATCAAACAACACCGTGGAACAGCGTGATTGCAATTCCAGCGGATTTTTGGTACAATGAGGCTGCCGACATGCACATGCCGGGCTCCATATTCCTGTTTGCACGTCTCACCTCCGTGGTGCCCGCAATCCGCACCTCGCTTTGTTGCAGTTGATGGGAACAGGCCGAGCGACACTACATAAAACATTAGTCATCCGCTTTAGTTCCGTCGGCGATATTATACTCTCGTCGCTGCTGCTTCGCGTCTTCCGCAAACGGTTTCCCGGGTGTGAGGTCGATTATATTGTGAAGGAAGAGTACGGCGACCTCGTCCGGAATAACCCCAACGTCACGCATGTGCTGGAATTTCCGACCGGGGGGACCTTTGCAGACCTTCACCACCTCCACCGCACCATCAGAGCGACGGGCTATGATTTGGTGGTGGATCTCCACGACTCCCTGCGAAGCCGGTACCTCTGCCTCGGAGCGACGCGGGTCGTCCGGATCAACAAGCGGAAGCTCGCCCGCGCGTTGTTGATCTGGTTCAAGTGGAATGTATACGAGCGCGCCGGTGGGGTCCCATCGGTGGCAGAGCGGTACCTGGAAACGCTGGATGGGTGGGAGGTACCTAATGATGGGAATGGACTGGAACTGTTCATCACACCTGCGGCAACAGAAAACGCCCGAGCAAGATTTCGGGAGGAAGGATTCACATTGGGAACTCCTTTGCTCGGTGTATGTCCCTCTGCCCGACATGGTAACAAGATGTGGCTGAAAGAGCGGTTCGCGGAAGCTGCGGCACGCCTTGCGAAAGAGCACCGCATCGGTGTCGCACTCTTTGGCGGAGATGACGAACGAGAAAGATGCAGCGAGATCGCTGCATTGATCCGAGCGCAGACCCCGGAGGCTCACGTTGCAAACCTTGCCGGCAGGCTTTCTCTACTCGAAACAGCAGCCGCAATGGATTCTTGCACAATTGTCATCACAAATGATTCAGGCTTGATGCATGTAGCAGCGGCACGGAAACGGAACATCGTCGCCGTCTTCGGACCGACAGTCAGGGAGCTCGGCTTCTTCCCGTATGGAACACAAAACGTTATCGTGCAAACGAGAGGGCTGAACTGTCGTCCGTGCACGCATATCGGGTTGCCGTCCTGTCCCAAAGGTCATTTCCGATGCATGCATGATATTGCAGTGCACGAGGTCGTTGACGCTGCGTCACGGCTGATGACCACACACGCATCATCATGAAAAGATTCTGGCAGATCGCATACAGCTTCGCAGCAATCCCTCTTCTGTGGGGAGTGCTGCGCGTGTTGGGTCTCGTCAACAGGAAAGTACGCAGGGGCATCCGCGGAAGAAAGAACCTGTTTGCGACACTCGCGGAACTGACCGGACATTTGGGGAGCGGAAAACGCGTCTGGTTCCATTCTTCGTCGATGGGTGAGTTCGAACAGGCCAAACCGATTATTGCCGAGTTGAAGAAGCGCCATCCGGAAGTCAAGGTTATCGTATCATTCTTTTCTCCTTCCGGGTTTGAGCACGCACGGAAATATCCGCTTGCCGATGTGATCACGTACCTGCCGTTCGATACACGTGCGGGAGCGCGACGGTTTCTCGATCTCGTTCGGCCGGATGTGGCCGTGATGGTCCGGTACGACGTCTGGCCAAACCACATCTGGGAACTGGAGCGTCGGGCCATCCCGACATTGATTGCGAACGCAACAATGCGCCGCCAAACCAAGCGGAGGCTGCCGTTGATCCGCACTCTCCATCATTACGTATACAATGCTCTCAGTGATATCCTGTCAGTGACGCCAGAAGACAATGCGGCGTTCGCCATGTTCGCACTGACCCATCCGACACTCCAAACAATCGGCGATACACGTTACGATCAGGTTTCGGCACGGAGCAACGAGGCACGGAAACGGCACATCATCCCGCAGGCAATCATTGAAGGAAAACAAGTGATCGTGGCTGGGAGTACCTGGCCGGAGGACGAAGAAGTGATCCTTCCCACGATCTTGGAACTGCACGAGACGACAGCAAATCTCCTGTTGATCCTCGTACCTCATGAACCGACGGTAGAGCGCCTCGAGAGCCTCGAAGGCGAACTTGCCGGAAGGACCACCTTCATCCGCTTCTCGGCACTGAACGAGTACAATCAGGAAAAAGTGATCATCGTGGACAGTATCGGGGTCCTGCTGATCCTTTACGCCTGTGCCAACATCGCTTTCATCGGTGGAAGCTTCCGTCAGGGAGTGCACAACGTACTCGAGGCAGCTGTCTTTGGAATTCCCGTCCTCTTCGGGCCGCGTCATCGCAATTCCCAGGAACCGTTGATGCTCGTGGAGCGAGGTGGCGGGTTCGTGGTGAACGATAGCAAGGAACTCTACCGGACACTCCGGAACCTCCTGGAGGACGATCTCGCACGATCGACCGCCGGAGGTCGGGCATCCCGGTTCGTGCAGGCAAATCTCGGGGCGACCGAGCGTTTCCTGCAACACCTTGAACCATACTTGACCTCTGCGGCAAGCAACAGAACGGACAGCCATTAAATCGTAACGTATCGAAAAGAAGGAAGGCAATGAGAATCGCGTACCTCGACACCATCTCAGGAATCGCCGGCGACATGACCATGGCAGCATTCGTCAGCGCCGGACTTCCGTTGGACGAGCTCTCGGCCGAGTTGAAAAAGCTCTCCATCGGTGGTTTTGAGTTGATGGGAAGCCATGTCCAGCGCAGCGGTATTTCCGCCGTGCACATCGACGTCGTTGTTTCGCATGAACCCCATTACCACCGACATCTCAAGGACATCCAGTCTATTATCATTCAAAGTGCGCTGCCTGACCGCGTCAAGGAAAGGGCCCAATCCGTTTTCAGTACTATTGCCAAGGCGGAAGCAAAAGTGCATAACACTACGATTGAGAAGGTGCATTTCCATGAAGTCGGGGCGCTGGACGCAATCGTGGATATTGTCGGGACGGCGATCTGCCTTGAACTGCTTGGGGTCCAATGCGTGTATTCCTCACCCGTAAAGCTCGGTAGCGGAGGTTTCATCGACACAGAACACGGCAAGATGCCAATACCGACACCGGCCACGGTAGAAATCTTAAAAGACTATCCTACAATCTTGACCGATATACCATTCGAGCTTACAACCCCTACAGGCGCTGCGATCATTAAATCACTATCGTCGGGCGTACTGACGATGGAGCATTTGAAAATCGAAAGTATCGGGTATGGGGCCGGAACAAAAGAATTCGACGGCGTTCCGAATCTCCTCCGCGTGTTTGTCGGAGAACTTCCGCAGACGTACGAAAACGATGAACTCGTGATGGTTGAAACGAACATCGACAACATGAATCCCGAAATCTATCCCTACGTCCTTGAACGGCTGCTCGCTGCCGGCGCCCACGATGCATACATCATTCCTATTATTATGAAAAAAGGCCGTCCTGGGATACTCTTTTCTGTTCTTACAAGCCGCAGTGCGATTGAAGCGATCATCGATATCATGTTCCGCGAAACGACGACTCTTGGGCTTCGCATTCAGCCCGTCGAACGAAGAAAACTCACACGCTCACAGCGAGAAGTACAGACCTCTTTTGGATTTGTTAAAGCAAAAGTAATTAGCGTCAGCGGGCAAGAACGGTTAGTCCCGGAATTCGAGGAATGCAAGAGACTTGCAAAGGAACGGGGATTGCCCTTGCTGGAAATTTACAATGAACTTCAGAGGGAATTGACGGGCTAAGCCCCAACGTGATGTTTTTTCGTTGAGTTTTCCCTTGACAATCGAGACGCTTTTTTGCTATTATCAACGTAACAACTGCTCACCCTTGGTGAAAATTTCCTTGCGGACTGTTCGTATAGGCACTATTGTCTCGTATTCAACTTCCCTTATCTCAACCATACTAAAGGAGGGTGTACCATGAAGCCGGTTCGTGTTACCATGTTCGCTTTCGTATTCTGCATGTTCGTAGTTGGCTTGCCGGAGTACGGCTTGGCTCAGCCTGCTAATGATGAGTGTGCCGGTGCATTTGCCATCTCGTCGCTCCCCTACTCGCTCAACCAAAACACACGTCTTGCTACGGCAAATCCGGGCGACCCCGTGTTAACATGCGCCGATGGTGGCGGCGGAAAAACCGTCTGGTTTACTTACATCCCAGACTCCACCCGCGTTGTAAAAATCAGCACCTTGGGCAGCACGCCATCTGATTACGACATTGCGTTGGCTGTGTTCACAGGAGCATGCGGGAGTTTGGTCGAAGTTCGATGCAACGACGATGCAGGCGGCACACGACAATCTGAGATTTTTATGCAAGTGAATGCCGGAGTAACCTACATTATTCACGTAGGTGAGTGGGCGGGTGGTGGTCCTGGTGGTGGTGTCCCAACGGGTGGTGACCTTGTGTTCAACGTAATGGTGGGTCAACCCCCTCCTGTAGTAAGAGGCCCAAAAAACGGTTCTGTACCGAGCGGAGTCTCCATCACAACCGACGGGTTTCCCTTGGCACCTGC
>DASRUE010000082.1:0-2839 GCA_035687895.1 Bacteroidota bacterium | reverse complement strand
CACCAGAAGCCGCGCTCGATACAATTTACGCCAGCAGATTAGTCGCGACGCCTGGTGACACGATGATTTACAGCGACCTCGGGATGATCACAGAGGCCAAGTTGGTGGAAAAGATCACGGGTATGCCCCTCGATGTTTTCGCACGACAGGAGTTCTTCGAGCCGCTCGGGCTGCGACAAACGATGTTCAATCCGCCGCAATCGCTCTGGCGAGAGGTGGCTCCGACGGAGATGGATACAGTCTGGCGGATGGGCCAGGTGCAGGGGACGGTTCACGACGAACGATCAGCGCTGCTTGGTGGTGTGGCGGGACACGCGGGACTTTTCTCCACAGCGTCAGACCTCGCTATCTTCATGCAGATGCTAATGAATGGCGGCACCTATGGCGGCACAAGATATCTGAGCGACACCTCAATTGCGCTCTTTACTCGCCAGCAAGGAACAACAAGCACGCGCGCGCTGGGTTGGGACACCAAGTCGGCAACGGGCTCATCGGCGGGAAATCGCTTTTCGGCCTCTTCATTTGGGCACACAGGGTTCACCGGCACGTCCATCTGGGTTGACCCGGACCGGAAGCTGTGCGTTATCTTTCTGACAAACCGCGTCTACCCGACACGGACAAATTCGAAGCTCTTCAGGATCCGGCCGATGCTGCATGACGCGGTTGTCCGGGCACTCAAAGGAGACAGCGGACAGAAATCAACTTCTCGATAACACTTACATACATCGTATTCAAAGTCGGAATGTCAGTACAGTACCTCGCTGCTCATTCCACTGACCCATTTACAAGGAGTGACTATGGCAATCCCAAAATTCAAGAACGAACCCCTGACCGATTGGTCGAGGCCGGCGAATCGCAAGAAACAAGAAGAAGCTCTAGCCAAAGTACGGTCGGAATTTGGCAAGGAGTACCCGATCGTCATCGGTGGCGAGAGGATCATCACCGGGCAGAAACTCAACTCCTACAATCCCTCCAAGTCTACGGAAGTTGTCGGTGTCTTCCAGAAGGGGGATGCTGCGCTGGCGAATAAGGCGATGGAAGTTGCGGTGGCGACCTTTGAGAAATGGAAGAACGTTCCGGCTAAGAAGCGGGCCGGGTACATCTTCAAAGCTGCGAAGCTCATGAAGAAGAAACGGTTCGAGTTGAATGCCGTGATGATCTACGAGGTTGGCAAAACATGGCCCGAGGCTGACGCGGATACGGCCGAGGCAATTGACTTCGTCGAGTTCTACGGGCGCGAGATGTTGCGCTACGGAGTTGACCATCCCGTTGTGAAGAACCCCGGTGAGAAAGGGAAACTCGTCTATCTTCCGCTGGGGGTAGGTGTGGTGATTCCACCCTGGAACTTTGCGCTTGCGATCCTGACCGGCATGACATCCGCGGCAATCGTCACGGGGAATGCTGTGGTCCTCAAGCCTTCCAGCGATTCTCCGCTGACCGGATGGAAATTCATGGAGATTATGGAGGAGGTGGGTTTGCCGGCGGGTGTGTTGAATTTCGTCAGCGGTCCCGGCAGCGCTGTTGGTGATACGCTGGTTACGCACCCAAAGACCAGGTTTATTTCATTCACGGGGTCCAAGGAAGTCGGTATCCACATCAACCAGGTAGCCGCGAAGGTGCAGCCCGGACAAATCTGGCTGAAGCGTGTGGTGGCCGAGATGGGCGGAAAAGATTCGATTGTTGTGGATGAAGGAGTGAACCTTGACGAAGCGGCAGCCGGGGTGACGGTTTCTGCGTTCGGTTTTCAGGGACAGAAATGCTCTGCCTGCTCCCGGGTGATCGTGCATGAGAAGGTCTACGACAAGTTTGTAGATATCCTGGCGAAGAAAGCTGAGTCCATCACCGTTGGCGACTCCGCGCAAATGAGCAACTACATGGGACCGGTAATCAACCGGGGATCGCAGGAGAAGATCCTCGAGTACATCGACAAGGCCGTGAGTGAAGGCGGCCGCGTGGTGGCAGGTGGAACCAAGGGGAGCGATGAAGGCTACTTCGTCCGGCCAACGGTAATTGCCGATGTTTGGCCGAAAGCCACGATCGCCCAGGAGGAAATTTTCGGGCCAGTGCTCGCGGTAATCAAAGCAAGGGACTTTGACGAGGCTCTGCAGATTGCAAATAACACGGAGTATGGTCTGACCGGCGCGGTCTACACAAAGAACAAGAAGCGATTGGAGAAGGCAGAGAGGGAGTTTTTCGTCGGCAACCTATACTTGAACAGGAAATGTACAGGGGCGCTCGTGGGGGTCCATCCATTTGGTGGGTTCAATATGAGTGGTACAGATTCAAAGGCCGGCGGCAAAGATTATCTGCTGCTGTTTCTGCAGGCAAAGTCGATTGCGGAGAAGGTGAAGAACTGAGAATCTGAAACGGGAGGCCGGAGACGAAAGAGGGAGAAAGGAGAAGGCAACATGAATCAATCGAAGACATGTGATGAATGTGGGAACGAAGTGACCCCCGACAGTGATTTTTGTCCTAACTGCGGTGTTCTTTTTCCCGGTGATATCCCGCTTCCCTGTGACACTCACGGTTCAAAGGTTGCCACTGGTGTATGCGTGGTGTGCAATATGCTGGTTTGCTCTGCATGTGGCAAGTCACCGCATGGCCGCTTGCTCTGCACGGTGCATGCCGGGGTTATTCTCGAGGAAGGCTGGGCCGAGGTATTCCGCTCAACTGATGTGAATGAGGCGGAGATGGCGAGGGCGTTTCTGGAGTCCGAAGGCTACACGGTGCATCCAACAGACTTCGGTTCCGTCGGATATGTGTGGGATGGAGGAGGTGACAGCTCCATCTCCCGGAGCGCGCTGAACAAGCCCGCGCGGTTGTTTGTCCCGATTCCGGG
>DASRUE010000081.1:0-2857 GCA_035687895.1 Bacteroidota bacterium | reverse complement strand
GAGTTCAGGAAGAAAGCGGAGAAGTACTATCTCTACCAATAAAGTTGGGAAATCAGGAATCCGTTGCCAACGCAGCAACAAGCTGTGATTCAAGCCTCGTGAAGATTTCGGGCTGAAGGGAAACCTCTCTAAACATCTGGTCAAGGTGATCTTCTGTCACCCGCTCAAAGTCCCTCTCCACCGGAGTGGTACAGACTCCCCCAAGGTCAACGGCGGCCGGACTGATCAGGATCTTCTTCTCCCCCTCCTCAAAGAAGAACGACGGTCTGTGCTTCGCCCGCGGGAAGACAAGTACTCTCCACTTCCCGTCGTCATGGTACGCAAGGATGTTCATCATTGGTTCTTCACTCGATCCTGTGAGCTTCTGGAAGGCAGAGTAAAATCTCAGAAAGGCACTCACCAGAGTCTCTTCATCCGGAGATTCAAACGCAACGAAAGGCCGGGAGAACTCCCCGGCACTGAAGACCAGCAGCTTCTCGGTCTGCGTGATCACGCGTCCCGATTTCGTCTTCACCTCCTCGTATTCAGCTTCGATAGGGAGGAACCCACGCACACCCGCCTGGAAATGGAGATGGTCCGGTGCAGAAGCCCCACACTTTGGTCCGTTGTAGAACACCCCATACCGCTCAGCCAATTCCCGGCTCAGACCAAGAAGCACAGGGAAGGAACGAACGATCTGCTGCGGCTGATGCTGGACGTGCGCTATCGTGAAGTGTTCAGGGAAAATGGGAAAGGGGTTGCAGAGAACAAGATACTCGCCATCATACAGGATACCCAATTGCTCAGGTGGCAGGTTCTGCACACACAGAAAGCATGGCCTCTCCTGGATCGACTTTGCGTCGACCTTCGCGGCCGAGGATGTGATCCGTCCGGGATTGAATTGTACCTTCACCTCGCCCGTACCAATCTGGAAACTCCTGGTCCTGACCGATGCCAAACTTGCATATCCCCTGCGAAGAAGCTCCCACGAATCCTGCTGCTGAAACAGCAGTCCGTGCGCAAGGCTGGCAAGGTCGTTCCCCGGGGCGTAATCGGAAAGCTGGGAGATCGCTATCACCCGATCCGCCGTTTGACGGTCGATGGATTTCACTTCCGGCGTCCCCGTTTGGGCTTTGATGCTTTCCGTGAGCGCGCCCTTCCCGCATTCTTCCGTTGTCGGGCAAGGAGCTCAAACGTGCGGAGTTTGTCTTTGTAGAAGTTGAAAGCGTTCTGCCGCGTAATGTCGAGATCGGCATCGGAGTTCCCCTCCCATCGACGGCAAAGATAGATTGGCTCGTAGATCCTTCCGATTTGATAGTCGCGGGAGATTGCAAGGCCGACAGCATAATCTTCGCCATAGCTGACGTTGGGGACATTGATGCGGCGGAGGATAGGGGTATAAAATGCCCGCGGCGCACCCAGCCCGTTGATGCGTAGCGCATTGTTCCTCCCGTTGTCCGGCGTCCATTCCTTGTGGTCAATCACTCCCGGTGGGATCTCTTCCAGTTTGAAGTTGGTCATCTGGTACGAGCCGATGACCATTGCACATCGTTCCTTGCGGAATGTATCAACGATCCTCTGCAGCGTGGACGGGTCTTTGTAGAGATCATCACTGTCGAGCTGCACGGCGAACCGTCCGCACTGCGGGTGGTGCACGGCCTCATTCCAGCAACCACCGATACCGAGGTCTTCCCGCCCGGGGGTCAGGTGAAGCACCCGGTTGTCTTGGTGTGCAAAGCCCTTCAGGACTTCGGTGGTTCCGTCAGATGAATGGTTATCGACGATAATCACGTTGAACCGAAAGCCGGTCCGCTGCGCAAGCACGGAGTTAACGGCGTCGGCGATCGTCTTCACCCGGTTTCGGACAGGTATGACTACCGATGCTTCGTTGGCAAATGTTTCTTCATCGAGATTCACCTTCGTAAACTTCGGCATGAGATACGCGCCGATTCTTTTCAAATGGTCCGTCGCGGCTATCTCCATTTCGATCTGAACGTTTCTGTTCCGCGGGTCCACGTAATCAAACTGTTTCTCGCCCGACTTCCGGATATCGCTCTCGATCTTACTGTAGAGTGATTCCCCGACCTTCATGACTGCGGCGCGCCGGGAGATCGCCAACCTGAGCGCGTACCAACCCGCATACTGGAGGTTTGTCTTTCCTGTCTCAGGATACGCCTTCTTTGTCACGGCCGCGTTCAACAGCACCACCGACCCAAGATTGAAGTCATCCCGTATACTGCCGGATTGATACTCAATGACCGGATGTGGTGAGCGGACATTCAGCTTGATGTCATGGTAGTCAGAGAAGACGAGACCTGCACTCGTAGAATCTCCGACGGAGAGGAACCTCTCCAACCCGAACTGACCAAACTCGATGAGCGTATCGTGGAGGAGTAAGAGTGCGTACGCTGTGCGCGTCTTCCCGGCAATGAGTTTCATCGTTACACTCCCGGTCACCGACTGTACCGGAAGCGATGTGCATCCGGCAATCGGGAGAATATCTTCCCCCGTGGTCAAGAGATAGACAGTTTCGACGAGGGGCGATAGCGTAAGCTGCTCAACCGTTCTGCGTGTGAATGCGTTTCCTCCATAGGGAACGAAAGCTGTGATGGGCCGTGCCATTGGGATCTCGTCAATGATTGGATGACAATTGAGACTCATCAACACAAAAACACAAAGTTGCTTTCCTTTTCCCTCAAGTGAGGCTGGTGGTGTTGGTCATCCAGCTTGTTCTTTTTTCTTTCCAAATTCCGGATCGACCTTCACCAAAGCAGCAACAATGAAACCAGGAATCGTGGAGATGACCACCCAGATGAAAAACGACTGGTACCCGATCATCTCCTGCAGCGCACCGCTGAACATGCCGGGAATCATCATT
>DASRUE010000080.1:0-5196 GCA_035687895.1 Bacteroidota bacterium | reverse complement strand
ACAGAGGTGGGAATGCACATCCTCGGTGACGTCGGGCGTGTCTGGGTCGACGAGAGTTCACCGGGAGGATGGCACTCCGATGCCGGCGGCGGGTTGTGGTTTGCTCCGCTTAGTCGTGACGTTATCATTTCCGTTTCTGCTGCATCATCCGTCGATGGACTCTTCGTCTATGGCGGTCTGGGTTTTGCCTTCTGAGGGCCGACCGTCATGGATTCGTTCTGGTTCTTCCTGATTCTCTTCGGTACGGGACTCGTTGCCGGATTGATTGCGATGTTGTTTCATTGATCGTCTTCTTGATTGGCGGGCAGGTCTGGTTCACCGCCGGATTGTGCGTGGCCTCAGGGCAGATCGTAGGAGCGAAGATCGGATCAGGTCTGGTGATCACCAAATGTGTAAAGGTGATTCGCCCTGTCTATATCACCATTGTTTTACTGACGAGGTTCAAACTTCTCTACGACAGATATGGATGATCAAAAGCGGGTTCTCGTTTCAGGCGCAGGGTCGGGGATTGGTCGCGCGATTGCGAAAGAACTGGCAGCGACAGGAGCTGCAATCATTTTGCTCGGCAGGAAACACGAGGGGCTGAAGCAGACACTCGGCATGCTGGAGAGAAAGACTGACCACACCATCCTTCAAGCGGACATCCGCGATGCGGCCCGGATACGGCAGGCATTGGAAGGAGCTTCCCTCACACACCTTGATGGAGTCGTGGCAAACGCTGGTGTTGGAGGAGAGAATCATTATGGAGTTGGAGATAGATGGACAGAGATTATCGAAACAAACCTGACGGGAACCTATAACCTCGTCAATGAATGCCTCCCATATCTAATGAAGAGGAAGGACCGTTATCGACACATTGTGATCATGTCATCGATTCTTGCACGGCTTGGTGTGTTGAACCACACCGGGTACTGTGCATCCAAGTCGGGACTGCTGGGGCTGATGCGTTCGTGGGCGATGGAACATGCCACGAATAAGATCCTTGTGAACGCCCTCTGTCCGGGCTGGGTTACCACGAACATGGCCACAGAGGGGATGGAGGCCTATGCTCGTCAGAGTGGAAAAAACTATGACGAGGTGCAAGCGGACCAGATGTCGCATGTACCACTACGCAAGATGAGTACGTCGGAAGAGGTTGCCGCGCTCGTGAAGTTCCTTCTTTCCGAATCCCAAACGTCCATCACCGGACAGGTTTTTGATATCAACAACGGGGCGATCATGGTCCCCTGATTCCATGAACGAGAGGAGCTGTGCGTAATGGCAACACGGATTCCACTGGAAGAAGATTTTTTTCCGCCGTTCGAGGGCTTCCCCAAAGAGGGGATCGCCTTCCTCAAGAAACTGAAGAACAACAACAACCGGACGTGGTTCCATAACCACAAGACGGAGTACGAAGAGAGCGTGAAGTTTCCGATGCAGTGTCTCATCGCATCGCTGGCGCAGGCTCTCATCGACGACATTCCTGAGATCGAATTCAACCCGAAGAAATCCATTTTCCGGATTCACCGTGATGTACGGTTCAGCAAGAACAAAGCGCCATACAAAACCAACATTGCAGCAAGTTTCGAACTACGCGGGGGCAAGAGTCCTACCGAAACACCGGGTCTGTACCTTGGTATCGAGCCCGGACAGATTTTTATCGGCGGAGGATTGTACATGCCGGATGGGGATCAACTGAAGTCCATCCGTCGCGCAATCGTGACTCATCCGGATGAATTCCTGGCGGTTGTCGAGAACAAACGTTTCAAGAAGGAATTCGGCGAGATCGAAGGAGAAAAGCTGCAGAAAGCACCGCTCGGGTTTCCCAAAGACCACCCGATGATCGAGCATCTCCGGCACAAACAGTTCTTCGTCGGGAAGACGCTGGACGAGTCCGCGTGCTACCAGAAGAAGTTCGTAGCTACCATCGCCGGCATTTTCCGGGATACAATGCCTCTGGTTCGCTGGCTCTCATCCGTGACCAGGTAACGTCCTTCGACTCGTCCCGCCTGAAGAGCATCAGGACTCGCTCAGGACGACCTGTCACCTGAGCGACTCAGAGTTTGGCAAGTGTGGAGTCGAAGTCACCCTGAGCGACTCAGAGTCTTGGCAAGTGTGGAGTCGAAGGGTGTCAACGGCAGTTACGCGAACGATGAAACGATCCTGGGTATACATACTTGAATGCAACGACAAGTCTTACTACGTCGGCTGCACGAGCAATCTTCAGCAGAGAATCGCACAGCACAACGCCGGGCTTTACGGAGGGTACACCGCTGCACGTCGACCAGTGAAACTCGTGTGGTCGTCCGAGTTTCATGCCATACGTGAGGCCATCAATGCCGAACGAAGACTGAAGAAGTGGACTCGCGCCAAGAAGGAAGCTCTTATGGCCGGTAATTTCGAATTGTTGCATGAATTGTCGCGTTCAACAAGAACGAAGATGAAGCTCGGACGCGAGTGACATTGAAGATCAGCGTCACCCTGAGCGACTCACCAGTTTGACAAGAGTGGAGTCGAAGTCACCCCTGAGCGCCCGCCAGTTCGATAAGAGTGGAGTCGAAGTCACCCTGAGCGACTCACCAGTTCGACAAGAGTGGAGTCGAAGTCACCCTGAGCGACTCACCAGTTTGACAAGAGTGGAGTCGAAGTCACCCTGAGCGACCCACCAGTTTGACAAGAGTGGAGTCGAAGTCACCCTGAGCGACTCACCAGTTTGACAAGAGTGGAGTCGAAGGGTGTCGATCCGTACATCTCATTCGCCAGGATACGAAGTCATCATGGAGTACTTTGTTGTCTGCATTGTTGCACTCCTCGCATCTTCTCTGACGCTGTTCTCAGGCTTCGGACTGGGAACACTGTTGTTGCCTGCATTCCTCGCCTTCTTTCCGGCCGATATGGCCGTTGCGATGACGGCTATTGTCCACTTCCTCAATAACACGTTCAAGCTCTTCCTCGTTGGCCGGCAGGCGCAATGGAATGTTGTGCTCGGCTTCGGGCTTCCGGCCATCATTGCTGCGTTCGGTGGTGCGGCGGTGCTGTTCCTTGTCTCCGACCTCTCGCCAGTTACAAGCTATGCAGTGGCCGGGAGGATCTACGAGGTTACACCTGTGAAGCTGGTGATGGCGATCCTCATCATGATTTTTGCATTACTGGAATTGCTCCCGCAGGTGCAGCAAATGGAGTTCGACAGGAAGTACCTTCCGGTAGGGGGACTGCTCAGCGGGTTCTTCGGAGGGCTTTCCGGACATCAGGGCGCTTTGCGCAGTGCGTTCCTGATCCGGGCCGGATTAAGCAAAGAATCTTTTATCGCAACTGGTGTGGTGATTGCCTGCCTGGTCGATGCCACCCGGTTGTTCGTCTACACGGGCCACCTTTCAGCTGCAGGTCTTGACATGAACGCTCCTCTCTTGATTGCTGCAACGGCTAGTGCCTTTCTCGGAGCGTACCTCGGAAACCGACTGGTCAGGAAGGTAACGATGAGGTCAGTGCAGGTAATAGTGGCGGTGTTGCTGTTCGTGATTGCTGCAGGGTTGGGGAGTGGGGTTTTATAGTGTGGGGGCGCAGGCAGGCGGTTGTATACTACCTAGTTGACATTGTCACACCACACTTGCTACATTTGCAGTGTCAACGGAGGCCAATATGCTCACCCTCAAATGTACGTCCTACCAGGATAAGGAACAGATTCCCACCAAGCATGCCCATGCGAGTGTCATCGAAGGCAAGAACATCTCACCGGGATTTGCCTGGTCGGATCCACCGACAAACACGAAGTCCTTTGCCCTCTCGATTGTCGATCCACACCCCGTGGCAAATAACTGGGTGCACTGGCTCGTGATCAACATTCCATTCCGGGAACGGACGCTGGTGGAAGGGGCGTCCCGCACGAACAGTCTTCCTGCAGGTGCAAAGGAGTTGATGAACAGTTACAATGAATTGGGCTACGGCGGACCTGCCCCACCGAAGGGATCTGGAGTTCATCCATACGTTGCCACGCTCTATGCGCTCAACGTGGAAACGTTGAACCTGGGTGTGAACACAACACTGCGGCAGTTCGAGAAGGTGATCGAAGGGAAAGCGATCGCGGAGTCGTCAATGACGGGACTCTACGAAAGAAAATAGAGAACGCCGTGTCAAATCTCAAATATCTCAAGTCCCAAACAAACTGCCTGCGGTACCGTTGACTTCTAGTTGTCCATTAGGCTCCGCACATACCTGGCAATTGCTGGCGAGGCGGTGAGGCCCGGTGAGTCGATACCGATCAAATTGATCAATCCGGGAAGCCCACTGTCGGCTTCGTGGTGGATGATGAAGTCTCGTTGCGGTTCCCCAGGTTTCTGCAACTTAGGACGTATGCCGCTCATGTCCGGTGTAAGGTCATCGTCCTTCACGTGAGGGAGAATGCGCCGGACCGATTCAGCGAACTCATGGCGTTTTGCTTCATCAACCTGGTAGTCGAGTGTCCGCTTCGGGAGATACTCGACATCGGGACCGAACTTCACGCGTCCGGTCAGGTCCACAACTGCATGCACGCCAAGGGACTCCTTTGGGGGGACTGGATATACAAGATGAGTGATGAGCTTCTGCATCGAGCCGGGGAGTGCGAAGTAACTCCCTTTGCAGTAGTGTATGCGATATCCCTCCTTGTCAACGTCGATCCCTGCGAGCGCGGCGATGGTATCACATTCCAATCCCGCCGAATTAATCACCCACTCCGTGCTAAACGTTGAGCTGTGACCTTCTTCCCGGATAGTGATGTCATACTCCGTCGATTTCCTTTCTATTCCCACCACCTCACAATGCGTCTGGACTTCGGCACCATGTTCCTTTGCGGCGTGGAAGAAGTAATCCATCAATCCATGTGCACTGATAATCCCCGTCTCCGGAGAGAGAATTCCACCGACAGAAGCGATGGCGGGCTCGAGGTCGTGAACCTCGTGGGCAGTCAACATCCGAAGGTCAACGTCATTTCCTCGTCCGTGTGCGAACAGTTTGTCAAGCGCCGGCAGCTCATCGGGTTGCGTTGCGGTGATGACTTTGGTGATCTTCCGGTGGGGGATATTGTGCTTCCGGCAGAGTGCATAGAGGAGCTCCCGTCCCTCCACGCAGAGCCGCGCTTTCAACGAGCCGTGCGGATAATAAATTCCCGCGTGGATTACTTCACTGTTTCGACTGGAGGTTTCCTGACCGTACTTTGCGTTTCGCTCGAGGACAAACAGC
>DASRUE010000079.1:0-3325 GCA_035687895.1 Bacteroidota bacterium | reverse complement strand
TGCAACAACCGCGCGGCAACCTCTTTCATCTTTAGCAGGAAGTCGTCGAGCGTGTCGTTCTTCGGGTTCAGCATCCAGACAATATCCCGCATCATCTCCTGCGTGCTTGTGGCAATGGCCCCGATCTCTCTGAGTTGCGTACGGTCTTGTTCTGACAGCGAGGCCTGACGCTCCATAATCTGGCTGGCAACCTGTATGCTGCTCAGGTTCGTCCCGACGTCATCGTGGAGGTCGCCGGCAATACGGACGCGTAGGCGCTCCATTTCCACGATTTTCTTGATGCGATAGCGATAGAGTGTCCAGAGGATGGAAGAAACCGCAGCAACAGCCAGAGAAACAAACCACCATCGCTGCCAGAAAGGGGGTATGATGATGAATGATGCCGAAGCAGGTTGAATGCTTGGGATCCCATCCCCGCTGATTGCTTCCACCTGGAATGTGTATGACCCCGGGTCGACCGTGGCAAACGTAACGCGGCGCTGGTTGTTGGGTTGCGACCATGTTGTGTCGATGCCAAGCATTCTGTATCTATACCGCACTCCTTTCTCGTTTCGCAGACTGATTCCGACGTATTCAAAGGTGAGTGTGTTCTGGCTATGGGCAAGCTCGATCTCTGTCTCATGACGAAACAGCTCACCGCCGGCTTCGAAGCTTTGGATGTGCACTGGAGGAGGAGCCATGCTGTGTGATTCTTTGGAGAAGTCCATAATGGTCAGAGCGCTCAGTGCTTTGCACCAGAGAAATTCATTCTTATAGATGCCGAAGGTGTTCACTGCCTCCCCCACCAATTCGGGTTTTAGCGGCAACGGCCTTAAGTTCTGGCGGTCAATGCTCACGAGACCTACGTCCGTTTGAAGCCAGAGCCTCCCCTGAGCATCCTCATGCATTGCCCAGATAGCGTTGCTGGCGAGCCCATCGCGCATTGAAAGAGTCCTGAAGTCATTCTTGACCATCAATGCCAGCCCGCTGTGGCGTGTGCCTATCCACATCTGTCCATTGCCATCCCCGAATATCGATCGAATCTCATCTCCAGGCAGACCATCAGCCTTGGTGAGTCGGCGTACGAGGTGGCCATCCTGTGCCCGGATGACGTACAATCCTTTGTTAAATGTTCCGACCCACATTCTGTCTTCCGGATCGTGATACATTGCTGTGACGTGACCGAATGGTCGCGAGGGTGTCGTTGGGTATCGCGAAAGGATCCTTTTCGTAAGAAAATCGACAACGACGATGCCTGATCCGGTTGCGATCCAGACATGACCGCGTCGATCGATGTAGAATCCGAGGAACGACCCCTCCGGGTCATACACCCGTCGATCCAGCGTTTGAAGATGGAAGAGGCGCGAAGAGGCCTGAGCATCCTGTGCTATTCTGTAGCAATGCAATTGTTCCCAGTCGTTGGAGACGACCCACAGGCGATGGAGCGGGTCGACAAGAAAAGGGTTGTTCAGCGTGCCCTGCAATAGCGGATGAAAAGTCCTGTTCCAATCTTCCGTCTCACCGCGATAAAATTCCCATACTCCACCGAGTGAACCGACCCACAGATGACCATTGCTGTCGGCACTTGTGTGAACGTTGATCGCGCCGGCGTCCGAGTCTCCGAGTGGAACATGAACAAAGCTTCTGTCTGCGAGTTTGTGCAATCCATTGACCCAACCCCCAATCCATAGATTGTCCTCGCGATCAATGAGAATCGGCAGCGGCACGGCGGGAGGGATTCCCTTTTCATTCCTGTACAGGAGAGGCTTCTGAATATCGGGCTCAGTCTCGCTCAAGGTAACGATGTGGTCGTACGTTCGTACCCATAGCAAACCTTTTGTACCTGCCTGTCCGGCAGGCAGGCTGATGATTTGCGACGGAATCCCAGACCGAAGTTTTGTGCTCACAGAGATTATTGTGTCTCGAATCTGGATGAGAGAACTGTCTGACAGTCCCACCCACACTGTGCCATCAGTTCCCTGTGAAAGCGTCGTGATAGTTCCTTTGTCACCGAGAGGCAAGTGTATTTCTCGATCATAGTTTGGTGCACGTGTGAAGACATAGAGATGCCGACTCATCGCAACCCAGATGAGACTGTCGGATATGAGAGCAATTTCGACTGCGTCTTCGCGCTGGGGGGCTATGTTCAGTCTGGAGAGTCCGGAATCGTTCAGAACAAACACGCCAAGTCTTGAGCTGCACCAGAGGTTACCCTGGTAGTCCTCCAGCACGCTACCGACATAGCCATCGGCCATGTATGAAGTGTCGATATTAATCGTTGTCCAGGTACCGCGTTCCCATCGGTTGATACCGCCAGCAATTGTCCCGAGCCACATTCGTCCGGGCGTTGTGCGGCTCTCCGCAATGCTCGTGACCCAGTTGTTGCTTAGACCATTGGCGGCAGTGTAGTTCCTGAACGATGCCCCATCATAGATGCTAAGACCATTATTCGTTCCAATCCAGAGGAATCCCCGTGAGTCCTGGTAGAGCGCAGTAATGGTATTGGACGGCAGTCCGTCCCTTGTTGTATAGGAATGGAATGGAAGGATCTGTGCGTTCAAGGACACACAGCAGAAGAGACAGAAAAGAATTGCAGCATTGCGAAGGTGCATACATGGACCTGAATTCGTGCGGTAGATGGATGCCGTCGTAATTTACGGGAACATTTACAGCGGAGCAACTTGTGTGGACCTTGGCAAGAAAAAAGAAAATCCCGTCTCAGCTTTCACCAAGACGGGATTCACAGTAAATCTGGCAACGACCTACTCTCCCACACGTTCACACGAGTAGTACCATCGGCGCAGGAGGGCTTAACTGCCGAGTTCGGAATGGGATCGGGTGTAACACCTCCGCTATGGTCACCAGAAGTTTTCAAACCTCTGACAATCGAAAGAGCGTTCTAGCATGTACAGCAAGCGCTTTTCCATACGCTTATTGATGCACCCGGAACACATCCGGGTCAATAAACATAATGGTTAAGTCGCACGACCTATTAGTACCACTCGACTGAGTACATTACTGTACGTACATCTGTGGCCTATCAACCTAGTCATCTTCTAGGGGTCTTTAGTCCGCCTTACGGCGGAGGGATACCTCATCTTGAAGTGGGTTTCGCACTTAGATGCTTTCAGCGCTTATCCCATCCGGACGTGGCTACCCTGCGTTTGCCATTGGCATGACAACAGGTACACCGTAGGTCCGTTCATTCCGGTCCTCTCGTACTAAGAACGACGCTTCTCAAGTATCCTTCGCCCGCATAGGATAGGGACCGAACTGTCTCACGACGTTCTGAACCCAGCTCACGTACCACTTTAATTGGCGAACAGCCAAACCCTTGGGACCTTCT
>DASRUE010000078.1:0-22396 GCA_035687895.1 Bacteroidota bacterium | reverse complement strand
AAACTCTGTGCGCGGCTGAAGCTGATGCTCGGCAGGACTTCGCTAAGCTCATCGGTTTGAAGATTCTGATCGCGCCGGATATTGATCGACATGCTGTTCGGCGTTCCTTCCCACGATTTCGTCAACGTGGCGTTTGAAATGATGTTCTGTCGGAGAAGGTCGTCCAGGTTGTTGCTGGTTTGCTGGTAGTACGAGCCGCTGGAGAAGGTGAAATCCACCACCAGCCGTGTTGTAGGGTTGAACTCCTGGTTATGGTTCAGCCGGAGGTTAAAAAGCTTCTGGTTATTGTAGCCCGGGTCCCCCCGCTCGCCAACGATGGTCTTTGCATACGATCCGCTGATTGCGCCGGTGAAGTTGTAGCGCGAGGCGTACCGGTAGTCTGAGTAGAGGACCCAGCTTCCTTTCGTGTAGCCGTCGGCTCGAAGGCTCAGGTCCATGTAGTCACTGATCGCCCAGTAATATCCGAGGTGTGTGAGGTAGCGACCTCTTCCGCTCTCGCCATAGGCGGGTGCGATCAGTCCCGAGCGTCGTCCCCGTTCGTTCGGGAAGATGCCGAACGGCAGCGCGAAAATCGGCACGTCGGAAATGTACAGGTAGACCGGCCGCGCCACCACCTTGTCCCGCAAGGTCACCTTCATCTCCGGACTGCCAAAGTAGTAGTGCGGATGCTCGAGCTCGCATGTTGTGTACTTCCCTTCCGCAACAAAGAGGACGTTCGTATCCACCTTCTTGATCTTGTCTCCGTAGTAAAATCCCTTCTCGATCTCCGTCTCTCCGACATTGATTTTTCCCTGCTTCGTCTTGAAGTTGTAGGCGATCCTGGAGCCATGGTAGGTTTCCCCTCCATCGATCAGATCGGGAATCCCGACCATCTTCTTCCCGGAGGTGTCCGCCGTGTCAGGCACACCCTGCGCATTCAGGATGGAGGTGTTCCAGTTGATGTCAATGTTCTCAGCCTTCAGCCCCAGTTCTTTGTATTTGATGTTGCCTTTGCCGTAGAGATACATCGTCTTATTGGAGACGGCGTACACAATCGAGTCCGCGGCAGAGTATGTCACCACCGAGTCAATACCGGAAGGGGATTTCGTGGCTTGAAGCGTGTCGGCTGACGCGGTGCTCGTATCAAGGGATGATCGAGAAGCAGGGAGAGTGTCCACACGTTGTGTTGCGACCGAGTCAAAGGAAGGTGCGGTGTCTGGGATATCTCCGGTGAAAACCTTCAAGGTATCAGCTACACTCAGAGGATTGGAGCGTTCTTGTGTTTCGAGCGTACTGCCGCACCCATACCCAAACAAAACGAGCGGGCCGAGGAGGAGGGAATATGTAAAATGGCGGCCCGTCATCGCTTCCGGGATTTCCAGAGGGAGTTGAGCCGGTCTTTGAGTTTCTTCTCTGCCCCGTTTTCCGTCGGACGATAATACAACTTTGCCTTCAGGCCGTCGGGGAGATATTGTTGCTCGACAAAGCTCTGGTCAAAATCATGACTGTACCGATACTCCCTGCCGTAGCCAAGGTTCTCCATCATCTTCGTCGGGGCGTTGCGGAGATGGAGTGGCACAGGCTCGTCCGGCTTTCCCTTCACGTCTGCCATCGCTTCGTTGACGGCAACATAGGAAGCATTGCTCTTCGGGCACGAAGCAAGATATGTCGCCGTCTGCGACAACACAATGCGCGCCTCCGGCATTCCGATGTAATCAACTGCGGTGAAACAGGATGTTGCCAGCGTCAGGGAATACGGGTCCGCATTGCCGATGTCTTCTGAGGCAAGAACGATCATCCGGCGGGCAATGAACTTCGGGTCTTCCCCACCTTCCAGCATCCGTGCAAGCCAGTAGACCGCGGCATCGGGGTCGCTTCCCCGTACGCTCTTGATGAACGCGGAGATGATGTTGTAATGCTCTTCGCCCCCTTTGTCATACTTCACGTACTTGCGCTGGAATGCTTCCTCGATCTCCTTCCTGCCGACGACGCGGCGTTTCTCGCTGTCGGGTGTAGCGAGGCTGATCGCTGTTTCGAGTCCGTTCAGCACCATTCGCGCATCTCCCCCCGAAAGGAGGATGAGATAGTCCCTGTCGTTGACGACGATTGTCTGCGTCCGCAGGAGAGGATCCGTGATAAGAGCATGATCGATGATGCGGTGTAGGTGCTCGTTTGTCAGAGCCTCGAGCACGTACAGCCGTGAGCGGGAGAGAAGTGGCGAGATCACCTCGAACGAAGGGTTTTCTGTCGTCGCACCTATGAGCGTAATAAGGCCGTCTTCGACGCTGTGCAGCAATGCATCCTGCTGCGCTTTGTTGAACCGGTGGATCTCGTCGATGAAGAGGATTGTTCTCCTGCTGAAGTGCTTCCGATTTGCTTCAGCGCGTTCCAGCACTTCCCGCACATCCTTCACACCCGACGAGACCGCGTTCAACTGGAAGAATTCTGCTTTCGAATGGTGCGCAAGGATCCGGGCCAGCGTCGTCTTGCCGCTCCCCGGCGGGCCCCAGAGGATCATGGAGGGGAGCTGGTCGCTTTCAATGAGGACGCGCAGTGGTTTCCCTTCGCCCAACAGATGTTCCTGGCCCACGAAGTCCTGCAAAGATTGGGGACGTACCCGTTCAGCGAGAGGAGAGTGTGTTGATGGTGTGGATTGTGGAGGCGTGGGTGCGAAGAGATCCATGAAGGTGATTTCAGACTACAGTGGACGGTCGACTCGTGCTGTCATCCCTCGGCGGTCCTCTGAAATCACATCGCTCTCAGTTCTTCTTTTGAACCTTGTAGACTGTTTCCCCATCACGATGCATCCCGTACTTTTCGCGTGCAACTTTCTCAATGGCCTTCTTGTCGCCATCGAGCGCTTTGGATTCCGCCTGGAGCCGTTTAGTTTCTGCCTCGGCTTGCTGGATCTTTAGCTCAAGTTCCGCTTTCTGGTTCTGAAGTCGGACCCGCTGGATGATCCCATGACTGCCGAAGAGGACGAACAGCAAGACCGGGATGGCAATGACCACAGAGAGGACTGACCGGCGGCTCTTCAGAAATTTCTTCAGGAGCCCGCCAACATCCCACTTCTTTTTCTCTTTCCGATAGAAAAGATTATCCATGCGATGTCAATGTAGCACTTATTTGAAGACCATGCAAGCGGCTTCAGGACATCGTTGAAAGTGATCATTCACTCCCGTACATTTCCTTTAGTACATAAGAGGAGGTTGTATGAGGGCACGGCATTGCGTTGTTCTTCTGACCATCATCGTTTCCTGCGGCGATCCTGGTAATGGGCCTGTGCTTTCGACTTCTGGCATCGTTGTGTACAGCCAGCTTCCGAGTCCACTCCCACTGAATGTTTACCAACTCAGAAGTGCCCGCCTCGAAGAAGGTGCGGAACCTGTTCTACGGGAGTTGCTTGCAGACGGGTTCAAAGTAAAGGAGGCGTGGAAGTCACATGAAACCCGGTGCATGTACGTGATCTATGAACCGCCACAGTTGCTCGTCCTTCTCGAGAGCCCCGACACGCGGATCGAGGGACGCGGCTTCGTCCTTCTCCATGGAGCTGCAGACCCGTGCTATGAAACGTGGGAACACTTCACAAGGTGAGGAGGATCGAAACAACTACTACGGTCGCTTGTACCACTCGTTGCGTGGTTGATAGGTGGTGATGCGTACATTCTTCTCCCGGTGCCGTTCGAGCGCCAGAGCAATCAGACGATCCAACAGTTCCGGATAAGGGATTCCCGACGCCTCCCACAGCTTGGGATACATGCTGATGGATGTAAAGCCGGGAATTGTGTTGATTTCGTTGAGGTAGATCCGGTTGGATCCCTTCCTCACAAAGAAATCGACGCGGGCCATGCCGGCGCCGTCGAGCGCGGTGAATGCCCGAACTGCCAGTTGTTGTAACCGCTTTACCACCGGCTTCGGTACGCACGCCGGAATGACGGCGGTCGACTTGCCATCGACGTACTTTGCGTCGTAGTCATAGAACTCGTTGGACGGAATGATCTCACCCGGAATGGACGCGATGGGGTAATCGTTCCCCAACACACTCAGTTCAATCTCCCGCGCGTTGTTCACTCCCTGCTCCACAATCACCTTCCGGTCATAAGCGGAAGCGAGCGCAAGTGCTTCCAGTAGCTCTTTTCTGTTGTGCGCCTTGGAGATACCGACGCTGGATCCTGTGTTGGAGGGTTTGACGAAGATCGGATAGCGGAGTTTCTTTTCCACTGCCAACGCCACTCGTTTGGGTTCCTTCTTGCAGTCGCTGGAAAGAAACCACGCGTAGTTCACCACGGGTAGACCCGCTTCTTTGTGGAGCTGCTTCTGAACAATTTTGTCCATTCCCACGGCTGAGGCCAACACACCGGCGCCAACATAAGGGAGATTGGCCAGCTCGAGCAAACCCTGCAGCGTTCCATCCTCTCCGTACGTTCCATGCACAACCGGGAAGACGACATCGAGACCAAGCTGTGACGGTTGCTCACCGTTTACCGACATCAGTCCCTGCCTGTGCGGCTCCGGCACGAGAAAACGCTCCGGCTCACGATCCAAACCCATTTTTTCCTTGAGCAAACGAAGCGCATGAGCCGAGCTGACCCAGCGTCCCTCTTGTGTAATGCCGATCGGAACCACCTCGTACTTTTCCTTATCGAGCGCGCTGATTACTGACGACGCGGAGACAAGAGATACTTCATGCTCACCCGATCGTCCGCCGAAGATTACGCCGACACGTAGCTTGTTCATGTAGGAGTTTGCTCTCCGCCCATTTAGTGGATCCCCAGCTTCTGCAGGCGCTCGACGACGTAGCGACGAACTTCCCCTTCCGAGAATTCGTCGCCGGGAGACTGATCCGCCGTCTCGCACGCTATCTTGCCTGAAAAGTCCTTGCCGTAACTCTGCACACTGACGTTGCGGAGCTTGTCTACTTCCGCCGCCGAGAGGCTCTTCGCTCCACCGAGCATGTGTGCGATGAACGTAATCTGTGCCGCGTGCTCGACCTTTTCCATCTTGAAGTATGCCTCGTACAACTCCGCTCCGTATGCAACGGCTCCGTGGTTTGCAAGGAGGATCGCGTCACTGGTCTTCACAAATGGGGCGAGGGAGGCGGCGATTTCCGGGGTGGATGGCGTCGCGTACTCTGCCAGGGGAACTGCGCCCAGCCCGACAATGACCTCGGGGAACATGCACGCGTCAAGCCCCATCCGCGCGGTGGCGAAACCGGTTGCATAGACCGGGTGGGCATGCACCACCGCCTGAACATCCGGCCGCTGACGGTAAATGAAGAGATGCATTCCCATCTCGGTGGATGGTCTGCCGCTTCCGGCCACCTGTTCTCCGTCCGGCCGGAGTTCCACGAGGTCGTTCTCCGTGACCATGCCTTTGTTGATACCGGAGCGAGTGGCCAGAATGTTCCCATTGCCAAGGCGAACACTCACATTGCCGTCAGTGGCGGTCACCATGCCACGCGCATAGAGACGATGGCAGACATCGACGATCTGGGCGGCTTGAGACGTATGCAAGATTCTCCGTTCTCCTAGTACCACTCTTCTTTCGCCTTTCTATCGTATCACTTCCAGCAACTCATCAATGATATGGTATTTCTGGAACGGCGGCATCATGTAGGCGCCGGCAACGAGATGCCGCGCCTCCTTGAGGAAGGTTCTGGATATCTCAATGCCGACGGCTGGCCCGTGGTCCCCTGCCCGTCGCATTTGGTCACGGATGCCGTCCGGGATGGTCATGCCGGGCACTTCATTGTGAAGGAACTCGGCGTGCTTCGTCCCCCGCAAGGGAAGAATGCCAAGCATCAAAGGAATGTGGAGATGTTCGATCCGCTTCAGAAACTTCTCCAGTGTTGGCATTTCGTAAATCGGCTGGGTGAAAATCACGTTTGTCCCGGCCTCTGCTTTCTTTTCCAACTTCTCAATCTCGCGGTCCATATCATCCGCAACAGGATTGGCAGCGCAGGCAATGAAAAACGAGGTTGACTGGCCGATGGAGTTGCCAAGGAGGTCTCGGCCCTCGTTCATTGAACTCACCGCGCGGATCAAGCCAATGGAATCGACGTCGAACACCGAGGTGGCGTGCGGATAGTCGCCGACGCTGGTCGGGTCGCCGGTGACGCAAAGGATGTTCCGGAGACCGAAGGCATGCGCGCCAAGCAGTTCGGATTGCAGCCCGATCATGTTCCGGTCGCGTGTTGCAAGATGGGTCATTGCCTCAATGCCGACTTCACGCTGAACCATAGTGGATATTGCGATGGAGCTCATCCGGAGTCGCGCTCGCGCGCCGTCCGTGATATCAATCGCGTCAATCCCCCGCTGGTGGAGGTAGCGCGCACCCTCGATAACGGACGACATGTCGAGACCGCGCGGGATGTCCAGCTCCACGGCGGTCATGAATTTCTTCCCGATGTTCTTCGCAAAGCTGGAGCGGTTATCAAAGCGGACAGAAGCGCGGGGTTTCTCGCTGATGCTTATGACATGGGGCTTCGCCTTGGGCGCAGGGCGTCCAACGCTTAATCCTTTAATCGCCCGCGCCATTGCAGCAATATGCGAGGGTGTCGAACCGCAGCAACCACCGACGAGTGTCACCCCTCCTTCCACCAACTCCTTTGCATACGTTCCGAGATACTCCGGTGTGGTATGATAGATGGAACGCCCATCCAGCAGTGTCGGGATCCCGGCGGCTGGCTGGGCTGAGAGAATGATCCCATCCTTGTGCATGCTGCGGATGATGCCGAACATCCGTTGCGGCCCGACCGTGCAGTTCGCACCTACAACATCCACTCCCTGCTCGATAATGTGCTCCACCACTTCGATCGGATAGCTTCCTGAAAGGATTGCGCCATCCTCGGCGAACGCTTTCTGAGCAATAAGGGGTAACTTTGTCAGTTCCTTCACCGCAGCGATCGCTTCGTCCAATTCCTGGACACTGACGAACGTCTCCAGCATGATCAGGTCGACCCCTCCTTCGAGGAGCACCTCAATCTGTTGCTTGAACGCATCCCGCGCCTCCTCTCGTTTGATCTTCCCGACAGGTTCCAGCAGCTTGCCAATCGGTCCGACCGCTCCGGCGACGTACACATCATCCCCTGCAGCGCGTCGGGCAATCTCAACACCGCGCAGGTTGATCTCCTTCAGTTTATCCTCAAGATGATACTGCGCGAGACGGAAACGGTTGGCAGAAAACGTGTTTGTCTCAATAATCTCCGACCCGGCATCGATATACTCACGGTGAATCCGCTCTACAATGTCGGGGTTCTTCAGGTTTTGGATTTCATGCGGCTTTTCATCGTACTCGTAAAGATCGAGTACGGTTCCCATCGCCCCATCGCAGAGAATAGGTCCCTGGGTGATCCGCTCACGAAACGGCTTCTTCATTCATCTCCTTGCGTCAAACAGAAATCCCGCCTTACACATCTTGAGCGGGATGAAAGTTAGCTAATTCGACCGCGAGATTCAACCGCTAGCGGTGGTAACCAGCGTATCGTGAAGCAAGTGATGTTGTGCCGCGTCGTCCTTGTTCTCGAACCTGATAGATGAGCCGCCGCGCATCCCGGTTCCACGTAATGCGTGTGCCTCCCTGTTCCGTGCCAACTCTCCCATTGGTCTTCACCACCTCGCGGTCAGGCCCCACCGTCACGTACACCTCGTCACCGCTCACACGCACCCCTTCCAGCGCGAACAACGATGAAAATGTGTATGACACTTCAGCCATCAACGTATCTCCGCGAAGAACGACACGTTTTCCTGTGATCTTCCTCCCTCCCTGCTCGAACTCTGGCACCCGGTCGTTCTTAGCGATCCTGATGAACAAATCAAAGTCGGCATTCACGGCTGAATCTGTTCTCCCGTCCGAGCGGATGTCAATCAGACGCATCACTGCTTCACCGGTCCCATCCTCTCGAACTGTGATCAGATGCTCACTTGTCCTCACTAGGAGACACCCCGGAAGAAGCGCTGTGGTTATCACAACAAATCCCGCGCGTCGCATGAAAGGGTGAGGGATGGACATGGGCAATCTTGCTATGGCAAAAGAAGCGGTTCAATCAACGCGACAAAATCCTCGTAGGTCTGAGCATCAATGCGCGTATGGACGAGTTTCCCTGACCGATCGTAGACAAACGTGGCAGGAACCGCACCGCTCCATTCGGGATGGAGAGCGTTCATGAACGATTCGTCGTTCTTGGTCGACTTGATGTACGTCGGGAAGTCCACTTTCATTCTCTTGAGGAATGTCTGAACTGCACGTTCGGATTTCTGAGGATGATCGATGGAAATGAACTTCACATCAAGGCCGCGGGATGCATATGCTGATCGGAGTTTCAGCAGTTGCGGAAATTCTTCAATACACGGAACACACCATGTAGCCCACACGTTAAGCAGGACGACTTTTCCAACCGACTGAGTAACAAGCAACTGCACCTCCTTCTCATCAACAGCAAGAACCGCTGGTTGTGTTGTCCCACCGGGAACCCCCGCTTGCGCGGGAGCCCCGAAAAGAATAACGCTGAACATCCCAATTGAAAGGAACGCTCGCATCAGCTTTGCTTTCTTATTCGTTTGATGCTGCAGCCAAAGGCCTTCGTCTCTGCGCGGGGGGCATCTTTCCCTGCCAGCAACGCGTCCAGTGCTGCGCTCAGGTCGCGGGAACTGATCTCGTCCTCATCCCGACTGTCGTCAATACGGCCATGATAGCGGACCGTTCCGGTCGGATCGATCACATAGATCTCCGGCGTCACCTGCGCTCCATACCCATCCGCCACCACGTTGTCGACATCCTTCAGCACGGCAAACTTGAACCCGTACTTACCGGCATGCTCCTTGATCTCGCTGACGCTTTCCTGTTTGTTGGAGTTGATGCCGAGAAAAGTAATGTCCTTCGAGGCGTACTGGTCGTGCAACTTCACCATTCGCTCATTGTAGTCGTTGGAGACCGGGCACTGTGTGGCAATGAACATCACCACTACGTATTTGCTTGCCAGGTACTGTTCCAGCGAATGTTCTTTGCCGTATGCATCCTTCAGGCTGAAGGACGGCGCCTTCATCCCGGGGGAAACCGCCGGCGGGGCCGATCGACCAACTATAGTACAGACTATCAGGAACGCGGCGGCCAGAACAATGGGCATGGGTTTCTTCATCACGCAATCTCCTCCATGTGTGTGAGTATGGTTATGATGGTGAATGTATGCTGATCCATTCTTCGGCAATCTGGACAGCATTGGTTGCCGCGCCTTTACGAAGGTTGTCCGCTACGATCCACAAGTTCAGCCCATGGGGCACCGTCAAGTCCTGCCGGAGCCTTCCGACAAACACTTCGTCCTTTTCCCATGCGTTCACCGGCATGGGATACACAGCATTGTGCGGTTCGTCCTGGAGGACCACTCCCGGCGCCTGCCGGAGGGCTTCACGCACCTCATCCATCCTGAACGGTTTCTCAAATTCCACATTCACCGCTTCGCTGTGCCCGCCAAAAACCGGAACTCGTGTACACGTCGCCGTCACCCTAATCGTATCATCTCCCAAGATCTTCTTTGTTTCCAGAACCATCTTGTGTTCCTCCTTCGTGTAACCATCATCGAAGAAAACATCGACGTGCGGCAGAACGTTGAATGCGATCTGGTGCGCAAATTTCATCTGGGTCACAGGTTCGTTGGCCATTTCTTCTTCCAATTGGTCGAGCCCCTTCTGGCCTGCCCCTGTCACCGACTGGTATGTGGCAACAACGATTCGCTTGATCCTCCAGCGGTCATGCAACGGCTTGAGAGCTACCACCATTTGAATAGTAGAACAATTGGGATTGGCAATAATTCCCTTCTGATGAAGAATCATCCGGGGATTCACCTCGGGAACCACCAGCGGAACGTGCTCATCCATGCGGAAGGCACTGCTGTTGTCGATGACAAGTGTCCCCGCGCGGACAGCGTGGGGTGCGAACTCCTTACTTACCGCGGCGCCCGCGGAGAACAGCGCCAGCTCAATTCCTACAAACGAATCGGGTGTCAGCCTCTGCACACGATGTACCATCCCACCGAAGGTCACCTCCTTCCCGATGGACTGTTCCGACGCAAGAAAAAGGATGTTCCCTACGGGAAACCTCCGCTCTTCGAGCACCTGAATCATCTTCCTCCCTACCAGCCCGGTTGCGCCGACAACGGCAACGTTCCAGACACGCATGCAAAATCCTCGAATGGTTCAACGTTTTATAACTCTTCGATTGTCTCCCGCCCCCTGATCAACGTGCATGTCTCGCCGTCCACAAGCACTTCTGCCGGCCGTGGCCGTGCATTATAGTTGGAAGAAAGAACGAAGCCGTATGCGCCGGCACACATCAGCGCAACGAAATCCCCGCGTTTCAGATGGGGGAGCGTCCGGTCAATGGCAAAGAAGTCTCCCGACTCACATAACGGACCGACCACGTCTACTGTTTCATGTGGAGCCTCATTCACTGCCAGCGGGACGATCTGGTGGTAGGCATGGTACAAGCTGGGCCGGATCAGGTCGTTCATGCCGCCGTCCACCACTACAAACGTCTTCGCATCCCCCTCCTTGCGATAGAGAACCCTGCAAACCAGCACACCGGCATGAGCAGCGATTGAGCGGCCAGGCTGAATCGAAAGCCGGCAACCCGCTTCTTTGAGAATTGGAAGAACGGCTTTGATCAGCAGCGCGGTAGAGAGATCCTCACCTTCTGGACGATCATCAGGGAGTGCGGGATGACTGATGAACCCATGATATTGCACACCGTAGCCTCCGCCAAAATCGAGGTCCTCCACTGGGACGCCTGCCTCGCGGGCACTGTTCACAAGGTTCACTAACAAACGCGCTGCGGAAAGAAAAATTTTTGCCTGAATAATCTGCGAGCCAATATGGCTATGTAGGCCGCCGACATCGATATGTGGCAACCCTTGCGCCCACTTCAATACGCCAATCGCTTTCTCCGAACCAATGCCGAACTTGTTCTCCTTCAAGCTCGTTGAGACATATGCATGGCCCCCCGCGTCGATGTCCAAATTGACCCGGAGAAGAATGCGCGCACGTTTTCCCATCCGGCCGGCAATGCCATTCAGAACCTCAAGCTCTTCGGTCGATTCCACATTAAACGCCGCTATCCCCTTCTCCAGTGCATACTCCATTTCATCATCTCTTTTCCCCACACCACTGAATGAAATCTTCGCGGGCAAAAACCCGGCGGCAAGGGCCAGGTAGAGCTCTCCCTTCGAACCAACATCCGCCCCCAGCCCTTCCTGAGCGATGATCTTCATGAGTGCCCTGTTGCTGTTGGCCTTCACTGCATAGCAGGTGAGGTGCGGGTAGCCATCGAACGCGCTTTCGATGTGACTGCAATGATAAACAATGGCGCGTTTACTATACACGTAGAGTGGCGTTCCGAACCGCTCCGCGACTTCTCGCAGCCGAAGCGATTCCACCATCAGTTGGTTGTTGTCATACGCGAACTCTTGCACGCGGTGTCGGTCTCCGCTCATGATGCCTCGGAGTGCGTTCGACGGGCCGGCCGTTCCATAAAATCAAAGAACGAAAAATACTTACTGTAGTCCACCTGGTATCCGTTCGCATGAAATGCACCGGAGGAAATGTCTTGCACGTATTTCCCTTTGTATTCGCCGCGAACAATTCGCTCGAGAACATTCACAAGGACGTCGATATCATCCGTCGTGTTATAGCACCCAAGGCTTGCCCGTACCATTCCTGGCATGCGAGATTTGTTGCCGGAAAGCACCTCTTGCGTAATTGCGTGGTCCTCATCAGGTGTAACTTTGAGGAGTTTCTTCACGTACGGATGTGCACAAAAGCAGCCGTTGCGAACACCTATCCCGCCCTCTGTTCCGATAATAGCGGCAACCAACGAATGGTGCATTCCATCCAAGCTGAACGGGATAACTCCCACCTTCTCCGAGAGGTCCTCCAAGGGGCCGTAGAGGGTCAGACCCCTCAGGCGTTTGAGCTTGCCATATGCATAGTCAAGCAACTCTGACTCGTGGGTGGCAATTTCATCCATCCCAACATTTTGCAGAACAGCGACTGCTTCAGCAAGAGCAACACCACCGATGACGTTCGGGCTGCCGGCCTCCTCTTTGTGTGGAGGATGGTTCCAATGTGCGGTGTCAAGAGTAACCATATCGACAACACCTCCACCCACAACGTCCGGATCGCCTGCTTCAAAAAAGTCCACCGGCCCGATAAGTGCTCCAGTACCAAACGGAGCATACATCTTGTGCGCAGACAGGGCAACGAAATCAATATGCATCGGATCGTCGTCGGGCAGGATATCTATCGGTCGGTGCGGCGCAAGTTGTGCGGCATCCACAAAGATCTTTGCTCCCGCTGCATGAGTCCAAGCGGCAATTGTATGAATGGGGGAACATATGCCGGTGATGTTCGATGCGCCATTGATCGCAACGAGCTTCAGCCGTCCGGCAAACTGTGTTATGGATTTCTTCAAGGCGTCAAGGTCCAGATGGCCATCGGGGGTGATTCCGATATGGACCACACGCGCGTGCTTTCTCCATGGGAGATCGTTCGAATGATGTTCCATGGCTGTGGTTATGACCACATCATCCGGAGAGAAATTGAACCTGTTGGCCAGCTTGTTGATGCACTCTGTGGTGTTTTTTGTGAAGATCACGGTGTTCGTTTCCGGGTCCGCGCCAACAAAATTTCCGACAACGTCATGGGCGCGGTCGAAGACTTCCGTGGCAATCAACGACTTGAAGCCGGTGCCGCGATGCACGCCAGAATACCACGCCATGAACTCTTCTACGCATTTGAGTACGCGCTTAAGCGTCGGTGTGCTGGCAGCATTATCGAGAAACACATACGGCCGTTCCGAGCCATCCAGCAGCGGGACGAGCGTATCGATGCCGACAATATCCTGCCGCAGGTCTGCCAGGGTCAGCGTCTTACCAGTTGTTTCATGATGGTGCATGACGTTCTCCTCAAAGACACTACGCGCTCGATCAGCCGCGCGGGTGAAATGTACGGTGGACTTCTTTCAAATACTCACGGTCAATATGCGTGTAGATCTGCGTTGTAGCAATATCGGCGTGGCCCAGCATCTCCTGGACAGCGCGCAGGTCTGCACCTCCTTCCAACAGATGCGTGGCGAAAGAGTGGCGGAAGGTATGGGGATGGACCTCCTTGGAGATGCCGGCCTTGCGCGTATAGGTCTGGACGATGTTCCAGATGGACATTCGCGTCATCGGCGCACCACGCGCATTCAAGAATACGGCATCGCCGGATTTCTCACGCCGCTGCAGGACGGCGCGGGTCTCCACCTTGTACCTATCCAGCCAGCGGAGCGCCGAGCCCCCGATCGGGACGATCCGTTCTTTCGACCCCTTGCCCAACACACGGACGATCCCTTCTTTCGGAAGGACATTCGATTGCCTGAGGCCGGTCAACTCTGACACGCGGATACCTGTTGCGTACAGCACTTCGAGGATCGCCTTGTCCCTGAGCCACAGGTTCTTCTTATCCTGTGGTGAAGGCGCCGGCTGGTTGAGTATCGAATCCACTTCTGCTTGCGTCAAGACATCCGGCAAGGCGCGCGGAAGCTTGGGCGCATCGATCGATTCGGTCGGGTTGGTTTTGACGATGCCGTCACCAAGAAGAAACTTGTAAAAACCACGGATGGCGCAGAACGACCTCGTTACCGAACGGGGAGACAGCCCCTTGCTCCTGAGTGAGCCGAGGAACTGCGATGCATGCATTTCTGTCACCTCATCCAGACTCCGGATGTTCTGGTCCCGCAGAAACTCCAGGTACCGGGTAATATCCAGCTTGTACGATGCAATGGTGTTGTGCGAGGAGTTCTTCTCGAGTTGAAGGAAATGCAAATAGTCGGTGCAGTACTTGATCACGTTCCACTCCCACGGACGTTCCCACCATCGGAAATGGTCGATGCTGCTGCAGGTTTCGTCTGCTCGGGCAACTGCTTCTTTGCAGTGGCAGGATACTTCACGCGTGTGTGGTAAATTCCCACCAGCACGGACAGAAATGCAGCCTTGATCTTGGTGAGGTCCTTCAACGTCAACGGGCATTCATCCAGCTCACCCTCTTCAAACCGTTTCCGGATGTATTCATCAATCAGGGCTTCCAGTTTTTGAGGAGACGGATCCTCCAGCGTGCGTGCACTCGCTTCAATGCCATCTGCCAGCATCAGGATACCTGTTTCCTTTGTCTGCGGTTTTGGTCCCGGGTACCGGTAGTCCTGGTCCTTGATTTCGTCCACCTTTGTTTCATCGTCGGAGCGGTGAGCTAGTTGGAGCGCTTTATCATAGAAGTACTCGATCCGTGTCGTCCCGTGATGCATTGGAATAAAGTCTACCACCTCCTCCGGCAGATCGTACTCGCGCGCAAGGGCAATGCCATCTTTCACGTGCGCGGAAATAATCAGCGAGCTCATACGCGGAGCGAGCTTATCGTGCTTGTTACGCGAGCCTTTCTGATTCTCCACAAAATAGGTTGGCTTTACAATCTTTCCCACATCATGAAAGTACGCTCCCACGCGGGCGAGTACCTCGTTTGCTCTCACGGCGAGCGCTGCCGCCTCTGCCAGACTCGCCATTGTCATGCTATGATGGTAGGTTCCCGGTGCTTGTTCGGATAACTGGCGCATGAGGGGATGGTTGAAATGGGAAAGCTCCATCAGTGTCAGGTCGGTCGTCACCTTGAAGACCCGCTCGAAGAAGATAAGCATACCGTATGTCAGCACGGGTGAAATAATAGCATTGGTGACGCCGAACGTGAGTTGTTCAAGGATGACCTTGATGGACGCGAACTGTTCCATCCCGATGGCAAGAATGGCAACGGTGTATCCCAGCGCGATGAATCCCAACGACCGGAAGATCTGGGTACGGTTTTTCACATCACGGACGGTGTAAACGGATAATGCCCCCGCAACCAGCGACGCGAGTGCGATAGTGTAATCATTCCCCCTGATGCCAGCCGTCAGAAATGCGATGATTACTGTTCCATAGAACCCGACGCGTGAATCGAAAATGATCGTCAACAACATCGAAGCGGCGGGGACAAAGATCAGATACTCAAGCGGCGCATTAACATCCAGCTCCCGGGTCAGGTACGCAAAGAACCCTTCCATCAGGATGACCAGTCCGATGAGGGCCATCCGGCGGTTGTTCCAGAAGATCTTCTTCCGGAAGAGGTAGAGGTAGATCCCGTAAAGGACGACGACCATCGCGACATGCAGGACGATGCCAAGGAGTTGGGTCATCCTATCGGTCTCACTTCCCCTGTCCGCCTTGGCTCGCTGGAGCGATTCCAGCTTGAGCTTGATCTCCGGCGTAATCCGCTCATGCTTGCTGACAACACGCTCGTTCTCCTGAACAAACCCGTTGGTGCGAGCGACTGCCTCGATTGCCGCCCGGGCCCCCAACTCGGTCGCTGCAGCGTTGAACTTGAGGTTCGGTGTGATAAACGTAATGCCGATCTTATATGCCAGGGCATTAATTCGTGGGTCCGTCTTGTACGCCTTCTTTAAATCGTGCTCAAGCAACGCGCGGATGTCATTGTGATCAAACAGACGGCTTGAGTTGATGATCTCTTCGCTATTCCCTTTGCGCAGCGCAATCTCCTCGGGTGAAATTCCAGACTTGCTGGTGTCGAGAATTCCCGTGGCGAGATACGCTTCGAATGCAGAGACCAACACATCCGTCATTGCGGAAAATCCTCCGCTACCGGAGAGTGCAGAGAGGAGATCCCACTCCTGTTCGGTAAATGGTATCTCGAGACCGGCTGCGGCCTGCGAGAACTGCGAGGAATCGTACGCTGTTGAACGATCGCTCCCTGTCCGCTTGAGTTGCGACCGGAGCCGTGCGGCCTTCTGCATCTCGTTCATGAACTTTCTCAGGCGGTCAATCGCTTGGTACCCAACCTTGGTATCACGTTCAAATACGGGATAGACACTTTTGCGGGCGCGCGCTACATCACGCTCATATTCCCATTCTTCTCTGTAAATAGGGAACGAGAATGGCGCAATGAGGTCCTTCTGTGCCCAGACGGACCCGAGCTTGTAGTCAAGTTCGATGGACTCTCCACGCGGAAACATCATTGCCAACCCGCCAAAGAGCGCAATTGCAATCAAACCCTTTACAATCCGGTGTTGCGAGCGTCTGATTGCATTCAGAACCGCTGATATGTTGACCGTTGATTGTTCTTCCATTGCAGGAGAGGTGTTGCAGGATTATGTAAAGAAATATCGGGAGAATCTCGAAGAGAAGCAATGCAAGCAGCTTGTTAACTCATTTCAACGATTTCTACAACGTGCATTGTTCGACGGGCGTCCAATACCTGCGCGAGCACTCCATAAAACAAAGAACCCCGACTCTTGTCGGGGTTCGTCGCTTCATTCGAGCTCAGTTGTCCTTTGCTCCTTGATCGATCCAGTCGGTAATGAGTTTGATCTCCTCATCGCTCAGTTTCTTTTTTGATGGTTCACCTTTCTTCTTCTTCGTGTCGAACGGCATGGGATCCCCAAATGGGGGGGTGGTGCTGAGTTTCTGAATCAGGATACTCTGTTTGGGCTTACCCGCGATCACCGGTGACCCGTGCTTCCCGCCGGCCATGAGCAGCTCATAAGAATCCAGCGAGAGTTCGCTCGGATTGAAGTTTTCCTCTGCATGGCACGGAAGACATTGCTTCTTGATAATGAGAAACACATCCTTCTTGAAGGAGACTGACGCGCCGTTCTTCTGTTTCCTTGCCTCTTGTCCCATTGCTCCAACTGTAAACATCATAACCGCTGCAACAAGGATCCACACTCTCACCACAACCTCCCTTTATCAAATTGGACATACTAGTTTACAAACAGTCAAACGCATCTTTTGGTTGCACTGTTATGGCACCTTTGAAATCTGGATGGTGACTTCCTTTTCTGGTGATGGCGAGCTGTCTTTGATCCTCACCGATGTTGATCCCGTTGCCACTGAAACGCCTGTAATGGAAAGAACAGAAGTATCAAGAGTCGCGTTTACAAACTGCGCCGTTGCAAGGTTCGGACTTGGTGCAGATGCAATCAAGTACGGAGGGACGCCCGCGCTTACTGCAACTGTTCTTGTTTGATTTGTACTTACCGTTACCGAAGACGGTTCGGCTCTCAGACTACCCGCCTGCTGTTGTTGCGAGGACGACGGGGTTTCGTCCTTCGAGCATGAATGAGATGCAAGTATCAGAGCAATGACGAAAATTCTCATGTGAACAACGGATCCCAGCCTCATCGATATCCTCCCTCAATTGTTCGCTGCTCCCTGGTTGATCCAGTCCCCTATCAGTTGTATTTGCGACGCTGACAGCGGTGTACCCCCCAGCGGCATTTGCTGACCGCATGTTCCCTCGAGACGTTTTATCAATGCACTTGCTGTTGCATCGGATCGCTTCACACGCTTATCGCCGGCACACGGACCGGTGATTGCGTTTACTTCCACGAGATTACCGTAGCTCACTCCGGTTTGCAGCGAGAAGGGAGAACCGTTACCGGGGTGACACCCGGCGTTTACACAATTTGCAATAAAGATCGGCTGAATGTGCGTCGCAAACGAAAGCTCTATTACATTCACGTTGATCGTATCCTCGAATACCGAGCCGCTGTCAGCAACAATAATCGTTGAACTCCCAGCATCAATTGCGTTGATGTTCAGAGTAGCGCCTGTAATAGCAACCTGCACATTTGTAGGGTCACTGTTGAAAACGACCGAGTAGGGAGGTGTCCCACCCGAAATCGTTGTTGAAGCAGAACCACCGACAAAGAGGGAAAAAGAGTCCTGAGCGACTGCAAAAAAGGTGACTGTGATAGTTAACGCGGTCGTGAGTCTCGGTGAGCTGTTATCCCCCACAACAATGGTGGAGTTTCCAACTCGAACGGCACGAAACACCAGGGAATCACCTGCAATGGACGGCTTAACGATAGTCGTGTCGCCTTCTGAAACCAAGAGGTATGGAGGCGTTCCGCCGGAGATCCGGGTGCCATTGGATCCACCTATCCCAAGTTTGAAACTGCTCTTGGCAAATTTCAAAGGAGCGAGAGGCACTTCATTTCCCATGTCTTTACAACTTCCGATAAGGAAAAGGATACCCGATACCAGGGAGGTGAGTATTAGAAGGCGCCGCATGACCATCAGTCTTACCTCATCATAGATAGAAGTGAATCACCAAATTGAACTCGTTGTTCTTGACTTCGATGGGCTCATCCTTCACAATACGATAGATGGGCCGGACTTCAACCCCGGCGATTGGGAAGAATTCGAGCCCGATGCTATACCGTGATGTTGAGCCTGTCTTGAGATCCTTGTTGGGATCGTAAAAGTCATAGCCAATTTTCAAATCCAACCCAGAGGTAACCACATAATCTATTTCTACAAACGTTGCAAGCTCGGTTAGTTTGGTGCCCCCAAGTTTGTGCTGAATAAGATCTACTTCTCCAAGAACGGTGACGTTCTGATAGCTGAGCGACCCGAATCCACCGAATAGCGTTGTCCTTACGCTGCCAGAAGCATTCTTCTTTGTAAACACATTTACCCCAAGCCCGAGGTTCGCCTGCTCCGTAAGCTGGAACATCCCCTCTGCCCTTCCGAGAAGAGCCTTGTTTCTGGTAGTGGCAGATCCATATGAGTCAGACGCGTTGTAAACTCCCCCCATGATCGTTACCGAACCAGGGGAGACTGCAACTTCTGCTCCAGTGAGTTCACCTCCCGGAAGTGTTGCGCTGCCGCTGCTGAGGCCTCTCCCTTCCGGTGTCAGTCCGGTGTAGAAGCGGGTGAACGCCCGGTGGTCGTCGAGTTTCATACCGTAGTTTGGAAGGAACCGTCCCAACTTAACGTGACCGTTTGCGGGAAGGATATTGAGGAGGCCGAAGATTTCGAATCCCTGGTAGAGTCCCTTATCCAAATATATGCTCACTTTTTTTGCAAGCTTGAAATTCAGGTACACATCTCCCTGCATTTCCCAAAAGGCGTTGTTGGTCGCGGTCGGACTTTCTTGCACAAAGTAAAGTGTCCGGAAATCTGCCCCGACGGATACGAATTCGGTCAGGTTGGTGGAAAAATCTTCCAGCCCGAGATCTTCTGACCACGTGGGAACGGGGAGTTGGTCGCGCCCGTACTGGACACCGAAGATCTGGCGCATGCCTCCACCCGAGGGATTGACGTGACATGATTGGCACTTTGCACCGGTCCTGCTTGCAAATCTCGGCAAAGCCGCAGAAGGCTCATTGAGAAGAACGCCCAGCATGAGAACAACCGCGACTCGTAGTAGTGCCTTCATTTGATGATCTCCTTCCGCGAAGTGGAAACAGAGATTGAGTGAATGAGGTGGAGAAATATAGCAAGTGTACCACTTTGATGCAAGAATCGCATTGCTCAGGGAACACCCGAACCGGGGGTCTGTTTGAAACCGAGCGCGACATGCAGGCTGTCCCAATGTGCCGATGCCATGAGATGGCTGGGTGTAATCCAGAGCGCAGTTGCGCCGCCGTTCAGGGAACTCCGCACTGCAATCGCGAGCTCGCCGGCACGCACGGGTTTTTCCTTTCCCCATAGTCCGATGGAGATCACCACCCTGTCCGATCCGTATCTCGTTGTGAAGAACCGCGCCACGTCTTCGGAGGATTCCGCTGGCCGACCGTCAAGATAGAAATAATCCCACACCACCAGAGCGTCCGTAAACTTCAGCAAGTGCGGATAGTAAAGTCCCGACGCCATTCCCTCTGTCGATAGTTCATCCAGATGCACGGGGACGTCCACGTAGAGCCGTTTGCCATACATGTGGACTGAGTCCGCGATTTGTTTCAGGTACGTTGCCATCAGTGCGGATTTCCATCGCCCGACCTCAGGGTCATCACGGTCTACTGTCGATGTGAGGAACCGCCGCGGCCAATCGTTCTTTCCCGTGCTGGTGCGGAATGAGGCAAGACATCGGTTGTCGTAGCAATACCTGTTGTATTCAAGCTCTGTTAATCCTATGGCGTCGATCTCATAATGCCGGGCGAGGTACGTCGCCATGGCAACGATCTGCCGACCGTATTCCCCGTTCACTAATTCGATTAAGCAAACCTGTTCCTGGCTTCGTGTTCCATCGGCGGCAATCGCAGCAAGATCCTTGTGCGCATTGACGAACTGTGGCGCATAGAAATCAATGATTGCCACAACACCCTTCCCCGACCTGTGAAAAGTGCTTACCGCATCCTCCATAAGATCGGAGGCGGAAGAACGCTGATCATTGCTCCAGGTTTCAGGATGCCCCTCCCACCGGAAGTTATTCCACTCCGCTCTCCCCGCCCCCACCCCCACCACGTTCATAAGACCGGCCGCCCTTGGGTTCTCCACGAGAGAAACAACCGCCTGTGCAGGGTCCTCCCACGCATCAAAGTGGGTAGCAACCGTGACCGACACGGCTGTAGTACGATGCGCAGTGGTGCGCTCAGTTGCCGAGATCCTCGTCAGGATGATCCCCGCCCCTGCCACGGCCAGAACGGACAGTGCAACTGCCACTCGCCCGCGATTAAACCTACGCGACACAGGCGTCGCATCAACCCGCCTGCGGTTTTGGAGTCCCCACGTCTCTTCCGACCGCGTCCGTTCAAGATAGAGCGAAGCAAGAAGAACAGCATTGTAGAAATACGAGAAAGGAACGATCAACCAACCATACACTGGAATGTAGGAGAGATGCCGCCACGACCTATCCAGCATGGTACTGAACACTGCAAGCATGAAGAAAAGAATGAAACCGAGGTACGAGATGATCTCGAAAATGCCTGCGCTATCATAGAGGCCATTAGTAATGGCTACAGGCAGAAGAAAAAGCGCCACCACCTGAAGCAACGGTACAACCACCATACTCAACCAGTTGAACGGCAAATAGAGTGAGAACGGGGCATGCTTCGGAGAAAAGAAAAGCCCCCGATGTATGCGACAGATTTTGAGAAAACTCCTCATCCAGCGGATGCGCTGTTTCCAGAGGGATGCGACCGTTGCCGGGACATCACATTCAACGATCGCCCCGGGGTCGAACACAATCCGGGCCCCCGCCGCATGGAGTTTGAACGTCAGATCGAGATCCTCACCCCAGAGATTCGAAAAGCCGCCGACCTGTCGGAGCCGGGCAACGCGGACAGCACCCAGGTTGCCCGAGATGATTGGCAAGACATTCAGCACCGAGAGGGCGCGACGCACAAAGCCCGAGCCGATATGCGTTGTAATGGTGAGGAGCTTCTGCTGCGCGTTCTCCGGCCTGATCGGCGTGTCGTTGCCGCACACAGCATCAACGCGGGAGTCCGCAAACCAACGCGCCATATTTCGAATAGTGTCAAGCCTGAAGAAGGAATCTGCATCGGTGTAGAGCACCACTTCGCCGCGTGCCCGGACGATCCCCGCATTCAAAGCACTGGCTTTGCCGCCGTTGCTCTTATGGACATAAATAATTTTCCCGGCATCAAGAAGCGGCCCGAGTTGATCTTGGGTCCTGTCGGTTGAGCCATCATTTACGACAATGACTTCGAACGACGGGTAGTCTGATCGCAGAATTGAGCTTACGGACAAACCGATGGTATTCTCTTCATTGTACGCAGGAACGATGACCGAAACGAATGGCAGTGCACCTCCTTTGAGCCTTGCCAGTGTCCGTTTTTTCCACCATTCATAGTACAACGCAAGCGGGACAAAGAGCACCGTCTGCAGCCCGAGGATGAATACCGTCAGTCCGCACGCAACGAACAGGATGCTTACTGCGGACATGCATCCACCCCCTTGTACATCAGGAACGCTTCCGCGTACCGGACGCCGGACTGCATGCCTCGATGTGCAGCCCGCCCCCTGATCCCCTCTGGCTCCATGTACAACTTTCCTTTCTGCGTCCTGTGCGATCCCACAGCAACGACCTTGTCCTCAATATATTCTGTGATATCCACAAAGTAGTTCGGAACGAAGTGTGGTTCGGTGGAGACATCCTCGTAGCACAGAACCGTCCTCGGCCCCCGGGCAGCAATCTTGGTGGCTTCGAAGACCGCCTTGTGATCCTGGTGAATGTCATGAGGGGATTGGGTGATGATGATGTCGGGATTTGTTTCTCTGATCCTGGCCTCAATGACGTCCTTCATATCATTGAGATGTGAAAAGAGCTTCGTGTCCCGGAACGCAAACACTCCGAGACTGTCGAGACCGAGCACACCGGCTCCGTCCTTCGCTTCGACGCTCCTGCTTTTCCCTTTCGTGAGATACGGGTTGCCTTGCTCTCCGGACGTCATGACCAGGCCATGAACTTCATAGCCCAGTTCCTTGTACTTTGCCAACGCGCCACCACACCCAAGCTCGATATCGTCCGGATGCGCCCCGATCGCAAGTACTGTGCCGCTGCCCGACGCTTGCTGTCTGCGCGAAACCCAGAGCAGCGAC
>DASRUE010000077.1:0-29913 GCA_035687895.1 Bacteroidota bacterium | reverse complement strand
CTGTACACATCGGCTTTTGCGCGCAGCAACCCGAGCGTTTCGTTCATGTCTTTTCTCTTGTTCTTGATCAGGCCGAGCTTTCCAAGGACGGTCAGCAGAGGAAAGAAGGAGTATCCGAGCGCGGCGCGGGGTGGAAGTCCCCCGGGAATCTTGATGAGCGGGTGTTTGTGCTTCGCTGCCATTTTTGCAACCGTTCCGCCGGATGAAATGGCAAGGATCTTTGCGCCCCGCTTGATCGCTTCCTTGTACGCTGCGGTTGTCTCTTCTGTGTTTCCTGAGTAGCTCGAGATGATGACCAGCGACTTCTTCCCGACGAACTTCGGCAACGTGTAATGCCGGTTGACCACGAACGGGATAGTCAATTCACCGGCAAGGTAGCTCTTGAGCAGATCCCCACCGATTGCCGAACCCCCGAGCCCGCACAGAACGATCTGCTCCACACCGCGTGTATTCAGTCTGACTTTTGCGCCGGCTCCGATCCGCATGGCATCTTCCACTTGCTGCGGAAAACTCCGGATCAGGTTGTACATGTTGGATGTATCAACGGCAAAGATTTCTTCAAACGTCATAGCATTCCTTGATAGTGATAGTTGGGGTCAGGCATCGAAAGGGAGCTCCGGCACTTTTTTGTGCACGAACGTGGAAAGGTATTCCTTGATTTCCTCTTCCGTCTGGAGTGTCAGAGCCTTGTCTACAATCCGTTTTGCATCCTTATAGGTGATGGTGCGGATGATCTTCTTGATCTCCGGCAGAACCGTTGGGATGACGCTCAGCTCGTCCAAACCAAGTCCGACGAGCAAGACGCTCGCCAGCGGGTCGCCCGCCATTTCGCCGCACATCCCCACCCAGATATTGTTGGCATGCCCCGCGTCGACAATGGTCTTCAAGGTTCGCAGGACCGCCGGGTTGAACTGTTGGTAAAGCGGCGCTACCAGTGTGTTGCCCCTGTCCACAGCGAGAAGATATTGGATGAGGTCATTGGAGCCAATGCTGAGAAAATCGACTTCCCGCGCAATCTCGTTTGCAAGGATTGCTGCTGACGGAACTTCGATCATCACGCCCACTTTGATGCGTGCATCAAATGGAATCCCCTCTGCTTTTAACTCTGCCTTTGCCTGCTTGACGAACGCCTTTGCTTTGCGCACTTCCTTCAGCGTACTTATCATCGGGAACATAATGCGTACGTTCTTTTGTGCGCTCGCACGCAGCAGTGCCCGCAACTGGGTCATGAACAGCTCCGGGCGGTCTAACATGACGCGGATCCCGCGCCAACCAAGAAATGGATTCTCTTCGTGAGACGCATCAGGTGCCAGCTTGTCGCCCCCTACGTCAAACGTTCGAAAGATCACGGGGTGAGGATAAATACCATCTGCCACCGTCTTGTACGCTTCGTACTGTTCATCTTCGCTGGGATAGGTGGGGCGACCAATGAGTTGGCTCTCCGTTCGGTACAGGCCCACACCAATCGCACCCTGCACGCGTGCGAAGTCAATCTCCTCCGCGAACTCAATGTTCGCCGAGAGCTCTATGTGCTTGTGGTCCGGTGTGTCGGCCGCGAGCCCTGCGATTCCGACGAGCTGTTCTTCGAAGAGACGGAACCGTTCCGCCTTCCGCCGGAGCGTCTCCAGAGTTTCTTCGGAGGGCCGTACAATAAGGACACCTGCGTATCCATCGATCGCAATGAAGTCTCCCGTGCTGACGGCCTTTGTTGCTGTGCGTAGACCTGCAACGGCGGGGATCTTGAGCGAGCGAGAAAGCAGCGCTGCGTGCGAAGTGACTCCGCCCAGGTCTGTGGCATATCCAAGCACCTGATTTCGGCTGAAGATGACTGTATCTGCCGCTACAAGCGTCTCAGAGATGATGATGGACTCTCCTTCGAGACGGGAGTAGAGCTTCTGGTCCTGGACGTTCCGGATGATGCGATTCATCACATCGTCCACATCGTGGGCGCGCTCGTGCATGTATTCATCGTCCGCAGCCAACATCAACCGTTTGTACTTGCTGATCTCGTCCGAAACAATGTGCTCCGCGTTCTTCAGCTCGGTGCTGATCCTGTTTTCGATCGCCTGCATCAGGATCGCGTCATTCAAGATCATGATTTGAGCTTCGAAAATCTTTGCATGTTGCGAACCGAGTTTCTGTTCGGCAAATGCGAGGATCTTCTGGAGTTCCTTTTCCGCCCGGGCAGTGGCGGTACGGAGTCGCTCCTTCTCTCCATCAACTTCCGACGCGGCGATGCTCTTCACCTCCACGCGGGGGACGAGTTTGCTGTAGAGATACGCAGGGCCGATCGCAATGCCGGGTGCGGCGGCGATTCCCTTGAAGACGATTTCTCCGGATGTCGATATTGTCGTGTCCATGGGCTACTGTTCGTCGAAGCCGCGTTCGAATAATGAAACTACCGCCTCTGCTGCTTGCTCCTCGTCCGGGCCGTCAAACTTCAGGAGAAGGGTGGAGCCCTGTTCTGCGGCCAGTGTCATCACGCCGATGATGCTCTTTCCATTGATCTCGAAGCTGTCTTTCTGGATCATAAACTCCGCCTGAAACTTTGCCGCGGTCTTCACCAATGTTGCCGCCGGGCGCGTATGGAGACCGGCCCTGTTCCGAATTGTGATCTGGCGTTCGATCATACTTCAGGACATCCTGTGCAAGAGAAGATCGGAAAACCAGAGGAGCATTGCCGATCCGTTGTTTTTCGGAAGAAGACGGAGCATTCGTTGTGCGAGATGCGTCTCCCGGGCAATCTGGCGCTGCGCGGCTTCGATGACACCATATCGCCGGTAGATGGCCGTGACGTCTGCAACCACATGATGTTGGTATGTCTTCAGTGTCCCCTGTCTCCCGAACACTTCCCGTAGCAATTGCCTGTCGTTGCCGCTTGTGCGCTCCAGTGCGGTGAGTGCAAGGAATGTTTTCTTCCGTTCAACAATGTCGCCCCCGATCCTCTTGCCAAACTCCTTCTGGTCGGCAACGACGTCAAGGAGATCATCCTGTATTTGAAATGCCCGCCCGAGATGGAGCCCAAACCGGTAAAGCGCCCGCACTTCTTCTCTTGTCCCGCCACCAATCACTCCTCCAATTCCTGCAGACATGGCGAGCAACGCTCCCGTCTTCTTGTCAATCATGGAGGAGTATTCCCTGAGCGTGACCCGTTGTCGGCGTTCGAAATCGAGATCGAGCGCCTGTCCTTCGCAGACATCCAGTAAACCTTCGGTGAAGAGATCAACCAATTGCGGCATGCGTCTTGTCTTCGTGAGGAGCAGGCTCTGGTATGCCATTCCAAGCAACACGTCACCGGTCAGAAGAGCGATACTCGGATCCCATTTGGTGTGGACCGTGGGTTGCCCCCGACGGGTAGCCGCGTGGTCCATGATGTCGTCGTGGACAAGGGTGAAGTTATGCATCATCTCTGCCGCCGCGCCGGCGTGGATCGCGTCCGCCGCGCGCCCACCGACCGCCTCGCATGAAACCATAACCAATGTCGAGCGGACACGCTTTCCTCGCGCACGGAGGACATAGGACAATGAACGGGAGAAATCCCTGGGGTATTGCCTGTTGACCAGAGTCCGCAGGTGGCGATCGATCTGGTCACGCAACCGTCTGTAGCGGCGCTGAAAGGCGGCGTGGTTCATGCAGCTCCGTAGGAGACCAATGGCGCGCGCTGTAGAGCTGTGATGGACGAGGATCCGGTCAGGAACATCACCCCTTTCAATTCTTGTCGCCAGCGGTTGAGGAGAGTGTGGACGCCCTTCCTTCCGTCCTTCTTCCATGCAAGCAATAGTGGTCGCGCAGAAGCTACAAGATCCGCACCCAAAGCAATACACTTGGCGGCATCGATGCCCGAGACAATTCCCCCGGAGGCGATGAGGGTGAATTGCACGTTGTTGCCTTTGAGTTGTACAACATCCCGAATCGCGCGAGCCGTTGGTATTCCCCAATCCCAGAATTGGGTTGCGAACTCCCGGTCCTTTCGGCGAAGTGCCTCTACGCCTGCCCAGCTTGTTCCCCCCGCGCCGGCGATATCGATATGCGTCACCCCCATCTCGACAAGCCTCCGGGCGACTTCTGCGGAGATACCTGCGCCAATTTCCTTGACGATCACCGGAACCGAGAGACCGTTCACAAGCCGTCCAATACCAGACAACACACCACGGAAGTCAGTGTTCCCTTCGGGTTGGAGGAATTCTTGCAACGGGTTGAGATGGACGGCAAAGGCATCGGCTTTGATCAAGTCCACCAGCCTCTGGATTGAATCGACGCTCTCCATTCGGGCGACTTCTGAGGCGCCAATGTTGCCAACAATAGGAATGTCGGGCGCGGCTTCACGGACAACACTGAACGTCCGATGGTAGGTCTTGTCTTCGAGGGCCTGTCGCTGGCTGCCCACCCCCATGGCGATGCCAATCTCCTGTGCGACTTCTGCAAGCTCGCGGTTGATTGTCCATGCGTCCGCATATCCGCCGGTCATGCACGAGACCATCAGAGGGAGGTTGAGTTGCCTGCCGAGGAAGGATGTCGTGGTGTCGATCTCGGAAAAATGAACTTCAGGGAGAGCGTTGTGCACGAATTCGAGGTGTTCCAGTCCGGTCGTCTTGGTCCTGAACCCTACATCCTTAGTCAACGTGATATTGACGTGTTGCTTTTTGCGTGAGGGGGTCGTTCGCGAAGGGTTTCGGCTGGGCATGAAGAACCAAGGGGATGTCAATGTGGCGATTCAGAAAAATGATAACGATTTCATGCCTGATAATCAATGTGGACGCGTTGTACGTCATCTTGCACATCTCCGTCGAGAGCTACGCGGCTTCAAGTGTTTTTTCGCGGGTAGTGGTCGAATGTGTCGAGTGCTGGTTGCCTTGCTTCTCTTGGGATTCTTGTGTACCTTTTCATGCAATTTTTGCAATTGACCTGTTTCATCATCCCATTTTCACTCATGCGTGCGATCATTCCGGTGGCTGGAGTAGGAAGCAGACTCCGACCTCACACATTCACCATCCCGAAAGTGCTTCTGAATGTGGCGGGGAAACCCATCCTGGCTCATATTCTCGACAAGATTATCGCTGAGGGCGTTACCGAAGCAACGATTATCGTTGGCCATATGAGTGAGAAAATCAGGGAGTACGTCTCCAGTACGTATCCATCATTCACAGTGGACTACGTAGAGCAGGAAGATCGGCTCGGGCTCGGCCATGCAATTTATCTCACCAAACACACGATCGGGCGCGATCCGATTCTCATCATTCTGGGCGATACTATTTTCGACGTAGACCTTCTCCCCGTTCTCAAGCTCTCTCATTCATCCCTGGGCGTCAAGGCAGTGGATGACCCCCGGCGTTTTGGTGTTGCGGAAATGGTGAACGGTTCCATCTCGCGGCTTGTGGAGAAGCCTGAGAAACCGGTAAGCAACCTGGCTATCGTGGGTCTGTACTACATTCACAATCCAGGGCTCCTGGTGTCCTGTTTGAACGAGATCGTCGAAAAGGACAAACGGACGAAAGGGGAGTATCAGCTAACAGATGCACTGCAAATGATGATTGAGCGGGGGGAGAAGATGACCACTTTTCCGGTTGAGGGTTGGTATGACTGCGGGAAGCCTGAGACGCTGCTTTCGACGAACCGCTCCCTGCTGGAGAAGAAGTCCACCTCGCGAAAAATGGATGGGGTCGTTGTAGTTGAGCCCGTCTTTATCGCCTCCACGGCGACCATTTCTCATTGCGTAATTGGCCCATATACGACCGTTGGTGAGCGTGCGTCCATCACGGAGTCGGTTGTTCGGAACTCCATCATCAGCGAAGACGCGCAAGTGCACAAGGCGTTGCTCGACAACTCCATTGTCGGGAACGGATCGATTGTGAAGGGGAGTTACAAACGGATCAACGTTGGAGGTTCCTCTGAAATCGACTTCTACTGAGAATTCCCCGGCGCCCCTTGTCCTTGAATTGCTCAGGTAGGGAAAGGGAAGTCACTCCCGACATCTCCCGGTTGTTGCGTCAAGACTTGAACTAACGAAACCCAACATTAACTGAGGTATGTCATGTCGTATTTGTTTACGTCCGAGTCTGTTTCCGAAGGCCATCCGGACAAAGTTTGTGACCAGATTTCTGATGCGGTGTTGGACGCAATTCTCGCGCAGGACAAGCGCGCGCGCGTGGCATGTGAGAGTTTTGTAACAACCGGTCTCGCCTTCGTAGGTGGTGAGATCACCACGACAGCCTATATCGAAGTCCAGGATATTGTGCGTCAGGTAATCCGCGATATCGGGTACACAAAGGCTGAGTACCGTTTTGATGCGGATTCGTGCTCGGTCATTTCCAGTATTCATGCTCAATCGCCCGATATTGCGCAGGGTGTTGATACGGGTGGGGCAGGGGATCAGGGAATGATGTTCGGCTACGCAACGAGCGAAACCCCCGAGTACATGCCAATGCCGATCATGTTTGCCCACAAGCTAGTAAAGCGGTTGTCGGACATCAGGAAAAAGCAACCGAAACTGATGCCGTATCTTCGGCCGGACGCGAAGTCGCAGGTTACTATTGATTACAACGGCCGAAAGCCTATCCGTGTGCATACTATCGTAATCTCCACTCAGCACGATCCCAGTGCGTCGCAAAAGAAAATCTATGACGATGTTGTTCACAACGTCATTCACGCAGTGATTCCTGAACACCTGCGCGACAAGAAGACCATCATACACGTGAATCCCACCGGTCGCTTCGAGATTGGAGGACCGCACGGTGACACCGGTCTGACAGGACGCAAGATTATTGTGGATACGTATGGTGGTCGTGCCCCACACGGCGGTGGGGCGTTTTCCGGCAAGGATCCTTCCAAGGTCGACCGCAGCGCCGCGTATGCAACCCGCCACCTCGCTAAGAACATCGTAGCTGCCGGCTTCGCCGATGAATGTCTCATCCAGGTGGCCTATGCCATCGGTGTTGCGCAACCGGTGTCGGTTCATGTGAACACGTACGGCACGGGGCGGATTCCAGACGCCGAACTCGATGGCATCATTATGCGCGAAGTGGACATGACACCACGTGGCATCATCAAGCGGCTGAAACTTCTTCGTCCAATCTACCAAAAGACGGCGGCCTATGGCCACTTCGGTCGCAATGACAAGGATTTTTCATGGGAACAGTTGGACTTGGTAAAGACGCTACAGAGGGCGGTTAAGAACTAAGGAAAGAGAGAGTTTACTCGTCATTTACAAATAATCACGTGAAGGAACCAATGGATTCGAAGCCAGGAAAGTACAAAGTGGCGAGTTTGAAACTTGCAGATGAAGGTGCAAAGCTTATCGAATGGGCGGAATCACGGATGCCTGTATTGATGGCGTTGCGCGAGAAATATCGGAAGTCCAAGCCCCTCAAGGGGTACCGGATTGCAGGATGTCTCCACGTAACCAAGGAGACCGCCGTGCTGATAAGAACACTCGCGGAAGCCGGAGCAGACGTCAGCTGGAGCGGGTGTAACCCTCTCTCTACAAACGATGCGGTCGCCGCGGCTCTGGCCGCAGATGGGATTTCGATCTTCGCATGGCATGGTATGGACGTAAAGGAGTTCTACTGGTGCATTGAGGAGACACTGAAATTTCATCCGAACCTGACACTTGATGATGGCGCCGACCTCATTTTTACCATTCATAACAAGCATCCGGAGTTTGCTGAGAAGTATGTTATCGGCGGGACCGAGGAAACAACCACCGGTGTTCATCGTCTTCGTGCCATGGCATCCGATGGGGCGCTGAAGTACCCCGTGATCGCTGTGAATGATGCCGAAACGAAATGGGACTTCGACAACGTTTATGGAACCGGTCAATCAACGCTTGATGGCATCCTCCGCGCAACCAGTGTCCTCCTTGCCGGCAAGAACTTCGTCGTTGCCGGATTCGGTCACTGCGGCAAGGGTGTTGCATTGCGTGCGAAGGGGCTCGGTGCGAACGTGATTGTGACGGAAGTGAAACCTACAGCGGCATTGAAGGCGACCCTTGAGGGGCATCGTGTGATGACCATGGACGAAGCCGCGAAAGTGGGTGATGTGTTTGTTACGGCAACCGGCGTTAAGGATATCATTGTGAGGCGGCACTTCGAGTCCATGAAGGACGGAGCGATCGTCTGTAATACCGGTCATTATGATTGTGAAATCAATCTGACCGATCTCGCAAAGGTGATGAAATCCAAGAGGACAATCCGGGACGATAACGAGGAATACGTTCTCAAGAACGGGCGCCGGGTCTACGTCCTCGCACAAGGGAGACTCGTAAATCTGGCGGCTGCTGAGGGTCACCCGAGCGAGGTGATGGATATGTCGTTTGCGAATCAGTTTATGTCGCAACTCCGGCTTGCCGAGGTTGACAAGAAAGGGAAACGTCTCGAGAATACCGTGCACGATATTTCGCCGGAGCAGGATCAAGAAATCGGGCTGTTGAAGCTCAAGACCCAGGGGATTACCATCGACAAGCTGACACCGGAGCAAATCAAGTACGCGAGCGACTATAGCGCCGGCACGTGAACGCCAGGGTTGGTTCACAGTAAGGACAAAAGGCGGCCAACAAGGTCGCCTTTTGTTTTTCTATCGATCCAGTCTTGCCCTATTCGCTCAGGACTCGTTTGATGGAGGAGAGGAGATAGTCCATGTTGTAGGGTTTGGTGATATAGTCGTCGGCACCGAGATTGAGGCTGTCGATCGCCATCGATAGGCCAACCACCCCTGTCAGCATTATGACGTGGCACTTCATGGATTGTTCCTTCACAAAACTCAAAACATCCATACCTGTTTTCACTGGCATAGTAATGTCCAACAGGACCAGGTCGTACGCTCGCTGCTGCAGTTTTTCCATAGCAACCAACCCATCCACAGCTTCGTCAACGTCATAACCCTCTTCAGTAAGTTGCATCTTGACGATCTCTCTCAACTCATCATCGTCATCAACAAACAGTATAGTCGGTGGTGCAGGATCCAAAGGGGAGGCCTCAAAATTGTGTGAATTATATACCCAATCTACGATATAAAGTCAACACCTGCGTCCTGACGGCATCCTGGCTCACTTGCAAATCGAAGAAGAGTTTGTTACACTTTCGCAGAATACTGACCAGCCCACCTTCGAGGATCCGTGATGGAGAGCCGCCGCCGTCTTGTTCTTTTCTTCTCAGTTCTGTTCCTCGGGAACATCCACAGCCAATCGTACGGCCAGATAGCTGCGTTTCCATATGTCGAGAGCTTTGATTCCACCTCACCACCATTGTTACCGAGCGGCTGGACGTCAACTCAGAACCGGACGCAGGGGATTGACGACTTCACTACGGCGGCGTCAACGGCACGATCTTTACCCAATGCAGTCCTCTCCACTAATGCGACGATTGAGCAATCGCTCATTTCCCCAAACCTGAATTTCTCCGGCCTCGTCCCGGATCGAATCGTGTTTTACACACGTCGGTCCTCCACGCATCTTGCGCGTGTTGTGCTCGAGGCATCACTTGATGGCGGCTCGACATACACGCTCCAGATCGGTGATAGTCTCACCAATCCCGGAACGACATCCTACGTACAAGCCAGCCTCGCCCTCCCTTCGGTGCTGGCGGGTGTTTCCACCACGCGTTTTCGCTGGCGGATAGTGCCAGATGCCTCCGGCACCACGGGAACATTCCGCATTGACGACCTGATCATCACCGTCCGAAGATCGCACGACCTTGCAGCAACGGGCATTCAGGTGATGCCGACTTCGCCTGTTGAAGGTGATTCACTCCTATGCATCGCGATTGTCAGGAACCTCGGTGAACTGACTGCCCCCGCATTCGGCGTGGACTTCTTCGTTGACGCGAATAGCGATTCCCTGCCTCAGGCAGTCGAGCTTGCGGCGTCCATACTGCACTCTCAGCCACTCGGTGTTGCAGAATCGACTATGGTTGCGACACCCCTGACTCCTTGGCCACCAGGCCAGCGCCTGGTGATGACAAAGATTGTGTATGGCGCGGATCAAGATACAACGAACAACCTACAGAAGGCCCCGGTGACAATTGGATACCGGTCGTCGAGCGTTGTGGTGAACGAAGTCATGTACGCACCCTCCGCGCCGGAGCCTGAATGGGTGGAGTTGTATAACACACGAGACGATTCCATCAATCTGAGAGGATGGCTCATTTCGGACAACACCTCCACCTCGAGGAGAATGATCAGTGCCACTTCTCTGTTCATACGCCGTGGAGGTTATGTGGTGCTCACTCGTGATTCCGCAGCATTCATGGATGTACATCCGCAAATATTCTCCCGGGTCATCGCTGTGCCAAATATGCCGGCATTCAACAATTCAGGAGACGCAGTAACACTGTATGATGACAGGGTCGCAGTCATGGATTCTGTTCAGTACCTCCCCAGCTGGGGAGGAAGCGCCGGCGGGTTTTCACTGGAGCGCAAGGATCCGATTGGCCCGTCGGGCGGCCAGTCGAATTGGGGGAGCTCCCGCCACGCGTTGCGCAGTACGCCGGGTGTTCGGAATAGCATCACCCGCAATGACCATGACCTTCGGGTTGACAGCCTTTTTGTCCTGTCCGTTTCTCCCGTTGCGGGTGACACCGTGGTAGTAATGGTTGAGGTGAGTAATCCGGGAATCGAGGCGGCCGGGCCGTTTGGTGTCTCACTCTTTCATGACGCAAACAATGACTCGGTCGGACAGCCGTCTGAACTCATCGGATCAGTAAACCAACCCACACCGTTGCAGCCATTGGATTCCATTGTGTGCTCATTTCAGATCCCCTCAGTGCGCGTTGGGTCTCTTTCCTTGATTGGCGTAGCTGCCTATCAAGTGGATGAAGATTCGACAAATAACATTCTGCACAAGGTGTTCGTAGTGGGGTATCCGGTGGGGGGCGTTCTCATCAATGAAATCATGTATGCGCCGCCCTCAGGAGTTCCCGAATGGGTGGAACTGGCGAATGTCTCTTCAGACACAATCGATCTGAAGTTGTGGAGAATTGGGAATCGTGCGATGAACTCACGCTACACTGTTTCTCAATCTGCAATCCTTCTTCCGCCCGGCGGCCATGCTGTTGTTGCCAAGGATACAGCCCTTCTTCGGTCAGCATATCCTGACTTTCCCGGACAGAGCGTTCAGGTTATTGCCCTTCCAACATTCCTCTGGAATAATGGGGGAGATGCGGCTGTCCTCCAGGACAATCGCGGGAGCATAATGGACAGTCTGTTTTATCAACCTGCCTGGGGTGGTGCTGGCGGGGCTTCGCTTGAACGGCGCGACCTCCGGGATCCATCGAATGATTCCACGAACTGGGCGACATCCGAAGACTCGCTACGTGCAACTCCCGGACGAGCGAACTCTGTAATCACTGTCGACCATGACCTTGAAGTGGTACGGGCAAATGCTGAGAGGGCTTTGCCCGGGTCATCCGCTCAAATCTCAATTACGGTGCGGAACCGCGGCAGACTCAACAGCACGCAATTCGCCCTCCTTCTCTATCACGATCGCAACAGGGACAGTGTCGCAGCTCCCAATGAACTGATTCGTCGCATGGACATCACGCAACAGCTCGCGCGCAGGGAAACACTTGTGGCATCACTCGAATGGCCGAACCCTCCGCCGGGTGACAATGCTTCACTTGCGCTGGTTGAATACAGCCTGGATCTCCGGCCGTCCAACAACCGAATGGTCACGAGTGTTCGGGTTGGCTACCCAGAGCACTCAGTGGTCATCAATGAAATCATGTTCTCGCCTCTCACGGAAAATGCCGAGTACATCGAGTTGCTCAATAACAGCGCGATAGATGTTGACATGAAGGATTGGAACGTGTTGGACAGACCGACAACCTCGGGAGGTCAGAATGCCTTCTCTGTCAGTGCGACCTCCAAAATGCTTCATCCGGGGGAGTTGTTCGTACTTGCCTCGGACTCTACTATCTTCGCCCTGTTCCCATACTTGCTGGATAATCCCCGGCTGGTCGGTGTGGCCGACGTGTCATCACTCGGGCTCAATAATGATGCGGATGATGTTCTCGTGCAGGATCTGATCGGCACGACGATTGATAGCGTTGCATACACATCTGCCTGGCACAACCCCGCAGTGTTTTCACTCACCGGACGATCATTGGAGAGAATCAATCCATCACTTGGCGCAAGCGATGGACGGAGCTGGAGCACGTGCACGCTTCCGATCGGCGGAACTCCGGGAAAGGTCAACAGCATTTACGCGAGTGTTCTTCCATCAACGACGTCTCTGTCCTTCTCACCCAATCCATTCTCACCCGATGGCGACGGGAGGGAGGACTTCACCATTATCCACTTCGAGACACCTGTCACGGTTGCCACAATGAGCATTAAGATCTATGATGTGCGGGGAAGACTGATTCGTCGGCTGGTGAACAACGAGCCGGGGAGTTCACAGGGTTACGTTGTGTGGGATGGCCGTAACAATGAACAGCAGAAAGCCCGGATCGGGATGTATGTGGTGTTATTGGAGGCTCTCAACGCGGGTGGTGGTGTATTGGAAACGGCAAAAGGTGTTGTGGTGTTGGCGGGGAAGCTTGACTGAAAGCTCAAAACGTCAGATCCATTCTCCGGCATAATTCCCAAACATGAGTTTGTCCACAAACTTCACGATCTCATCAAAGGGAGTGGTTTTGTCGAAAAAGAAGTCAAGCTCGGGATCAAGCGTAACTGCGTCGCCGTAGACATCCTTGAATCCGGAAACAAAAATGAACCTCGTTCTTTTGTACCTCTCAACTTCGCGTGCGAAAGCATGTAATTTCAATCCATCAAACCGCGGCATGCGGATATCGGAAATGATCAGATCGATGTCCGACGACGCGAGAATTTCACACCCCTGAATTCCGTCTAGAGCAGTATGGACATTGTACCCGCTCATGAACAAAGCCTCTTTCATGAGCTGGAGATAGTCTGTGTTATCATCTACCAAAAGAATGTCCATGGACCCGCCTTCCTTGATATAGTGCTGGTATTGTTTAGGTTACCAATTCCCTGCCAATATCTCAGTACGGAAAATCAGCTGAATTCACCGCATTCGCTGGGTGCAAGTATGCAACTCCGACACATATGGGTAAAAAAGTGGCGGTAAGAACGATGCTCCAGCTAACTTACAGGATTCAGTGAATCCTAGTCTGCGGGTCTCATCCCTGGAATTTGTCTAACGACATCTTGTTTGGATCGAAACAGCTTAGATACGCAACAGCCGTTCCATATCCTGTCGCCCAAGCCGATACAGAAGCCACTCCTTCATGTGAGTCGCACCCAGGTGGTCGTAGAAGTCAATGGCAAGTCTGTTCCAATCAAGTACAGACCATTCCATTCTTCCGCATCCGCGTTTGTGTGCCTCAGCTACCATAGCGGTGAAAAGCGTGTATCCCACTTTCCTGCTTCTATATTCAGGGAGGACAAAGAGATCTTCGAGGTACAGGGTTGGCAGTGCCAGGAAACTCGAATAAGTCTCGAATACAAATGAGTAGCCAACTCCAGTCCCTTGAACTTCAGCGAGGAAGGCATCAAAACGCGGATGCTCACTGGTCATGTCCCGAATCAACCTTTGCTTTGCCAGATCGTCGGGAGGAGCGAGCTTTTCGTAGTCGGCAAGAGCGTCGATGAGTTTCAAAATGGTGTTTGCGTCTGCTTTGGTCGCCTTGCGCACTGTTGGTCCTGCGACGTCACTGTGTGAATTCATGACCGAAATCCTTCCAACAAAATTGAGCGATGATTCCCAGTGTGCACCACCAGACGACACTAAGAATGGAGGACGTGAGAACCGAGCCTATGGTGGAGAAAAAAACGAAGCAGGATAATATGACAACCAGCATTATGCGGAGTCCCTTCTTCTCAGGAGGCCGGACAAGAAGTCGCGCACCAACGACGGCAACGAACGCGACATAGAGTACTCCGACCACCCATCCACTTTCAAGCGCCGTTTGAAGGTAGTCATTGTGCCATGTCGAGGGAGGCTTTCCTGTAAATGCCAAAGATGCTTCCGCTGGAAGAATGTGATGAAACGAACCGGGTCCATAACCGAAAGGCGGCAAACCAGGAAGGAGGGAACGGCCGGCGTCCCAAAGAGTATACCGATCCAAGTTTCCGCCGGTCGCAAACCACTCCATCTTCTGCAACAGTACGTCCGGACTGAGGGCAACCAAGAGAACAACGCCCACCGCCCACCACACGAGCGCCCGTGGCCTGAGCCATGAAACAAGGCCAAAACTTCCCATAACAAGAGCAATGACCGGCCCTTTCAACGTCGACCAGAACACCGAGATGGCGATTGGGATCAATGAGACGATGATGAAGCGGCCGTTCGATATCGCATCCGGCGATTCAGTTTCACGCAAAAGCAAAAATCCTAGGTCAACCAGAAGAGTAAGAACGGCAAGATCCGCGAATGTCGTTACACCGATGAAATACGGATCTATGAAATGACCATTGACAACCAGTCGATGGAGAATCGTAACAACCGCTGCAAGAGCAGCCGATGATATCATTGTGGTTGCGATGAAAGTCATGTCACGACGCGTGAATTGTGTCAGAAGAAAAGCGGGAAACAGAAGAGCATGCCAGTGAATGGAGAGCGAACTCAGACTCTCCGCCCTGTAGGGGGACGCGATAACGGATACAATGACGGCTATCAGGTAGCTGATCCACAAAATGAGCGGGACGCGGAAGCGGCGGGCGAGTTCACGTGATCGCTTCCAATGAAAGATGGAGCCGGTCACGGCAAGCACGGCCGCACACTCCACAACCGCCGTGGACCAAAATGATGCCGCAGCAATTCCAACGAAGGAACAAACGGAAAGGCGGTTCCACACACTGTGTGTACCGCCTTCAGAGAGAGACATTGAAATCCTGCCAGGGATACTCTAGTTGACCGGATTCTCCTTTTTGCCGGTTTTGAATTTCGCCATCGACGCTTCATATTCCTTCATTTTTGCTCCCGGCACATTCTTTAAGATATCGATGGCCTGCTGTTCCAATCTGATGGCCTCGTCAACATTCCCTCGTGCAAATTCCACTGTAGCGTAGGTATCAAGGTAACCCGCCTTCTCTGCTTCTTTCTTTGCAAGACCCACAGCCTGCTTCGCAACATCTGCCGCATGGTCAAGGTTGATGCCCTGCTCGGCGCAATTCCAGGCGTAGTTGTTCATCATCCCGGCATTATTCGGCCACTTCTGGAGATATTGGTTGAAGTACCTCTTGCCATTCTCCCCGTCCTTTGCTTTTACGTACGAGTTCCACAACGTGTAGAGCGCCTGCCGGTTCATATCGGAGTTCGGATATGATGCCATGAAGGCAATCAGCCCGGTTGCATTTTTGTCGGCACGGAATGTTGCCATCGCAACGTTAAACTGCGCCTCCTCGTTGTGGCCAAGTTCGTTCTTCGGATCGAATGCAAGGAGTTGCCGGAAATGCTCTGCTGCCGTCGCAGGGTCGTTTCTATCGACATATTTGGATGCCAGGGTGTAATGCAATCTTGCATCATTGGGATTTTTCTTCAGATCTGCCTGCAGAGAGCCGATGGTATTAACGCCGTTGACGTAGTCCTTTACCGTTTGAAGGAACGGCACGGCCGCGACGTATCCCAGGATACGGTCGATCTCTTCGCCATCCGGTTGGACAAAAATAATTGTGGGGTACGCGTTCACACCGTATTTCTTCGCAACTTCAATCCCTTCCCCTCTCTCAGCATCGATCTTGATTGCGATCAGTCCATCATTGACGAATGATGCGACGCTTGCGTCGGAATAGGTTCGGGCATCCAGCGTATCACACCAACGGCACCAATCGGTGATGAAGTCGATCATCACGGGCTTCTTCTCCATCTTCGCCTTTGTGATGGCCTCGGCCAAGGGACCTTTCAGGAAATGGATTTCTGCACTGGCCGTAAGGCCCATTGTAGAGAGCAGGACCGCTGCAAGGAATTGTTTCATGAAGTCTCTCCGGTTTGGGTGGTTTGTCCGGAAACCAAGATAGTATATTCCGCCGGAATGCACAAGGTGGATGGTGGACCAGTGGTGCCGGGTTGTACGCCCACGCAAGCTTGATTGTTTCGGGGGCATTCAGGATATTCTCCCACCAATCCCGTTGGCCCGCCTCACGCTATACCGAGACGCGGTGTCAAGTAACCCACTAGATTCATATCACTGGCGGAGGCCCGATGTCGGTACGATGCCCCCTGATGTTCTTGCTTTCGTTCATGACTCTCACGTACAATCCAGACGTTGGTGCTCAAGAACAACGCTCCGCGAACCGCTGGGAGCGGGAATTTCGCTCCATTCCCGATACGGCACGATTGCGGGAGTACATGCGGCGCCTTTCTGCGCGTCCGCATCATCTCGGATCCACCTATGGCAAGGAAAACGCAGAATGGATCCTTGCCCGGTTCAAGGAGTGGGGATGGAATGTTCAAATCGAGTCGTTCCAGGTTCTTTTTCCCTCACCAAGGGAACGAGTGGTAGAACTAATGCAGCCTGTGAAGTTTGCCGCCGCGCTGAATGAACCTGTGGTCACCGAAGATCCGTCATCGCTACAACAGCAAGAGCAACTTGCAGCATACAACGCGTTCTCTATTGACGGGGATGTTACGGCTCCTCTCGTGTATGTGAACTACGGAATTCCGGCCGACTATGAACAACTTGGGCGGATGGGTATCTCCGTTCGCGGATGCATTGTAATTGCCCGATATGGTGCGTCATGGCGCGGCATCAAGCCAAAGGTGGCGGCGGAACATGGCGCCGTGGGATGTCTGATCTATTCTGATCCGCGGGGCGATGGATACTTTCATGGTGCAACATATCCCGATGGACCGTGGCGGCCACCAAATGGTGTGCAACGTGGAAGTGTCATGGACATGCCTTTGCACCCGGGCGATCCTTTGACCCCGGGTGTTGGCGCAACAGAACAAGCGAAGCGACTTCCACTCAACGAGGCTAAGACCTTGACGGCAATACCCGTGCTTCCCATCTCGTATGCAGACGCGCAACCGCTCCTCTCCGCATTGAGCGGTCGTGTAGCGCCTGAGCATTGGCGGGGCGCTCTTCCCATCACCTACCGGATCGGTCCCGGCCCTGCGAAGGTTCATCTCGGTGTGCGCTCCAATTGGAACATGGTTCGCCTCTACAATGTCATTGCCCGCATGGAAGGCTCAACCCATGCAGATCAATGGGTCATTCGTGGTAACCACCATGATGCGTGGGTGAATGGCGCAGAGGATCCGGTCTCCGGTTTGGTGGCAATGATGGAGGAAGCACGCGGTCTTGGTGCACTTGCAAAGAGGGGATGGAAGCCGAGGCGCACCATCATTTACTGTGCCTGGGACGGAGAGGAACAAGGACTATTCGGTTCCACCGAGTGGGTGGAAGCGCACGCGGATGAACTGCGGGGGCACGCGGCCCTGTATATCAACACGGATTCAAATGGACGCGGGTACCTCTCTATGGCAGGTTCTCACTCGTTGGAGAAGTTCATTAATGACGTTGCAAAGGAGGTCGAGGATCCCGAAAAGAGAATCTCAGTCTGGAAGCGACGTCAACTGTTCGACATCGAATCCACGTCGTCCGCAGAAGAAAGGAATGAACTCCGCCAACGGGCGGACTTGCGGATTGATGCCCTTGGCTCAGGATCCGATTATACTGCGTTCATCGATCATCTTGGTATTGCATCACTCAACCTCGGGTATGGCGGTGAAGATGGTGGGGGAATCTATCATTCCATATATGACACATTTCGCTGGTACACGCAGTTCTCCGACACCAGCTTCGTCTACGGTCGCGCCCTCGCCCAGATGGCGGGGAGTGCCGTCGTTCGCTTCGCCGAGGCGGATCTGATGCCATTCGAATTCTCTAATTCTAGTGAAGCTCTCCGAAAATACCTGGAGGAGCTAAAGAAGCTGGCCTCAGGTACACGGGATCAGATCATCGAACGAAATCTCCAGTTGGAGGAAGGAGTATTTGAGGCAACGGCAGATCCACGTGAAGCGATGGTCTCACCCATCCGCGAAGAAGTTCCTCCGTTCCTGAACTTTGCTCCACTGGAGAACGCTCTCGCAACAGTGGAGCAAAGCGCGCATCGTTACCGGGAAGAATCTGCCAGGTTCGTTGAGTCCGGGAAAAGACTCCCACCGGTAATCAACAGGAAACTCCTGCAGACCGAGCGTTCATTGACACATCCCGACGGGCTGCCTGAGCGTTCCTGGTTCAAACATCAAATCTATGCACCCGGCTTCTACACTGGCTATGGGGTAAAGACAATGCCTGCGGTTCGTGAGGCGATTGAGCGGAAAGCGTGGAAGGACGCAGATCAACAGATCGTCCGGCTCGCATCTGTGTTGGAAGCCTACGCGTTCGCGATTGATGCCGCGACAAACGAACTGACCTCAGCGCGGCGCTGACAATCAAAGAAACGCCGGACAGTCATTCATCGAATTCCATCTCACACTCCCCTATGAAGGTGAGGCGCGGAATCCGGACGTGAACTGCCCGGCGTGAGACAGGATGTTTCTCAATGCAAAGAGGGAACGCACGCCTCCGTCTGGATGGATCTGTGAAATGCGGTCAGGCAACCAAGGAAAGAAATATAGGTGGGGGATGTAACGCTGTTGAGAACGTAGGAAAAGGGGAGTTGAAAGTCAAGGAAAAGTGGAGCGGTAGGGGTGTTTGATTTTCGAGACCCTGTTCAGTATACTGCTACCTCGAGTAAGCCGAAGAGTTTTTTCACTCACCGCAGAATCGTTCCGTACGATCTTCTGCTTGTCCTTCATGTCTTTAAGGAGAACCATGGCACTCAAAACCTCAACGCTGGATGGCGGCATTGGGTTGATCGAAGCCCGCGGCTCGTTGGTCGGGGGAGATGAGACAGACGAACTGCGTCAGGCCATCGCCGGGTTTGTGGCGAGGGAATACTCGAAGCTCATTATTGACCTCAGCGGCGTTACATTTCTGAACAGCACCGCCATCGGGGTTCTTGTCTCCGCCCAGACAACCTACGCCCGCAGGCAATGGCAGGTCAAACTCTGCGGGATCAACAAGAACATCGACAACATCTTCGTAATTACCAAGTTGACCCTGGTATTTGATGTCCACGAGAAGAAGGCGGATGCGGTCAAATCTTTCATCCCCTAGCGGGCGTTTGCAGTTCATGGATGAGTGCGCTCGACGAGGTATCCCTTGAATCCCTCCTCTGGGACCGTCACCTTCTTATTCAGTGACATAGAAGGCTCGACGCAGCTCCTTCAGCAACTTGGTGCATACGAAACATGCACACTGGGAAAGGTGAAATTTCATCAGGGCGATCTGGTGGCTGCGGCCAAATTTCTCGGACGGAGCAAAACTCACTGTGAGGCGGTAGGGAGTCCATGGACTAGCGCGAACACGCTTTGCCAAAGCGGTCACGTTTGGCAGGCAGGGGGAGAGTATCTGAAATCCGCACATGCGTATGCCGAAAGCATCATGCCGGTGTGGGAGCGACGGGAATTCGAGCGACTCTCAACGCAGGTGCGGTCCGATGTCGGTGACGATGTGATAGCGAAGGGACGCCATCTGTCGACCATAGATGCAGTGGAACTTGCGAGCAAGGCTTTGGCCGCGATCGGTCGATCATATGTCTCGCCAGTCTGGGGTCGCATGACGACCTCTTCTAGGTGGTGAATCGTTCCGAATCCTAACATCGAAAGTAACAGCTCCCTCCAGTTTGAAAATCCCCCCTTCAATCTGTATATTCATGCATGATTGCCAACCCCGCCTTAACGTTGAATTTCTTTTCTCATTCTGTCCTTCCATGACACCTGACCCGCAATCGATGAAGGCGTTTCTCACCCAACGTTGCGGTGAGATCGAAGCGGGTCACAGACAAGGTGCGAGTGGGTTCACTACTTGCACTGCATTAACCGCTCTTGCGGACGAGGTTCTGCGGCAGGCATTTGACACTCTTTCTGCAGAGTCGCAAAAGAACGTGGCACTTCTCGCTCTGGGGGGCTATGGGCGAGGGGAACTGTCCCCGAAATCGGATGTGGACGTCATGGTCCTTTGTCCGTCTGGTGACAAGCGGGAGAGTTCGGCACAGACAGCAACTGAGTTTCTGCACCTTTTATGGGATGCTGGGATGGATATCGGACATAGTGTGCGGACGATACAGGAGGTGCTGGCGCTCCGGGGGCAGACTCGTGATGCCTGGGCATCCGTGTTGGAGAGCAGGTTCGTCTGTGGCTCCGAGCATCTTGCAGACCAGCTGTTTGATGCTCTCTCACTGACGTTGACGGGTGCACCGGACATCTGGTTCATCGAAGGTGTGTTCGATGACATTGGCCGGCGACACGATCGTTTTGGCAACTCCGTAAAGCTCCTCGAGCCGAACGTCAAGAAGAGCGCTGGTGGCCTGCGAGACCTGCAGGCCATTTTCTGGTTGTTCCGGGCAACTGATGCCGCGTGGTTTTCCAGGATGGAGAAGGGAGAACCCGCTCTGCATATGTTTCTTGATCAACTAGAATCGCGTGAAGTGATAGAAAAGGACGAACGCGCCGCCGCCCTCGCAGCGATGGAATTTCTCCTCCGCGTCCGCCATGAGATGCATTTCCGTCGTGCCACGGCACACGACACTCTCGAGTACGCGCTACAGTTGGAGGTCGCTGAGGGACTCGGCTTTGGTTCGAGGGCGGAGCTCCGTTCTGTGGAAGTCTTTATGCGGGAGTACTATCTGCATGCGAGAACGATTCATGGTCTGCACCGCCGACTTGTGCACCGGTTCAAGGAAATGGCCGAGCCTCCCGCCTCTCCCGACCACGATGCGGAGCGTGTTGGTGAATTCTTCTTCATGAAAGAAGATTTTCTGTCTGTCGATCCCGCGGTCACACGATTCGGTGACGCCCGTGAAATCCTCGCGGCGTTCTGCCATGCCGCCGAACATGAGACGGATCTTGATTTCAGACTTTGCGCAGTGATTGAAAGAAGCGCAGACCTGATCACGGAGCCGGACCGGATGTCGCCGGTTCTTGCAGGGCTGTTTCAACGCATCCTCCGTTCGCGACGTGTGGCGGACACACTGCGTACGATGAACGAGCTGAACATCCTCGGCCGGTACATACCTGAGTTTGGCGATCTCGTTGCCTTCTTTCAGCATAACGTCTATCACTATTTCACGGCGGACGAACACACACTGATAGCGCTGGGCAACGCAGAACGCTTGCGTGAACAACAGGGGATCCTAAGGGAGGTCTTTCGGAACCTTCGGCGTAAGGATGTCCTTTATCTAGCTATTCTTCTTCATGACATTGCAAAGCCCCGCGGAGTGGCGGACCACGAGATCACCGGTGTGGCAATGGCAGAAGCGATCCTTCGCCGGTTGGGGATGGAGGATGTGTTCCCCGACGTTGCGTTTCTCGTCCGCAACCACCTGATAATGGAGCAGGTTGCGTTCCGGAGGAACATCCACGATCCGGATACCATCCGGGAGTTTGCCGGACGGTTCGACCGCCCGGAACAACTCGACTACCTCTACCTCCTGACGTATGCGGACCTGTCGGCGGTCAACATCAATCTCTGGACAGAGTGGAAATCTACGATGCTCCAGGATCTCTACCGCCGCACATCGGAGGTCCTCCGCCGCAACCTGCGCGGCACTCAGATTGATGATTTCCACCAATCGAAACGCGAGGCGGTCGAGATGGACATTGTAGACAAGCTGAGCACATCGATGCCACGCGAGCACATTGAACGCCATCTGCAGGGAATTCAGAGCGAGGCATACGCTACACTGTTCTCGGAAGAGGAAATCGCGGAACACATCAAGAAGAGCGGTGCGGAGGAACCGATTTCCACACTGTTCAACCATACGGAAGGTTATACCGACGTGACCATCATTGCTCAGGATGCCCCGTATGCACTTGCGAAGTTTTGCGCAGTTCTCGCCGCAAATGACGCGAACATCTTTGACGCGAACGTTTTCACTCGCGATGACGGAATCATCATCGATCGGTTCCGCGTTAGCGACGCATCAAGCAAGCAGCACCTGGATCTACGCGTCTGCACGAAGATCGCAGACGACCTGACAAAGGTCATGGCGGGAGATCTCGACATTCAGCACCTCTTCGAAGCTCACCGGAGGAAGTGGAAGCGCAAGCCAAAGCATCCAGCGAACCCAAACGTACGGACTGACGTGGAATTCGAGGACAACCCGCGTTATACCATCCTTGACGTCTATGCGCCCGATTCCGTTGGGTTTCTTTATCGCGTAACAGAGGTAATCTCTCGTTTGGGGCTGGACATCTACTTTGCCAAGATTGCAACGCGTGTAGACGGCATCGTTGATGCGTTCTATGTCCTTGATAGGGGGGGCCAACCGATCACCGATCCATCGCGGCGGGAGGTAATCAGGGATGAGATTCTCGACACCTTGCGGGCACTGGCAGATCAACAATTGGAATAGTAATCCACTTCTCCCGAGCTTACTTCTCACATTATCTCATGAATTCGAAACCCATCGGCGTGTTTGACAGCGGCATCGGCGGACTGACCGTCGTACACGCCTTGACAGCCCGAATGCCGCACGAGAACATCGTCTACTTTGGCGATACTGCTCGTGTTCCGTACGGACCCAAGTCGCCGCAGGTGGTTCGGGAATATGCGGGGCAGGATGTGGACTTCCTGATTTCGAAAGACGTGAAGATGGTGGTGATTGCGTGCAATACAGTCTCTGCTGTGGCACTGGATATTGTGCAGAAACATGCGCGTGTACCGGTGATGGGTGTGATTATCCCAGGCTCGGCCGCTGCCGTGGCGGCGACCAGGAAAAAACGGATCGGCATTATTGGAACGCGAGCCACCGTTAATAGTAACGCGTACACTAACGCGGTACGTCAGATGGATGCCGAGGTGCAGGTGTTTGCCCAGGAGTGCCCCCTGTTTGTTCCTCTTGCAGAGGAAGGTTGGGTGGACCACAAGGTGACAGACATTGTTGCGAAGGAATACTTGTTTCCGTTGAAGGCCGAGAAGATCGACACGCTCATTCTTGGATGTACACACTACCCCTTGCTGCGGCGAGCGATTGCGGCTGCTGTCGATGGGAATGTTACACTTATCGATTCTGGCGAAGCAACCGCTGTGGAAGTGGAGCGGATCATCGACGGGAAGAGTCTCCGCAACCCGAGCAGGCAGAAACCGAACCTTCAGTTTTATGTGAGCGACGTGCCGGCGAAGTTCGCTGAGGTGGGAGAACGATTCCTTGGCCAGAGGATGGGGCGCATCCACAGGGCGGAAGGATTCTAAGAGTTCGATAAACGGTAAGGATGATTACTTCGTCAGTGAGGTCTCAACAGGGAGTTCGCTCCGCTTGCTCCAGTCTTCGAACGACCCGTCGTAGAGATGCACGTCATACCCGAGGTTCTTCGCGACAAAATACACAAAGGTGGCTTGTTGTCCGATATGGCAGTAGGTAACCACCTGTCTCTCCGGTGAAACACCGGCGGCAAGAAAGAGATCCTTCAGCGCTTCGACAGTTTTGAATTTTCCGTTCTCCTCTACCACAGTGCTAAATGGTATGCTCGCCGCGCCCGGGATGTGGCCGGGGCGCTGGTTCATTCCCGGTTTTACCCCGGTGTAGAATTCCTCACTCCGAGAATCCACAATGGCAACGTTGGGTTGATGAAGACGTGACTTCACCCAGTCCGCATTCACAACAATCTCTTCCCGCGGGTGGGGAGTGAGTGAACCCTTTTGTGGCGTTCCAATCTCCCTCGTGAGAGGCCTTCCTTCCTTTCGCCATGCAGGCATGCCCCCGTCGAGCACATATGTCCTTTCTCCAAATCCGAGATAGTCGAGCGTCAGGTATACCCGCGTTGTCGGTGACAGCCAGTCATTCCCCCAGTAGACGACAATACTGTAATCATCGGAAATGCCTTTCGATTCGAAGACAGAATCCAATCGTGCAACCGGTGGGAGCTCGAGCGTCAGGCCTTCGCCGCGCGGAGTGGAAATCTCGGAGATTGCGATGTACTGTGCGCCAGGTATGTGTTCGGAATCGTACTCTCCCCTCTCGCCTACATGCAGGAGAACGATCGAGCCTTTGGGCAATTGTTCCGCAAGCCATTCCGTGGAGACGATGGAGCTCGTTCCGGTCTTGCTTTCCGGCAAACTCTCCGTCTCGATGGGGAAGCTCTCTTCATTCCACTTGACAATACCTCCCTCCATATTCATTATCTTGAACCCCTTTTTTGTGAGGAGCTCGGTAGCCGTTCCGCTTCTTCGGCCAGTGCGGCAGTATGCGATGATGGTCTGGTTCTTATACTTTTCGAGTTCACCTACCCGTTGTTCCAACTCCTGCACCGGAATCAGGATCGCGTTTTTCAAGTGTCCGGTGTTGCTGTTATACTCTTCCGCGGTGCGGACGTCAAGAAGCACAACGTCAGATTTCTCTTCCGTTAGCGCTCGCGTTTCTTTCGTCGAGATGATGTGCTTCTTGTCTTTTTCCTGTTCGTGAGGGTAAACCGCCGCCGCAAGGACCATCATCATTATAGTCAATGACAGTGGTGCAAACGAGATGCGTGTCATACTGCCTCCTTGGTATGATGCGGAAGGGAATCAGCTTCACATTAGGACGAGAGAATTGTGCTGATGTTGCGCGCCGCGACACTCACAGGACCCTTGCAAATCTTGGGTCTTTTCCATCACCACTCACGCTTGTCTTCCGGGCGCAAGTATGGTATCTTTGGTTTGCGGCCATGGGATGCTGGTCGCAGGAACTCGAACGAAAGAGTATGGTCCGAACGATCCTTCAGTTGGGAAACCCAGCGTTACGCGCCCGGTGCATACCGGTGCGGTCGTTTCACACACCCGACCTCCGGGCATTGATCAACGACCTGCGGGACACGCTCGAGGATTTCAAGGCGCGTCATGGTTTTGGTCGGGGGATTGCAGCGCCGCAGATTGGCTCCCCGCAGCGCGTCATATTCATCAACGTTGGTGCACCCCTGGCCCTGATCAATCCGGTGATCGTCAAGAGGAGCAGGAAGCAGATGATGCTGTGGGACGATTGCTTCAGCTTCCCGGATCTTCTCGTGAAAGTCCGTCGGTCTCTTTCGATTGAAGTGCGTTATCAGAATGATATCGGGAAACGACATCTCTTGAAGGCAGAAGGACCGCTTTCAGAATTGCTTCAGCACGAAATCGACCACCTTCAAGGAATTCTTGCTGTCGATCGTGCGATCGATTCGAAGCACATCATCTACAAGTCGGAATACGAAAAATGGAGGGAAGCTCACGCGCAAGTGTTACTGTAGTGCCAGCTCGTCGGGCGACGACGTTGCGGCTCCGGTCGACTTCTCTCCATAGAATGTTATCAATTTTTCCCCCAGTTTGTCCTCACGCAATATTCAAAGATTCTCTCTGCGTAATCGGTGAACGGCGGGAATTCAATGCTGCTCCCGGCAAGCAATGCATCGGTGTTGGCGGAGTCAAACAGGCGATCGACGCTAACATAGGGAAGAAGCGTATCAAGTTGGGCCATGAATGCGTCCTCGCGTCCCCGCATGTCAGCGCGACGGTGCTCGAATTCCTCGCGACTAATAAACTCCATCGTTCGTAGGTGCTTCAGCGGAGTGCATTTGTCGAAGTAGCGGATTGCCCTCATTACAACATCATCAAGGCGTGCGGCACGGGTCGGTCCCGCTGTAATGTGGAAGACCTTTCCGACACTTTCCGGCCTTCCCATGATGTACACCATCGCATCATCCACCCAATCGATCGGAACGAGATCCATCCTTGTGTCGGGTCTACCGGGAACGTATGTAAGCATCCCTTTTTGCATCAGCCGAAGCGGAATGTAGATCACATTAAATGTGCTGGTCTTGCCCGTTCGTGAATCACCGATGATGATGCTGGGGCGGAAAATGACGGCCGGGAGACGATCGAAGTTGTCACGCACGATCCGTTCGGACTCGCATTTGGAATGTTCGTAGGTATTGAAGAACTTCTGTCCCATCTCCAGCTCGTTCTCGTAGATATTTCCGCCACGCTGTCCGGACACCGATGATGTCCCGATATAGACGAACCGTTCCAGCTTGCCTTTCTCCGCACACATGTGGGCGATTGACAGCATCCTGCGCGTGCCACCACAATTGATGGCCCGCGCTTCATCGATGGGATGGTCAAACCGGATTGTTGCCGCGCCGTGAATAATGTGAGTTGTGTCGGCAACGATACGCGCAATCTGGGTGGCGTTTAGTCCACAATGGTCAAGCGATACATCGCCCAGCATCCCGTCGATCCGACGTACTGCATCTGGAAGACCGGACTCGAGAGTGACCTGTTGCGCTATCATCCGGACACGTTGCGAGGCTTCTTGTTCATTCTCTCCCCGGACGAGAAGGGTAATCGTGGACCCTGGAAATGCATTCAGGATGCGGGGAAGCATGTTTGTACCGACAAGCCCGGTGCCGCCGGTTATGAAGAAATGTTCAGCCATGATGAAAGGGAATAGACCAGGGAATGAGCGAGTGAACCACTAACAGTATACAAATTCCGCTGGAGCAAACCAAGATCGGGAGATGCAACTCGGGCGCGATTGTCGTATATTTCAACCAACACAAGCAACCATACTTGACGGGAAGACGGGTCGTGGAGTTTGTTCCTTCGTATCTCACATTGCTACGTTCCGGCGAACTGCATCGCCGGGTGGATGCACTGGAGGCAATGCTTGCCTCATGCACGATTTGCCCGCACGACTGTGGCAACAACCGTTTGAAGAACGAGATCTCCCGCTGCTACTCTGGTTACCTCCCAATCGTTTCGTCCTACACACCTCACTTTGGTGAAGAGCCCGCACTGGTGGGTACCCACGGTGTGGGAAACATTTTCTTTGGCAACTGCAATCTCCGCTGCGTGTATTGTCAAAACCACCTCATTAGTCAGAATTATAAGGAAGAGCAGAAGAACGAAGTGAGCATCGAGCGGCTGGCGGAAATGATGCTCGAACTGCAGGTAAAAGGATGTCACGAGATTGGCTTTGTGTCACCCACCCACTTTGTTCCCCAGATTATCAAGGCGGTGACGGTTGCAGCGGGGCAAGGACTGAAGCTTCCCCTCATCTACAATACCAACGCGTACGACTCGGTCGAGGTGCTTCAATTGGTTGAAGGAATCATTGATATTTATTTGCCTGACTTGAAGTACATGGATGCTCAAATGGGGTATCAATACTCAAAGATCAAAGACTACCCCCGGCACGCGCAAGCTGCGATCAAGGAGATGCACCGGCAGGTAGGGAGCGATTTGGTGCTGGGGGAGGATGGTCTGGTGAAGCGCGGGTTGATCATTCGTCACCTCGTGTTGCCAAACGACATCGCTGAAAGCAGGAAGGCATTGAACTGGGTTAACTCCGAGCTGGGCACTACCACCTCACTCAGCGTGATGGCACAGTACTTTCCGACCCACAAGGCGCTCTCGACGCCGCTCCTCAACCGGAAGATCCGACAAAGTGAATACGAGAAAGTTCTTGGCCATCTCCACGCTTTTCAGATGGAGAATGGGTGGGCACAGGAATACGAAGCCTCCGAATATTACAAACCGGAGTTCGAAAACCGCCAGCGCCCTTTCAAAGGCGGCTCGGACAATTCTGACTGATGCGGGCATCCGCAAGTAAGTTTTTCCTGGTTCTGCGGCAGATTTGAACCCAACCCTATCGTCTCTCGTAGAGGAACCCATCATTTATCACACAATCCATTTCTTAGGAGACTGGCATGTTAACTGCATTGGAGAGGACCGCAATGATCAATCAGATCAAGAGCCTGCCGTTGGCTGTCAGGGCGGCGGTCAAAGATCTGAATGAGTCCCAGCTCAACACTCCGTATCGCGAGGGGGGCTGGACGGTTCGGCAGGTTGTGCACCATATGGCAGATTCTCATTTGAACGCGTTCATTAGAATGAAGCTCATTCTGACTGAAGAGAATCCGACATTAAAACCGTACGACCAGGACAAATGGGCAATGCTTCCCGATGTTGCGGGAACACCCATTGACGAATCCATTGTCATTCTGGAAGGGCTGCACACCCGGTGGGGAGTTTTGTTGGAAGGCCAGCCTGAATCAAGCTGGAGCCGCACAGCTCAACATCCGGAAGTGGGGCCTGTGACACTTGAATCCATGCTGAAGACATACGCACGCCACGGAGAAAAACATGTCGAGCACATCACGACCCTGCGGAAGGCAAGAGGGTGGTGAGAATTGGCCGTCGGCGGGCGGTGTCGTAACTGTTCTCAGGTCCTTCGGGGGGAGGAAATGACCAAGTAACTATTACCTGAAAGGGTAAGGTCATGATAACGCTCCTTGACGCTCCCAAAGTGGTACACATTACCAGACAACGTTCGATATTGTTTCTGGTGCTCCTGTACATCCCCCTCGCGCTCGCGCAGGATGAACATCCTGCCTCACCATCTGCGCTTGCACATCCCTATAGAAAGCAATCGCTTATTATTTCATTTGGAGCAGGAATCCCACAGTCCAGAAACGGCCTCACGTCGTTTTGGGAAATGGGCCCGAGCATTTCCGTAAAGTTTATGGTCAACGTCAATCGTGCCCTGGCATTCGGGATGGGGTTGGATCTTGCATATCTCAAGTTTAACGAGCAATCGTTTCAATCGGAGCTCCCGGGCATTCCGGTGCGGTCGAAGGACATCACCTTGGGAATGCTCTCACTGGCCATGAAGTATTCCCTTCTGCCATCCATGCGCGTTTCGCCATTCGTCGGGGCCACGCTTGGCGCGACCAGGCTGACCGGGGCTGTGTACAAGGAGACTGTGGACAGTGTGCTGGTCACTTACTACAACATCCCGGGGAGGACGCGTTTGACTTTTGGCCTCACTGCGGGCGTCGACATTTACCTGGTCCGGTGGCTCGCACTTCAAATGGAAGCAAAAACGAGCTACGTCCATAACGATCCAAACCTCGGGTTTACCAGTTTCCTCCGCGCGGGCATCCGCTTATCGCTTTGATACTCTTTCCCGCTTTCTTTATATTGAGGGCGAACCAACAACACTGACGCGGGTGGTGCAAGTCTTCCGCCGTCCACGTCCTGGCCTCAACACCTCCTAGTTCGGTACATGGATAAACAACAAGTGCTTTCTCTCTTTAGAGAAAGTGGAGCCCTGCTGGAGGGACATTTCCAGCTTACATCAGGCCTTCATAGCCCCCAATATTTTCAGTGTGCGAAGGTACTTCAGTTTCCAGCTCACGCAACGATGCTGTGTAGGAACATTGCGGCGCATTTCAAGGAGGCAGGAATAGACGTGGTGATTGCTCCAGCGTTGGGAGGAATTGTAGTTGGACAGGAAGTGGGTCGGCAACTCGGAGCGAGAACATTGTTCACCGAGCGGAAAGAGGGAGTAATGGAGTTGCGGAGAGGTTTTGAGATCAGGAGGGGGGAACGCGTGCTGGTGTGCGAAGATGTCGTGACGACGGGTGGATCGGTGTTCGAAGTGATCCGCATCGTGAAAGCGCAAGGAGGAGTGCTTGCCGGGGTTGGGTATGTGGTCGACAGGAGCGGCGGTAAGGTGAGGTTCGACGTCGAAGACGGTGGGAGCCAGTATGCCATTCTTCAGATGGACGTCATTGCCTATCGACCGGAATCCTGTCCCCTCTGCAAACAAGGGATATTATCTGTCAAACCCGGAAGCAGGGGAAACAAGTGAAGGTATTTTGAGATGAAGGAACTATGAATTGGTTGAATGAAACCATGGGTAATAAATTGATCTACCACGTCATCATCGCGGTGGTCATTGTTCTCGTTTTCTACTTTCTGTCGCGTTTGGTACGGTGGTTCCTCTTCTGGATCGGGCGCCGTGTCTTTGCCAAAACGGAAAATACCCTGGATGACACGAAGGCAAGTGCCTGATGGACCTCAAGCAGCTCAAGCGTGAGACGGTCTACCGCGGTCGTGT
>DASRUE010000076.1:0-24863 GCA_035687895.1 Bacteroidota bacterium | reverse complement strand
CGGCAACACCGCCACTGGCGTGTGGAGGAATACCGATACTCAGGCACTCACTGATTCAATGGTGAGTCAACTGCTCAAAGGAAGAATCTATGTCAACCTTCACACCGCCGCAAACCCCGGAGGTGAAATCAGAGGTCAGGTAGGGTTCGGAGGCGGGATTGTTACAAGTGTAGGGTCCATACCCGATGTTGTACCTGCCTCATTCACGTTAATGCAAAATTACCCCAACCCGTTCAATCCCGAAACGGTGATACCGTTTACAGTCTCCGAGCGGTCACTGATCACCATCAAGGTTTTCGACCTCCTGGGTCAGGAGGTCCAGACCCTCCTCAACGAAACACTGTCGTCCGGAGCTTACACAGTGAGGTTCAACGGCGCTGGAATAGCGAGTGGAGTATACTTCTATCGACTTACAGGTTCTCAAGGGTTTAGCGCAATGAGGAAAATGATTGTTGTGAAGTAAGTCGATAGGTTGTGGGATGAAGACGAGCCCGGCACATTTGGTGACCGGGCTCGTCGTGTATTATGTGCCAGGCTGCTTTTGAAATCGATTCCGATGATTGCATCATTGGCATGCCCCGATAACGTATTCTCTTTCTTTTCCGCACCCGGTCTTGCAATTCCAGATGCTTTTTCTTAGGTTGCACCCCAGATGGAAGGGCTCTTTGAACGAGGTATTGAGGAATTCAACACGCAGTACTTCTTTGAAGCGCATGACACGTGGGAAGAACTGTGGATGGAAACCACGGGGAGTCATCGGCTCTTCTACCAGGGCTTGATACAAGCCGCAGTAGGGTTCTACCACCTCGGCAACGATAACTACAAAGGCGCGTGCAGTCAGTTTGGCAAGGCGTTGGCAAAACTGGGACAGTATCTACCGGCATACCACGGCATCGCAACACAACCGCTGGTGAACGGAATACGAGAGTGTCTTCACGATGCGGAAATGTTGAGGGACGGCACCGGCCGGTTTGACGAGTCGAAGATACCGCAGATTTTGTACGAAGAGTGATTTCCTGAATAAGAAGAACCATACAACGGAGGAAGTTTCGCATGGCTACGATGATCACTGAGGAATGTATCAATTGCGGCGCGTGTGAGCCAGAATGTCCGAACACGGCAATCTACGCCGGCGGCGTGCAGTTCGAGTACGGCGGGCAAATGTACGATCCGCTCTCAAACGATTTCTACTATATCGTCCCCGAAAAGTGCACGGAATGCGTGGGACATTTCGACCAGGAGCAGTGTGCCGCGGTCTGTCCCGTTGACTGCTGCGTTCCCGACCCGAATCACGTTGAGAGCGAGGAAGTCCTGTTCGAGCGAGCGAAGATCCTCCATCAGGATCGTCAGTTTCCTGATCTGTCGGCGGCCACATCGCGTTTCAGGAAGACCGCCTGACAACTATTGGTCATAGCAAGTAGGGAAAGGTCGGTGATCTGCTTCTTGGCGGGACCGACCTTTGTGTTTTGTGTTGTTGCTAGCATTCTTGCCACGAAGACGCGAAGGCACGAAGTGAACACGAAGGCATTCAAAGCACTTTCGGACCAAGAGGAGAATGTGGGGAAGGCAGTTGTGGGTGCCGCGTTTGCTGTTCACAAAGAACTAGGTCCGGGACTTTTGGAGAAGGTCTACGAGGCCTGCTTTTGTCAAGAGTTGATTAGCAACGGATACGACGTCATGAGGCAACTTGATATTCCCATCATCTATCGCAATATCAAGTTCAACGAAGGGTTAAGGTTGGACGTTCTCGTAAATGACCTTGTGATCTGCGAACTGAAGGCAGTAGACGAAGTGAATCCGGTATGGCAAGCTCAGCTGCTGAGTCATCTGAGGCTCACCGGCAAACGGCTGGGATACCTCATTAACTTCAATGTCCCGCTGATCAAGCAGGGCATAAGAAGAATGGTGTTGTAGTTGAATATCAGTGGACGGAACAAAGGAAAGACAATTCACTTTGTGAGCCTTTGTGTCTTGGTGCCTTTGTGGCAACGTATCAAGGCGAACACGTGAAAATCGGCCCCTACGAACTTCACGCCATTGAAACCGGCCGCTTCGCCCTTGATGGAGGAGCGATGTTTGGGGTTGTCCCCAAAACCCTTTGGGAAAAGACCAACCCACCTGACGACAAAAACAGGATCGCCATGGCGGCTCGGGCTCTGCTGGCAATTGACCGGAGACCCGGAGGAAAGAGAATCCTCGTCGACGTCGGCAACGGCACGAAGTATAACGAGAAACAAACAGCAATCTACAAGTTCGACAAGACGAAGTTCGACATTGTTTCCTCGCTCAAGAAATACAATCTCACGCCTGCCGACATCACCGATGTCATACTGACACATCTCCACTTTGATCATGCCGGTGGATCCACTACAGTGCAGAATGGAGAAGTGCTGCCGGCCTTTCCGAAGGCGCGGTACTACGTGCAGCGAGAACACTGGCGCGCGGCCAACAACCCCACCGATCGGGACAAGGCAAGCTTTTTTAAGGAGGACTTCATGCCGCTGCAATTCCACGGAGTTCTCGACTACACGGATGGTGAGGGGGAGATTTTCCCTGGTATTGGCTTCAAGATCGTGAATGGCCACACGTCGGCGCTCCAGTGTCCGGTCATCACGGATGGCACCACCACACTCTTCTATTGCGCCGATCTGATGCCGACGACATCGCATGTGAATCTCCCCTGGATCATGGCGTACGATCTTCGTCCGCTGGTGACACTTGAAGAGAAGAAACGGATTCTCACCCAGGCTGTTGAGGAGAGCTGGATTCTCTTTTTCGAGCACGATCCGGTAACGGAGGCTGCACGGGTTACGCGAACGGAGAAAGGGATCGTAGTCGATACGCCGATGACGCTGTAGCGTTCTATGCCGGTCCCCTTTTCACAGCCAGGGAAATACAACTCCCGCGAATCCCATCGGTACATGACCAGCTCGCTGAAACGAGTGTTGTCTCCGAACCGAAGCCCGCTTCCTGCTGAAGACGCTAGAACTCCCCCTCATCATAAATCATAGACGGGAGCTGATGTGGAGTTCATCAGAGTTGCGCGTGTGTCAGACATTGGCGAGAAACGGAGTCTGCTCGTTTATGTGGGGGGAGAGGCAATTGCGCTCTGGCGGATCGAGGGGAGGGTCTATGCCATCAACAACGTCTGTCCGCACCAGCACACACCATCACTGCACCAGGGGACGTTGGACGGTTTGTTCGTGACGTGCCCGATGCATGGCTGGACATTCTCGCTGGAGGATGGTCGGCCAAAGTTCGGGAATGGAAGGGCGACAGTCTATCAAGTAAAGGTGGAGGGAGGAGACGTATATGTGGAGCAACCGAAGAGCAGTTGGTAGTGAACGATGAGCCCGCCCGCCACGCGCATAAAGGAAAAGGCTCTGCAATTGGGTTTCACCAAGGTTGGGATAGCCGCGGCTGAAGCGCTGGACGAAGAAGCCGTACACTTGCAGGAGTGGCTCGGTCGGGGTTATCATGGAACCATGGAATGGATGAAGCGGAATCCGGAAAAGAGGACCGATCCGCACATCGTCGTGCCTGATGCCAGGTCGGTCATAGCGGTGGCGATGAACTATTATACGCCAACGTCTCACAATGATCTATCGGGCGTTGGCAAAATCTCCCGTTACGCGTGGGGAGATGACTATCATGAGATCATGACCGATCGTCTGAAACAACTCTGGGCGTGGATGCAACAGGAGTTCCCCGGAGTGGAGGGAAGGTACTATGTGGATACAGGTCCGGTGATGGACAAGGTCTGGGCGCAACGGGCCGGGATCGGGTGGATTGCAAAGCATTCGAATGTCATCACGCCGGAGTTCGGCTCGTGGGTGTTTCTCGGTGAGTTGATCACCACGCTTGAGCTCGAGCCTGACGCACCGGCAACTGATCATTGTGGCACGTGCACACTCTGCATCGAAGCGTGCCCGACAGGCGCGATAGTCGAGCCATACGTCGTTGATTCAAACCGCTGCCTCTCGTATCTTACTATCGAACATCGTGGAGAGATCACGGGGGATGTGACCGGAAAGTTTGAAGGATGGATTTATGGCTGTGACATTTGCCAGGATGTTTGTCCGTGGAACCACAAGTTCTCCGTTGCGGCAGCAGAGGAGGGATTCCTCCCGCGACCATGGAATGTGGCTCCTGATCTTGACAAATGGCAAGACATGCCACATAATGAATTCAACGAGAAGTTTAAAGGGAGCCCGATAAAGCGGACAAAGCGGGATGGGCTCGTCCGCAACGTCAAGATCGTTCTAGAACACTCTCGTGACGACTTAGAAGTTGTTTGACCCGATTCTCCCTTTTTTAGCATCTAATACGTAGTGAGAGGCGCAAACAAAAACGACAAACTGCATTGCGCGCTCGCGTCTTTGCGGCATGCCATCAACGGAGAAAAGAATGTCGGACGCCAATCATCATAAGGTTATCATCATAGGGTCAGGTCCTGCCGGACTTACAGCTGCTCTCTATGCCGGTCGTGCGAACTTGAGCCCGGTTGTCTTTGAAGGCATCCAACCCGGCGGACAACTTACCATTACAACGGAGGTTGAGAACTACCCCGGCTTCGAAAAAGGAGTGATGGGACCGGAGCTGATGGAGATCATGCGGGCGCAGGCACACCGTTTCGGGGCCAGCTCGCTCTATAAAAACATCACGAAAGTGGATTTCTCCAAGCGTCCCTTCAAGCTATGGGCAGACGATGAACTCTATCTTGCCGACGTGGTGATTGTCTCGACCGGAGCTTCTGCGAAGCTGCTCGATCTTCCTTCGGAAAAAGAGTACATGGGGTACGGTGTCTCGGCATGTGCCACGTGCGACGGCTTTTTCTTCAAGAATCAGGAAGTGATCGTGGTCGGCGGTGGCGACACCGCGATCGAGGAGGCGACGTTCCTGACGAAGTTCGCTTCCAAGGTCAGCATTGTCCACAGGCGGGACTCATTGCGAGCATCCAAGATCATGCAGGACAAGGCGAAGAAGAACCCGAAAATCGCATTCATCTGGGATTCGGTTGTGGAGGAAATTCTCGGCAGGAGTGAAAACGGAAAGAAAACCGTCACTGGTGTCCGTCTCCGCAACGTGAAGACCGGCAGCCTGTCGACTGTGCAAGCCGACGGCGTCTTTATGGGAATCGGGCACAAACCGAACACCGACCTCTTCAAAGGGCAGCTCGATATGGATGGCGTTGGCTACCTCATCATAAGGGATCGCAGCACGCGCACAAACATCCCCGGCGTCTTCGCCGCAGGTGATGTTGCAGATAGCGTCTATCGCCAGGCCGTGAGCGCTGCCGGAACAGGATGCATGGCCGCCATCGATGCCGAGCGGTGGTTGGAAAGTCAACACGACTAAACTTCTGGCAACATCATCGTAACGCCCCCGACCTTGTCGGAGGCGTTGTTGTTTTTCTCCCGGGGTCTCTCCATTTTCGACACTTCGATTAAAAACCTCGTTTCTGTTGGATATCGTCCTGCATCAAAAAGTGGTTGCGTGGATTCATTCGATTTAGTATGTTTGTGCCGCGATTGATTCAGCGTTCGTCATCGCAAAGAACAAACAAACGCTTAACTGGTCATTGACATAGGTTTCGCTGCCGTTGCCGCTGTCCGACTACGACGGAATCACCCCCTCACCTGAGGGATATGAACCAATCACAAATCACAAGGAGGTCAAATGAAGTCACGAGTTCTTGTTGCCCTCGCAGTTGTGGGGATGGGCTGCAGTTTACTCCACCCCGGCAGTGCCATTGCAAGTCAGAAATCGGCGGCGGGAAAAAAGATGATCGAGCGAGGAAAATACCTCGTCACCTTCGGCAGCTGCAATGACTGCCACTCTCCAAAAGTTTTCACGCCAATGGGCCCTATTCCCGATACCACACGGCTTATGTCTGGTTCGCCGTCGTTGAACAAGTTACCCGAAGTGCCAAAGGACCTACTTGCTCCTGAGAAATGGGGAGCGATAACAACGAACGACCTCACCGCATGGGCAGGTCCGTGGGGCGTGAGCTTTGCGCGCAATCTTACTCCTGATGTCGCTACTGGTATCGGCAGTTGGACAGAAGAGATTTTCATCAAAGCCTTACGAACCGGCAAGGATATGGGAGAGGGTCGTGCCATCCTTCCACCGATGCCGTGGCAAATGATTGGTCAAGCAACAGATGCAGACCTCAGAGCAATCTTCGCGTATCTGAAGTCACTCAAACCAATTGAGAACGCCGTCCCCGATCCAATCTCTCCGACCGGTGAGCGTGTGCCGACGATGAGCGCGCCGAAGAAGTAAGCGACCAACAAAAAAATGAAAAGGGATGACATGATGAAGGTCTATCCTTTATCAACGATGATGATCTGCCTCGCTCTCTTCGGAGGGCGAGGTGATGGATTGCGCGCTCAAGCGAAATACAAGGAAGTTGCTGTGACGAACGGTGGCACGATACGCGGTGACGTTCGCCTTGCTGGAAAAATGCCACGAATACTCCAGTTGGCGGTTACGAAAGACGCTAACTACTGCGGGGGGAAAAAGTCATCGCCTCGTCTCCGGGTTGGCAAATCAAGAGGAGTGCAGAATGCCATTGTGTGGCTCGAAGATGTTCCCGAAGGGAAGAGTACAACGAGTGACAACAAACAGCTAAGACTTGATCAGTTCAAGTGTGAGTACAATCCCCACGTCCTCCTTTTGCCGTACGGCTCGTCCCTGGATATTGTGAATAGCGACCCAATCCTGCACAATGTCCACACTTATGACGAGAGCGATGCCGGAAAGACGCTGTTTAATATCGCCCAACCCATCAAAGGTCAACGGACTACAATAAAGCAAACGCAGTTCAAGAGGCCGGGACTGTATTCCGCAACGTGCGATGCTGGCCATCCTTGGATGAACGCGTACATCATGGTCACGGAGCATCCGTACTACGCCCTGACGGATGTCAACGGAAACTTCATTCTCGAAAACGTTCCCCCGGGAACCTACGAGTTGAAGATGTGGCACGAAGGTGTCGTCGTGGTGAAAACTGAGATGGAGAATGGCAAGCCGAAGGCGTACAAATTCGAAGAACCATACGAGTTAGTACAGGAGGTAACGGTGAAGGAGCGTGGGCAGGTGAAGGCTAACTTTGATCTTGTCCTTCGCTCTTCTGATAATTCATCAGCGCAAAGCAGCCTCACCAAGTAGAGTTATTCTGTTCCACTTCTATCTCGACGGGGTCCCTTGTGAAACGGATCTCTCAACCCGGGTGCGTTGATTCCTTCTGGAGTTTTCGTATCTTGATTCCACTCTGTTTTTTCTCCTGACCTCAATCCTTCATTGGTCTCTTTTTCTCCGGAGGTTCCATGTCATACACCATCCACTATCTTCGGCGCCGAGTGACGTTCTTTCGGATGCTGGCAGCGGTCATTCTCTTCCCCTGCACGGTTCTGGCTGCTGAGCCCTACAGTGCGAGTGACCTGATAAGGACACGAGATGTCACGAGTGCTGTGATCAGCCCGAAAGGGGACAGGGTTGCCTACACAGTTGAGGTGATGCGTCCGGCCGGAGCCCAACCGGGCAATTCGTATAGCGAGCTGTATGTCGTGTCCGTGGCAGCAAACATAAGCCGGCCGCTGGTGGTGGGAGAGGAACGGGCAACCTCTGTTGCCTGGCGCCCAGACGGTTCGGCAATCGCATTTATTGCGAAGAGAGAAGCGGATCGCGTAGCGCAGGTGTGGATGGTATCCGCGGACGGTGGATCACCGAAACGGCTGACATCGTCAGAGACGGAAGTCAATGTCTTTCGCTGGAGCCCGGATGGAAAGACGTTGTGCTACGTTGCCGCAACACCGAAGTCATCTCGTGAAAAAGCGCTTGCGAAAGCCGGATATGATTTCGTCCTCTTTGAGGAGGACCTGAGGCACCGCAATCTTTATCTTCTGGAAGTGGACGTGGAGGGAAATGCGGGTGCGGTAACTCAACTGACGAACGAGGCAACGGTGTGGACGTTCGAGTTTGCACCAGACGGAGCAACGGTTGCCGTGGCAGTGAGTGAGAAGAATCTCGTGGATCATGAGTACATGTTTCAGAAGATCTATCTTCTCACTATTTCGAGCAAGACACGAAAGCAGATCACGAATAATCCAGGCAAACTGGGAAATTATGCGTTCAGTCCAGACGGAAAGCACCTCGCGTATAACGCTGCAATCTCGCGAAACGATCATAAAGCAAGCCAGGTATTTGTCATCAGCACTTCTGGCGGCGAGGCAAGGAATCTCACCATTCCAAAATTCCGTGGGCATGTAAGTTGGGTGGGATGGCGAGACAACGGGACGGTTCTTTACCGGTGTGGGGAGGGTGTGCAAACTACATTGAGTGCCGTAGAAGTCGGAGGCGGGGATCGGCAGGTGCTGCTGAACTCTCAGGGAACCGGCGTGGTGTTCGACAGGCTCACACTATCGGGCAACGGAAAACACATTGCATGTGTTGGCGAATCCCCTTCGATCCCGGGGGAGGCATACTACTGGGGCTCGGGAGGAGCCATGCAGCGATTGACCACTGTGAATCCATGGCTCGACTGGCGAGCACTGGGGCGCCAGGAAGGTATCCGATACCCTGCGCGTGACAATCTTGAGATTGAAGGCCTCGTCATCTATCCGATTGGTTATAAGAAAGGAGAACGATACCCTCTCATTGTAGTTGTGCACGGGGGACCCGAGTCACATTACTCAAACGGTTGGCTGGGGAGATATTCTGAACCTGCCCAGGTGCTGGCTGGAAAGGGATACGTTGTCTTTTTTCCGAACTATCGCTCAAGCACCGGATATGGTGTGGAGTTCGCTACGAAAGGATTTGGCGATCCGGCGGGGAAGGAGTTTGATGATATCGCGGACGGGATTGACTATCTGGTTGCACAGGGGATTGCGGATCGTGAACGAGTGGGGCTTGGGGGTGGGTCGTATGGTGGCTATGCCTCAGCCTGGTTTGCCACGTATTACACCAAGTATGTGAAAGCAGTCTGCATGTCGGTTGGAGTGAGCGACCTCATCAGCCGACATGGATCGACAGACATTCCTCTCGAGGAACTTGCCGTCCATTCCGGCAAACGCCTGGATGCAATGTGGGATCTGGCACTCAAGCGGAGCCCCATTTACTGGGTCAGCCAGAGTGAAACCGCGACGCTGATCATGGGCGGCCTGGCCGATACCCGTGTCCATCCATCACAAAGCCTTGAGCTTTACCGCCAGATGAAAGTGCATAACCATCCCGCTGTGCGACTTGTTCAATACCCCGGTGAAAAGCACGGCAATAGCAGGCAGCCCGGCCGCATTGATGTTTTGTACCGGACGATCGAATGGTATGATTGGTACGTCCGCGATGCGAAGCCTCTCAATGGCCCGATGCCACCGCTTGACATTAGTGAGAAGTATGGCCTAGATCTGACGGCGGATCCGGCCATGCCAGCGGGGAGCGACGCGCAATAGCGGGGTCATCCATCTGCTGTGTCGCATGAGCGAGTGTCTTCCGGCAGGAGTCAATAGTCAGGGCACGAAAAATGAATGAAAGAACATTTCTAGCGCTACGAGTAACGGAAACTGCGAAGGGTGTCTATGCCCGGGCGGTCACATCGCTACCCGTGGGGGATCTTCCCGAAGCAGACGTGCTGATCAAAGTTCGCTACTCAGCGCTGAACTACAAAGATGCCCTTTCAGCAACAGGCAACAAGGGCGTGACGCGAACATACCCCCACACACCAGGTGTGGATGCAGCAGGGATTGTTGAAGAAAGCAGGGTTGCGGACTTTCACCCTGGCGATGAAGTCGTTGTTACGGGATACGATCTTGGGTCCAACACGGACGGAGGGTTCGCCGAATACATCCGGGTGCCTGCAAGCTGGGTGGTAAAGAGGCCTGCAGAACTCTCGCTGCGCGAGACCATGATGTATGGGACAGCCGGGTTCACTGCAGCCCTTGCTGTTCACAAGCTGATGACGCATGACGTCACACCTGACCATGGACCGGTATTGGTGACCGGCGCAACCGGTGGGGTCGGCTCTCTCGCGGTGGCGATTCTTGCGCGTGAAGGATTTCATGTTGTTGCCGTATCAGGCAAAAGTGACAAGAGAGAATTTCTTCTTTCTCTTGGCGCGAAGGAAGTTGTGGAGAGAGACGATGCGAAAGACGCGAGTGGAAAACCGCTTCTGGTGGGACGATGGGCAGGCGTCGTTGATACCGTCGGCGGGTCCCTCCTCGACACCGCGATCAGACATACAAAGTTTGAGGGTGTGGTTGCATGTTGCGGGAACATTGCTTCGGCTGACCTGCATGTCAGCATCTACCCGTTCATTCTTCGAGGTGTCAGTCTGCTGGGGATCGGATCCGCGTTCACCCCGATGTCTACGCGGCTCGAGATTTGGAGAAAACTCTCTACTCTCTGGAAACTCGATGTGATGGAAAAGATCACGACAGAAATAACCCTTCACGAACTTGACCAATACATCGACCGTATCCTCAACGGCACCGTTGCAGGGCACGTACTCGTCCGCATGCCCTCCACCTGATTCACCTACCAAAGAACTCCATCATCCGTAGACCTTGCCGACTTGTCACAGTCGTGCGACTTCGTTTCATATCGGCCTGCAGAGTTTTCACACACGCCTGACGATCTGACATTCGGCAATTTGCGATCTTGAAGTGAGCACTCCCCAGGGTCATCATTTTTAAGGAGTTTAGGTCGCACGCACAAGTGGCACACAGATTGAAATCTTTTATGTCACAGAAAAGGACACAAAATCAATATTAGACAAGGAGGAACAACAATGGTCGTACGAATTCAACGGTATCCAGCGATTACGTCTCCGTTCGAGAGCATTTCCACCTTTGAGCAAGAGATCGATCAACTCTTCGGAGGCTTCCTTGGTACGGGCGCTGTGCGCCGTCAGTACCCCGCTCTGGACGTAGCTGAGTATGAAGGGGAGTCGGTGATTGTTGCCGAGCTTCCCGGAGTGCGAAGGGAAGACGTCAAGATCTCCGTGCAGGACGGAACGCTGACAATCAGCGGTGTTCGGAAGGAGACGGCAACACCAGAAAAATCGACGTGGCTCCGGAACGAAAGCCACGCCGGAGAGTTCAGCCGTACCGTGCAATTACCCCATGAAGTGGATCTGAACGCCGTGGGTGCGGAACTGGCCAACGGTGTGTTGCGGATCGTGCTTCCCAAAGCAGCGGCAGCTCGCCCACACGAGATTCGCGTAAAATAATGAAGGAGGATTCATCCATGACAAAGAATACAGAGGTCGCCGTGATGCAGCAAAATACCGGCCTGCCCATGACGCGGCCCGAAGCACAGGAGAACATCGTTGTCCCGTTCGTCGATATTTGTGAGACCCCCGAAGCGTTCGTTCTTATACTTGACATGCCCGGCGTATCAAAGGAGTCCATTAGCGCGACAATGGATCGAGGTTCATTGATTGTGAAGGGGTCTGTCAAACCATACCACCGCGAGAATGCATTCCTGCTGTTCAATGAGCTCCGGAATGCGAGCTACTACCGTGTATTCAATATCGGGGAAGGGATCGACAGGAGTAACGTTGAAGCCCAGTTTGAACACGGCGTATTGACCGTCAAGCTCTTCAAGAGCGACGAGTTGAAGTCGCGTGAAATTCAGATCAAGTAATAGAGCAACAAATTGAAGGAGTGCATACCATGTCACTAGTGTGTTGGAATCCAAATCGCGAGCTTACCGCGTTTCCGACCGACATCCTGAACATGCAGCGGGAGATCAACAAGATGTTCAATGGTTTCTTCCGTGGAGACACCCAGGATGACGGAAGCCTGGTTCCCTCGGTGTGGACGCCGGCGGTGGATGTGGCCGAGCACGAGAACCAATACGTTGTCAAGGTCGAACTTCCTGGTGTTACCAAGGATGATGTGAAGATCACAATGCAGGAGAATGTGCTGACCATCCGTGGTGAGAAGAAACAGGAGACGGAAACAAAGGACTCGAACTTCCATCGTGTCGAGCGGTCTTACGGATCGTTCCAGCGCTCCTTTTCACTGCCGACGCATGTGAAAAACGAAAAGATCGAGGCTTCCTACAAGGACGGTATCCTCACCGTCACTCTGCCAAAAGCAGAAGAGGCGAAGCCGAAACAGATTGAAGTCAAGGTAAAATGACTGGGGAAGAGGTGTGAGCGCGGTGGGCGAGTTACACGGGATCGAGGGCGGGTACCTGAACGCCCGTCTGCCCGACACCAGAATGTCGGGCAGGCAGGTGAAAGGGGCCCGCTCTTTGCGTTGGTTGAAACGAATTTGCGATGGACAGTGTTGAGTGAATGGACAGATATGAAAGGCGGTAATCAATGACAAAAACAAAAGTTCCCCAGGCAATAGCGGTGCTGCCACTCCGCAACTCCGTGTTCTTCCCCCGGCAAGTGATGCCGCTTTCGGTGGGGAGGGAAAGCAGTATCAAGGTGGTAGAGGAGGCGTTGAAGGATGATGGGCTCGTCGTTATTGTAGCGCAAACGGATGGCTCGATCGAGAAACCGACCGAGAAGGATATTCATTGGGTTGGTACGGTCGCCAAAGTGCTGAAGACTCTCACGCTCGCTGATGGTACTCGTGCTGTCTTGATGCAGGGTATGCATCGTGTGCAGATCCTCTCCGTTCTTCATTCCGACCCCTATATCAAAGCCGTGGTCCGGGATTGCGAGGAGACACCTGGCGAGGGAATTGAAATCGATGCAATGACGACGAATCTGAAGAGTCTGTTCAAGAAAGCGGTGGATCTGTCTCCCAACCTGAGCGATGAGCAACTCTCCATTATTCTCAACATGGACCAGCCGGACGCCGTTGCTGATCTGTTGACATCCATGATCCCGGTGTCAATCGAAGAGAAGCAGAAGATCCTGGAAACGCTGGATGTTCGCAAGCGGCTTGAAGAAACAACTGTTGTTTTGACCAAGCTGGTACAAAAGCTTGAACTTGGCAGCAAGATCCAGTCGGAGGTGCAGGACGGAATCAACAAGTCGCAGCGGGAGTACTACCTGCGCGAGCAGCTCAAAGCGATCAAAAAAGAGCTGGGGGAAGATGATGAGAATGTTGAGCTGAACGAACTCCGAAAGCGGATCGAAGGGGCGAAGTTGCCGGAAGAGGGACTCAAAGTTGCGCAAAAGGAACTGAGGCGTCTCTCCCAGATGAACCAGGCGTCGGCAGAATATACGGTCAGCCGCACGTACCTTGATTGGATCCTGGATTTGCCATGGAGCGAGAGTACCGAAGACAACCTCGACATCGCCAAGGCAAAAAACGTGTTGGAGAAGGATCACTATGGGTTGGACAAGGTCAAGAAGAGAATACTCGAGTATCTCGCCGTCCGCAAACTGAAGAACGATATGCGCGGGCCTATTCTGGTATTCGTTGGCCCGCCAGGTGTCGGGAAGACCTCTCTCGGACGCTCTATTGCGAACGCTCTTGGGAGAAAGTTCCTCCGGATCTCGCTGGGCGGTGTTCATGACGAGGCAGAAATCCGCGGACATCGGAGAACATACATCGGAGCACTTCCGGGACGGATCATTCAAGGGCTTAAGAAGGCCGGCTCGAACAACCCGGTCTTCATGTTGGATGAAGTGGACAAAATTGGGCAGGACTTCCGCGGCGATCCATCATCAGCGCTTCTGGAAGTGCTGGATCCCGAGCAGAATTTCTCATTCAGCGATCACTATCTGGAGATTCCGTTTGATCTTTCGAAGGTGATGTTTATTGCCACGGCGAACATGATCGAGCCCGTTCCGCCTGCCCTGCGAGACAGGATGGAGATCATCGAGATACCGAGCTACGTCGAAGATGAGAAGCTGCACATCGCTCAACGGTTTCTTCTTCCGAAACAGGCGGCTGAACATGGGCTGAAGCCTGGTCAACTTGAAATCGAAGAGGATGCACTCCGTGGCATCATCACCGGGTACACGAGGGAGGCGGGTGTGCGAAACCTCGAGCGGAAAATTGCCACGGTTGCGCGTGGCGTCGCGCGGGAGATCGCTGAGGAGATGATCCAAAAGAGTGTGGTGAAAAAGGACTCGTTGACCAGGTATCTTGGTCAGCAGAAGTTCTTCTCTGATGTTGCCGAGAGGATCAATCGCCCGGGCATTGCAGTAGGTCTGGCGTGGACTCCGGTCGGGGGCGACATCCTCTTCATCGAAGCAACGAAAATGAAAGGGAGGGGAAATCTCATCTTGACAGGGCAGCTTGGCGACGTCATGAAAGAATCTGCCCAGGCAGCGCTCAGCTACATTGCCTCGCACGCGAAAGCGCTTGGCATTCCGGAAGATTTCCGATCAAAAGTCGATATCCATGTACACGTGCCTGCGGGAGCAATTCCCAAGGATGGACCCTCTGCAGGTGTGACGATGCTGACAGCACTCACCTCTCTTCTTACGGAACGTCTTGTGCGGAACGACCTCGCAATGACCGGCGAGATCACTCTCCGAGGGTCGGTCCTCCCCATTGGGGGCGTGAAAGAAAAGGTTCTCGCTGCACATCGCGCGGGAATCAAGACAATTCTGCTGCCGGAACGGAACAAGTTTGACCTGGAGGAGATCCCCAAGTCCGTTCTGGAAGAAGCGAATGGGATCACATTCCATTTCGTGAAAGAGATGAGCGATGTGCTTTCCCTCGCTCTTCTTTCTGAGAAGGAATCAAAGGAACAATCGAAGCAGGAATTGCAATTGAGTGCAGTGGCCGTAAACTAGGAAAATCGAACACTTGTTTGCCGGAATCGGGCTCGTTGCAGAAGCGGGAAGTTGCGACGGGACCGATTCTGCTTTTTTGACCCCACAATGTTGTTTGACATTCAGCTGTTTGTTTAGTATAATCAATTGGAAAATCAACTACTTACGGCAGTCAAGGGGTATGCTATGACAAAGTCGACGAAATGGTTCCTCGGAATCCTCGGCGTCCTTGCCGTTCTTATTGTCGGTTTTATAGCGCTTCTTTTCTCGATCATAAAAAGCGGGGGGAACCGGACTGAAGAGGTAACGATAGGCTCGGGAGGGAAGATCGCAGTCGTCGAACTCAAGGGTTTGATCACATCATCTGATGAAATTGTCCGACAAGTCAAGAAGTACAGAGAGAATAGTTCCATCAAAGCAATCCTTCTCCGGGTCGATTCGCCCGGCGGCGGCGTGGTTGCAAGTCAGGAAATGTACGAAGAAGTCCGGAAGACACGCGATGGCGGAAAGCCCGTCGTCATTTCGATGGGCTCTCTTGCTGCGAGCGGCGGGTACTACGTTGCGTGTGGCGGCTCAAGACTGGTGGCCAACAAGGGTACGTTGACCGGAAGCATTGGCGTCATCGCTGAGTTTCTGCAGTTACAGGACGCCCTGGACAAACTGGGCATCGGGGTGAAGACGATCAAGAGCGGCAAGCTTAAGGACTCGGGATCAAGCACACGGAGAATGACCGAAGAAGACCAGCAGTATTTTCAGGGGTTGATGGAGGATGTCCATGGGCAATTCATTCACGTGGTGGAAACTGAACGCGGCATAAGCCACGAAGACGCAATAGCTCTGGCAGACGGTCGCGTCTTCACCGGAGAACAGGCTGTGCTCAACGGACTGGTAGATACACTCGGCACCTATGAAGACGCCGTAACGATTACGGCGGAGATTGTCGGGATCGAAGGCGAACCGGCAATTGTGAAAGAACGGAGGAGAAGGTCGGTGTTCGACTCATTCTTCGATGACGTCGCAGAAGGTCTCTCAGATCTCACGCAGGAAGTCAAGAACAGGCCGGTGCTGTCGTTCCGATTCATCGGACCATTTTAGTCTTGGCGCCAGATCGCGTCGTCTACTGATTCCCCTGACGTCTGGTCTTCGGCCAGACGTCGTTTCACCTACAGACCATCACTAACCATAACACAGGAGGTCTTCCGTTGACAAAAGCTGATATTGTCGACACGATCGCGACCGCGACAGGATTAACCAAAGTAGAGACCGAAGCAGTGGTGGACGGGTTTATTTCTACTGTCATCAACGCGATGAAGGATGGTAAGAACATCGAGATCCGGGGGTTCGGGAGCTTCAAAGTGAAAAAGAGGAAGGGACGAGTGGCGCGCAATCCGCGGACAGGGGAGCAGGTAATGGTGAGCGAACATTGGGTTCCGCTCTTCAAGGTATCGAAAGAAGTCAAGGGACTCGTCAATGAGAACCTTCAAAAAATCATGAAGTAACGGTCGACTGTATGGCTGTCCCTCGAATGGTGTGTAGTGATTGTGGGGCTGATGTGTCGTCCGGCGACCGGCACTGCGCTCAATGTGGAGCACCACTTGAACGTGCCGGCGAATCATCCTCTGCTCCTTCGCTGATGTTCGCGGGGGTGTCGCGCCGCTGCGACGTCTGCGGAAACGAGAATGAACACGCCGGGAGGTACTGCGAATCATGCGGATCGCGACTTACAGGTTCTTCGGCGACTTCTACAACGCCACATCGCGAGCAAAAGAAGAATCGTCAGCCAGTCTTGAAGGCAAAAAAAAAGGCTTCTGCGAGGAGATTTGAGCCTTGGCAGGTCATGGCCGGGATTGCGATCGTTGCATTGATCGCTTTCTTTGTCTATACCGAGTTGATTAAGGACATACCCAAAGGGGAAGCACATGTCCACGATAATGTAACACCTCCCGCAGTATCCGTGCAGGAGATCGAACGCTTGCAGGCTATCGTTGCCTCAAATCCCTCGGATGCCCCATCGCTCCTTCGCCTTGCCAACGTGCTCCACGATAATGCCCTGCACGACTCCCGATTTCTCCTTCGTGCGATTGAATCATACCAGAAATACCTGGCCCTGCAGCCCACAAATCCGGATGCCCGCGTCGATCTTGGCATTTGCTATTTTGAACTGGGTCGTGTGGACTCCACGAACAGCGCAAAGCTATTCGACAAAGCGATTCAAGAGATGGAGAGCGCGCTTCGGTCTTCACCCACTCACCAGCCGGCAGCATATAACCTCGGCATTGTAAATCTTAATGCCGGTAACCTGGAACAATCCAACAAGTGGATGAAAAAAGCAATGGAATTGAACCCGCAGTCAGAGCTCGGGCAGCGTGCGCAACGAATCCTTGAACAACACTCATTGCAATAGTTACCACACCACCATAACAGAAGTACTCGTCACCACGAAAGGAGGATCCATGCCAAGCGGCAAAAAGCGGAAACGGCACAAGATGGCGACACACAAACGGAAGAAACGACTGAGGAAGATGCGTCACAAGAAGAAATAGATCATGCACCAGACAATGAGCGCATCCCGTCCTGTGGACGGGATGGCTGTTCTTCAGAGTATCACCACCATAAGTTCCGATGCAGATAGAGCGGTTGATTTTTTGGGGCCAAGGTTGTATCATGTTTTAAGCATAATAGACGTCTAACAGAGAAAGCAGGGACGGGTTATGGAACAGAATAATGGGATGACGAAGGGATTGGTGATTGGGCTGCTGGCAGGGAGTGCCATTGGTGCGGTATTGGCACTGCTGTATGCCCCCAAGAGCGGGAAAGAACTTCGTGCCGACATCAGGCAGAAAACGGGGGACCTCGTGGACGATGCCGAGGCATATTTGCAGGCGGCAAAATCCAAGGCGGGAGATATTGTCAGTGATGCCAAGCGACGGTCGGACCAGTTGATTTCGGATGCGCAAAAAAAGGCCGGCACCCTCCTCGAAGATGCGGAACGTGTGATTTCCGGAGCCCGGCAGAAAACCGGCGCCATTGTGGAAGAGGGGACACGCGTCAAGAATGCAGTCAAGGCTGGCATGGATGCCTTCAAGGAAGAACGCAACCGTTCGTAACGATCTGTTCACTTCACAAAGGAGCTTCCCTTGGAACCCGTCCTCGTCATTGCCCTGATCGTTGCTCTCGTATGTCTGTCAGCCCTGTGCGTCTACATGATTCTTTTCCTCTTGCGAGTGCGGGAGATCCTCACGGGGATTGAAAAGGACTTCAAGGAAATGTCGGCGCGTGCGCTGCCAGTTCTTGACAACATGGAATACATCACCTCCCGAGTGAAGAGCATAGCGGACAATATTGATGACCAGGTTATGATCGTTCGCGAGTCCATCGGGTCCGTGAAAGAAATTGTAGACAACATCGTTGCTCTGGAGCAAAAAGTGCAGGAACGGATCGAGGGACCGATCCTTGATACGGTCGCGTTTGTTGCGGCGTTGTTCAAAGGTGTTCGCACATTTGTGGACCGCGTTCGTGTGTGAGGGAATTGTTCAAATCGCGTTGAAGACACATCGTCACCTGCACGCAGTCTAGCTTCAATCACCGCTACATCGTTCTATTCAGATCCAACTTCATTCAACACGCTGCACAGAATTGGTACTCGCGTGGCGTGTCACAAATTGGAGGCAGCGACACCCTTATGAAGGAGTACACATCAGACCACCTGCGCAACGTGAGTCTCATTGGCCACGGAGGTGCGGGGAAGACATCGCTCGCCGAAGCGATGCTCTTTTCCGTCGGTTCCACCACCCGCCTCGGCAGAGTTGAAGAAGGTAATACCCTCTCTGACTATCACCCCGACGAAATTGAACGACAAATCTCCATTAACACCTCTCTTCTCTTTTGTGAATGGAAGACGCACAAGATCAATATCCTCGATACGCCCGGTTACACAGACTTCACTGGTGAAGTTAAAGCGGCTCTGCGCGTCTCGGATACCGCTATCGTTTTACTCAAAGCTGTCGAAGGAGTCGAAGTCGGAACGGAGATCGTCGGCAAGTACACGAATGAGTTACGAAATGGAGTCGTCTTTGTAGTCAATAAACTCGACCATGAGAATGCGGATTTTGACAAGGCGTTGCGCCAGGCACATGAGACGATCAGTCACGATGTCGTCCCGGTGCAGTTTCCCGTAAGACAAGGACTGGGTTTCGACAGTGTTGTAGACGTCATTCGGATGAAGTTGTTGAAATTCTCCCCCGGTGGCAACGGCAAGTACGTCGAACAGGAGATCCCCGCTGAGTTGAAAGTCAAAGCCGACGAGCTCCGGCAGCAGCTAATTGAACTCGTTGCTGAAACGGATGAGAACCTTCTGAACAAATACCTGGAGCAAGGAGGGCTTTCTGAAGACGAACTCCGACAGGGATTGAGGGGAGGTATCCGTGATCGGAAGGTGTTTCCTCTTTTCTGTGCGTCTGCCACGGGCAATGTCGGTGTCAGCACTGTGATGGACTTCCTCATTGATTACTGCCCGTCGCCGATTGACATGGGGGACCTCCATGGCACGGCGCCGGGTGCGCACAATGGTGATGCCAAGACTGACATCACGGTGAAGCAGGACCCCAACGGGCCACCATCTCTCTTCGTTTTCAAGACGGTTTCCGAGTCCCATGTAGGTGAGCTATCGTATTTCCGTGTGTGTTCGGGCTCGGTGAGCCCTGGAATGGACCTCATCAATGAATCGAATGGGAAACCCGAGCGCCTTGCACAACTGTATGCAATGAACGGCAAGGACAGGAAGGACGTTGCGAAGCTCTGGACGGGTGATCTTGGAGCAGTGGTGAAGCTGAAAGATACTCACACCAACAACACGCTCAGTAGCAAGGCATTCCCGATCGTGTACCACCCGATTCTTTTCCCGGCACCTGTCTACAGTTGTGCCATCGTCCCGAAAGCAAAGGGTGACGAAGACAAGATCTCGACGGGTCTTCACTCACTCCATCAGGAGGACCCCACCTTCGTGTTTCGAGTGGATCCCGAGATACACCAAACGATCATCAGTGGACAAGGGGAGTTGCATCTCAGTATCATCGTGAAAAGGCTGAAGCAGAAGTTCAACGTGGAAGTGGACTTGATAGAGCCGAAAGTCCCGTACCGCGAAACTATCAAGGCAGTCGTAAAGGATGCAGAATATAAGCATAGAAAGCAGTCGGGTGGTCATGGGCAGTACGGCCATGTGCATCTTCGCCTCGAGCCCTTGAAGCGTGGCCAGGGGTTTGAGTTTGTGGATGAGATCGTCGGTGGTGTTGTGCCGGGTAAATTCGTGCCCGCAGTGGAGAAAGGAATTGTAGAGACGTTGAAGGAAGGCGTCCTCGCCGGCTATCCTGTAGTGGATGTCCGGGTGGCGCTCCACTATGGTTCGTACCACGATGTGGATTCCTCGGAAATGGCATTCAAGATCGCCGGTTCCCAGGCCTTTCGTAAAGGTTTCATGGAAGCCAGACCGATTCTCCTGGAGCCGATTTACAATCTTGAAGTGAAGGTACCGGAGGACACGATGGGCGAGGTGATGGGAGATATTTCAGGCCGCCGTGGGAAGATTCTCGGGATGGAGGCGGCGGGTCACTACCAGATAGTTCGTGCACAGGTTCCTGCTGCCGAACTTCACAAGTATGCGACCATCCTCCGCTCGAAAACAGGTGGACGCGGAATGTTCACTGCAAGCATGTCGCATTACGAGGAAATGCCGAAGGAAATGGCAGACAAGGTTATTCTGGCCTCCGACAAAAATAAACACAAAGAACAGGAGGCGTGAGCTGCCGACACACTGCGCTCATGCGGGAATGAAACATTGAATTCAAGGTTGGGGTCTGAGCGTCAGGGCCCAACCTTTTTTGTTTCCATCGGAGAACCAAACAGGGAGTCTTCATGAAACGGATGTGGTCGCCGTGGCGGTCAAAGTATATCGAGACGTTCAAGCAGCCGCGGAAGAAAAAGAAGAACGGCCAGAGTCTTTTTAGCGCCGCCATTCGGGCAAAGGATGATGACAAGTATTTTATCGTCTGGCGTGGGAAGCATTGCTTTGTCATCATGAACCTCTATCCCTACAACAGCGGACATCTGATGGTCGTCCCATATCGCCAAACGGCCGAGATTGGCGAGTTGACTTCCGGTGAGCTTACCGAAATCATGACCACGGTACAGCGGGCAATCACCGCGCTCAACAAGGTGATGAAACCGCAGGGATACAACTTCGGGGCGAACCTGGGAAGGACTGCCGGTGCGGGAGTGGACGATCATGTCCACTTCCATATCGTTCCCCGCTGGAATGGTGACACGAACTTCATGCCGATTCTGGCAGAGACAAAGGTGATTTCCGAAGACATGAAAGTAACGTTGAAAAAGCTCCAGAAGGCCTTCTAGAAATGCCCCCGGCACGATTAAACGTTTTTTTGGTGGGGCTGTCAAATATTCGGTCGAACTCTCACTGACTGCGGTTGCATGCACCAACTCTCGGACCACGAACTCGTCAATGAGGTTCGGAACGGAAAGCGTCAGGCATACACGGAGCTGATGCGGCGATACCAACAGCGAGTGTACTGGGTTGCACGCCGGATCGTAGGGAGTCATGAGGAGGCGGATGATGTTGCTCAGGAGACGTTCATAAAAGCATATCTTGCGCTAGGAGATTTCCGGGGAGACTCGAGCTTCTTCACGTGGCTGTACCGGATTGCTGTTAACATGTCTCTGAACGCCGTCAGGAAACAGCAGGTGATGGGATATCTTCGCCAGAGCGAAATCCTCAGCCGGATCCTTCCAGCGAAAGAGACCCCAGCCACAGAGCTGGAGTTCAAAGAGACTGAGTCGTTGCTGCAGCGAGCGATCGCAGAGTTGCCCGAAAAACAACGGGCGGTATTTGTGATGCGGTACTTCGACGAGATGCCGTACGAAGAAATCTCTCAGGTGATGAAAACGTCGGTCGGAGGGTTGAAAGCAAACTACTTTCATGCACTCAAAAAAGTACAGGAGTATTTGAAGAATGAAGCGTAGGCAACAGGTATCGCTCCAAGCGGACGCCGACGAGCTGAAAGCGGTGGAGGAATTGAAGGCGCTTCTTGACCGACGCGGTGTTGGGCCGGAGCCGGCTCCGCCGGACTTCTACTGGCCGAACCACATCATCCGGACCAACCACGCAATTGACGATGCATCAAGCGGCAAGGCAATCTCCATCAGCTGGGCGGCACGTGTCGCCATCCCGGGCGTGGTTGCGATTCTCTTTTTCTTCATCGGGCTCCACTATTATGTCCCCCAGGGGCCGAAGGACCAAAACACGCTCGCGTCCGTCGTCCTCTCATTGCCGGAGGAGACGATTGACTCGCTTCTTCTGGAGCCGGAACATCTGACGGAGAGTATCACGACCGGGGAGTTGCATGGAGAGATGTTCAAGCTTTCAGATGCCCAGATTTCCGAGTACTTCATTACCACCGGAAATGCACAGACCCTGCTGGAAGCAATGGAGCCTCAGCAAGTGAACGACCTGCTCTTAACACTTGGTTCACATCGGAACTAAACGCGGAGAATCTCATGAGACGACGTGCCATTCTCGTTGGAATGCTGTTTTTCTGTTTCACCCCTTCTCTTCTTGCCCAACCGTTCCACATGGGCGACCAGCGACCGTCTGAAAAACTGGAACAGTTCAAGAAAGTCCGTCTTATCGAGCTGCTCGACATGAAGGAAGAGCAGTCTGTCCGATTCTTTGCACGACTCAACGAGCACGAGAGCACCAAGCGAGTCCTGATGAAGGAGAAGATGGATCTTCTGGATCGCGTGGAGAAGTTTATCCGCAATGATGCGGACGAACAGGAGTTCGAGAAGGTTTTTCCGGACGTGGCGGCGATTAACGCAAGAATGCAACAGGAGGATCAAAAGTTCTTTGAAGGGCTGAAAGACATACTTTCTGCAAAGCAGCGAGGAAAGTTTCTCCTGTTCGAAAGGCACTTCGAGCGGGAATTGCGCGAGGCCATGCGAGAGATTCAAAAGCGCCGTCGACAGTCCGAGTGAAGGAGAGTTAGAAACACTCTGTCCACCCGCTCCATATACGATCTTCCGGGGCGGGTTTTCCATTCGTGTGCTTCCTTGATTCTCGATTCCCCTTTGGCTATGTTCATCCCAGAATACCCACACAAAGCACCCATGGATAGCAAGGCCAAGCAGAAGGCGCTCCGCATGATTTCGAACGGAATGTACATAATGACGGCCCGCGCCGGCGACCGGGTTGGGGCAGCGACAGTCACCTGGCTTTCGCAGGCGTCATTCAAGCCACCGATGATTGTGGCTGCCATCCGACGCGACGGAAGCCTGCTCGAATGTGTAAAAGAAGGTCGCGCTGCCGTCATCCACATGCTTGGCGCTCATCAGCAGGAAATCGCCCGCAAGTTCCTCACACCTCCCGACGTGAAGAACGGTACGATCAATGGTGAGCCCTACGTTCTCGGAGCAACCGCTGTTCCCATCTTCTCGCACCTGCCCGCATACGTGGAATGTCGTCTCCGCCACATCATGGAGGAAGGCGGCGACCACGCTGTGGTTCTCCTTGAAGTGCTTGACGCGCAGGTGCGGGAGGATGTTCTGCCGCTCCTTGTCGCGGACTCGCCATGGGAGTATGGTGGCTGAATCTCTAAGTCCGTAGTGCCGACCTGACGGGCACTAATTCACGATGCCCGGAATTCCAAGCCCTGGTTCTGGGCTGTTCATCCCCGCTATTCTGCCGTTTTTCCGCTGTTGGATTTTTCAACGATTCTCACATCTGCACGCCACTTTCGCAATTGTAACAAGAGTCATCTCTTGGCTGACTAGGGAAGGAGGGGATTTCCCGCTGATTTTCTGCTTGACAAGGGTTTGCACGCCTAAGTTGATAGTTATGAGTAGCAGATTCTCTGTTCATTTGTCTGCCCGAGTTGGCACATACATTGGGGAGATATACTGACCGCGTACAGCGAGTTTTGGTCAGCACGCAATACCTCAGAATGCTCTACCCACCGTTCTTTCCGCATTCGGCAACACCAGGGATGCCGGACTACACCAACGTTTAACGAAAAGGATTCACACCATGAAGCACGTGATTTCATTTTGCGCAGCATTGCTCATCTTGAGCCTGCTCGTTGCAGCAAGTACCGACAGTGTGGCCGCGATAAAAGTAAAAACTGTCGGCAGATCATTGAACCAACTCCCTTCCGGTTCGGCGTGGAATATCTCCACCGGCCTGAGGGCAATTGGCGTGCAGTCAAGAGTTTATTTTCAGGCTGATACGCTGGGTTCAGGTGCCGTGGGTACCCCATCATGGACGATCGTCTCCATGCCTCCCACCTCTACGGCAACGCTAGATAGCACCGGCACGCTTGTTAATAGCTTCAAAGCGGATGTTGCTGGCCAGTACATTGTTAGTGCCACCGTTGGCTCACAGTCCGCCAACGACACGGTATTTGCCAGCGCATACGCAGGCGTGGGTTTGGATGCACAGGCTGGCTGCTTCTGCCATCCGACAGCAGGTGCGATCAAGACCAGCTGGCAAACTTCTAAACACGGCACGATTTTCAACCGTGGTATAACCGGCTACCTTGAAGTTGAACGTGGCAAGGGAGCGTACGCCACAAGTTGCATTAAGTGTCATACCACCGGCTGGGATAACACCGCGAACAACAATAATTTTGGTTATCAGGTAAAGCAAACAGGTTGGGACACCACGTGGTACCAGGGCTTGGAATTCTCGAGCGGCGACTATTGGATCACAACCGGCGATACAAGCAGATGGGCGATGCTGAATCAGAATCAAAAGAACCTGGGCAACATCGGTTGTGAAACCTGCCACGGACCGGCTACTGACCATAAGTTGACGGCCGACAAGATGAGGATCGGGAAGACACTCAGCGCTGATATTTGCAACGTGTGCCACAATGGTTCAGGACGGCACAGCCTTGGAACGTACTACAACGCATCGTTGCATGGAACGCTGCCGAACCCCGAGCCCCGTTCCAATTGCCAACCATGCCATAACGGTGCAGGCTTTTTGTATTACATGAACAATAACAAAGACACCACCGGGATTTCGGCGACATGGAGAGAGGCAACGGATGGTACCACGAAGATCAGTTGCCAGGTTTGTCATGACCCACACGGAAGTACAAACCCC
>DASRUE010000075.1:0-3107 GCA_035687895.1 Bacteroidota bacterium | reverse complement strand
AACCGATACACTTGTTTGTGTCCCAAACGACTGACCCGTTTTCTTCTTTTGTGAACGCGCCGACGATGCAAGCGGAGACACACGAAGGATGATCACAATGCATGCATTGTACCTTCGCGTAGACCGCGGGTCCGCTACCCTCTTCTTGATGGTACTCATTCACAATCGTCACGGCATCTTGATTTGGTCTTCGTGTATTCTGGTAAACGGATCGGTCCTCGTATGCGGGCAGTGGTGGGGTTGGTCGTCCGTGCGCCACCTTGCACGCCCACTCACACGATCGGCAGCCGACACACACTGTAGTATCCACAAGGACACCCATGCGATCTAGAGAGAGAACGTTCTTCGGCGCCGCCTTCACGGGATGCAGTAAAGATGAGGCAAGGGCAGTCCCAATCAAGCCACTAGTTTTGAGAAAATCTCGGCGTGTTCTTTTGTTCATAATGTTACTGCGCTCCATCTGGTAGGCGGTTGAGCACAAGAAAGAGAACTAATGTGAATAGCACCAATAGAACTTTCATAATTAGGTATTACAATTAACTGCTATCAACACTCGGACGAATCGATTACTCTGAATCCACCAGGAAAAACTGTCGTGCAACCGCAGACCACTCGTCATCCGAGCAATGATCAGCAAGATTTTGCATCAGCACACCGCCTTCTTGAAACATCAACGCAGGTGTTCCCGAAAACAACCTTGCAAGCTCAGCTCGCTCAATATCCTGCCATTGGCTCGCTGCCCTGCCCGTGAACAAGTTGTTCAGCTGGAAGTGGACCTTCCGTGGACGCACTTTGAATAGCCACCCATCGCCATAAGGCGAGCTGTTGATGAGCGCGGGGTTGTTCAAGACCATCTCATTCTTCTCAATCACTCTTCCACTTACGGGGCTCACGAGCGTCACGCGTCGGTCGTTGTGCTTCACATGAAGAGCAATGGCTCCTTGCGTAACCTTGTGTAGCAATCGGGGAAGATCGATATTATCCACGGTGCCAATAACGGATTGTGCAAACTCATCCAACCCTACGACCACATCTCCATCCTCCGTTACCCGGGCCCATGTGTGTCCCGGATGCACGTAGCGTCTTACCAGAACGGGGGAAGCCTCCGGACGAATCCTCTTATTCAGGAACATTGAACCGATGATGAGCACCAGCGCAGCAGTCAACGCGAGTATCACTGACATGGCGGGCTCCTTTCTCTTTTCCTTAGTGAGACATCTGTTTCTTGCTGCATCTCTTTATCCAAGAAGCCTGCCAGAAGAAGGCATTCGCAGCCCATTTGCAGCTCACCTGATAACTGCATGCAGTGAGACAGCTTGTGGGCGTGTCTCGATCTCCTCCAACTCCAGTCGCTACCACCCACTACAAGCGTCTGTTGAATTCTCCATCATCACTCTCCTGAAGTTGATGGTTGAATCAGGGTTATTCTTCTACGGGACAGTGTCTTACGGAAGTGTAAGACAATGCAACGGTTCACGCGAGAAACTCAACGGCCATTCTGTGATGGAATAAGTAATCAAGCAGTTGAGAAATTCACCGCCGGGGCGCAAGAATGAAACTGATCTCAGCACCATTGCTGCCTTACTCGCGAATGTTCGTTCCACTTGCCCTGGCAAAGTTGTTTGAACAAGCAAGAGCGGTATGGTGGGCTGAGAATGCCGAGCCACGCCAGCAGATGCTTCTCTCGTCATTGATTTGTCTCATTGCAAAAACCGGAAGAGTTTGTTGAATCTGAGAACTCAGAGTGTTACCTAACCCTGATCCTGAGAACTCAGTAAGGACAAACCCCGAATGGCACTTGCTTTTCGGCCTTGTTTTCGTGTATTGTGGAAAAACGGGAATGCGGGATTGGCACGTGGAATGTTCCATTTCGTGGTCAATAGGGTTCGTTTGGCGTATGGCGACCGAATTATCAACCCTTGCTTCTTGGAGGGGAACATGGTACTTTCTCCCCACGCCATAAGTGAACCTCTCCGTTCTTCCTTTCGGAACTCTTGCAACTGCATCTCATCATAACTTAACAACTTGCAGGCATGACTATGTTTAAAGAAGATGTAGCAACTGACACAGAATCCAGTTTTTTCGGGGACGTTGTCAGAAACTTTGACAAGGCTGCGGCACATCTCAACCACCCCGCCGGGCTATTGGATCAGATCAAAGCATGCAACAGCGTCTATCACTTTCAATTTCCTGTCCGGACCGAAGACGGATACGAAGTCGTTTCGGCATGGCGCGTCGAGCACAGCCAGCACAAGCTGCCAACCAAGGGAGGTATTCGTTACGACGAACGTGTCAATGAAGACGAAGTGATGGCACTGGCGGCGCTGATGACGTATAAATGCGCCGTCGTGGACGTTCCGTTCGGTGGAGCCAAGGGCGGCATCAGAATCAACCCGAAAAGCTATTCCGTCGATGAACTCCAGCGGATCACCAGGCGATACACGGCAGAGCTTGTGAAGAAGAACTTCATCGGGCCAGGCATCGATGTGCCGGCTCCGGACTACGGAACAGGGCCGCGTGAGATGGCATGGATCGCGGACACGTACGCCGCGTTGAATCCGGGCTCCATCGACGCAATGGCGTGTGTTACCGGAAAGCCAATCAGCCAGGGAGGCATTCGTGGCCGCACCGAAGCAACCGGTCGTGGCGTGTATTTCGGTATTCGCGAAGCATGCAATCACTCGGATGATATGAAGGCCCTCGGCCTTACGCCCGGACTCAAAGGCAAGCGTGTGGTAGTACAAGGGCTAGGGAACGTCGGATACCATGCAGCGAAGTTCCTGCAAGAGGGTGGCGTACTCATCGTCGGGCTCGCCGAGTACGAGGGGGCAATTCACAATCCCGCCGGACTTAACGTCGAGGCAGTCTTCAAGCATCGTAAGGATACCCGGTCGATCCTCAACTTCCCGGGCGCCAAGAATATCATGAAGACGGCCGAGGCGTTGGAGCTAGATTGCGACATTCTCGTTCCTTCCGCACTCGAGAAGCAGATCACGGAAGACAACGCCCCACGCATCAAAGCAAAGATCATTGGAGAGGGCGCTAATGGCCCCACGACCACAGACGCGGAAGAGATCCTGCTGAAAAAGGGGATTATGGTTCTTCCC
>DASRUE010000074.1:0-2463 GCA_035687895.1 Bacteroidota bacterium | reverse complement strand
AATCCGGCTGTCCCACCCTCCACTCAACGCAATACAGATTCGATCATTCATTCCCACAGCAAGAGAGATTTCCTGCTGAAGACAGTCCCACGCTTTCCGGGCGGCCGTATCCACATCAGAATTCAGAATCCCGTTGCACAGAGAATTGTCAAAGATACTCTTCAAGCGGAGGGGGTTTCGGGTGAATTTGACCCATTCTCCCGGAAGCGGTCTGGACACCTCCCGGAGCATCGTTCGTCGGCCGTAGTTGCAGTAGGGTGAGGTGATTCGCTGCAAGACTCCCACCTGATCCACCTCACAACGGAGTGCGCGCCTTAACACAATGAGGCTTGTGCCTCCCGCCATTCCGCCATGGAACAGAGAATAGTAAACCGGCATGAAACCGATAAGATCGTTGCACAGTATTACGGACTGGTCCTTCGTGGAATACACCACAGCCCCGAATGATCCGGTCCAATGGCCCCCCAACGGCCAGTTTTTTTCCTCTACCACTTCGTCAATGAAGAGTTGATTATGACGTTGGTCCATTGGAACACCTTCATGGGAGGAGTGTCCAACAACATCAGCGCGCACATAGCCCGAAACCGCGCCGATGTTTTCTGTTGTTTCAGCGAAGTCGCCACTGTCACTTGCCGGGAAGAAGAGCCAGAAAGAGTCCTTCCTGACTTCCTTGACTTCACCCCAGAGTACGGCCGCTGCCTGCCGTAACCGATCAACGAGAGACACCTCGTCACCCTGGTAAAACACAAAATTCGCCATTCGATATGTTCCTGTTATGAAGGGAGTGTGAGGCCGTCGCTGGGGAGGTTTTGCTTTCCAACCTTGGAGATGATGATTCGGAATTTGCCCGCCCAGGTTCGTTCGATTTGCTGGGTCAGCTCGACTTTGATGTTGGCCTCCCCGACCAACTCACGGAGTGAATCGCAGAGGATTGTCTCATCTGCCGCCGACCATCCTTCTGCCGGCACGACGCGGACGCGGAATTCGCCAATGGCTTCCTGAATGATCTGTCCTTCCCTGACCCGGAGAGGGGGATCGAACACTCGATCGAGCAGGACAGGGATGCGCCCATCCTTCGTAACGATCACATCATCCCAGCGCCCCCATACTTTTTGGAGCACCGGCATCGAACGCTGGCAGGAACACGGTGACCGATCAGCGCTCATCTGACCCCGATCCCGCGTATCGTATCGCACCAACGGCATATCCGTGTTCAACAACCCGGTTGAGATTATCCGACCCGGAGTTCCGTTGGGAACAGGATTCGCGGAGTCATCGAGTATTTCCATTACGCTCACCTCGGGCCACAAGTGGAGTCGTCCGCTGGAGCATTCGCTTGATCCACAGCTGTACTCACCGTTGCCGTACGTTTCCTGCACAGTGCAATTGAATCCTTCCTGCATGGCGTTTCGCTGGTAGTCGAAGAGTGGTTCAGCGTTGGTAACCACCGCTTTAAGCGGCAGCCGCACACCCATTGCCTTTGCCTCGAGAGCGAGGAGATACAGGCTGCTGGAGTACCCCACGAGGAATTTCAGTTCATATTTCTGAATAGCTTCAATGTAGGCGCGTGAAGACCAGGAAGCGATATGCATGGCAGACATGTACAATTGGTTCAAGCCTGCGTTCCATACCCAGTAGGGGGGCTTCTTCTGATTCGCGGGTACAACGGCTTGTCCACCGAGTATTCCCCACCGATCATGCCTGCTCACACCATGCCACAACCGTGTTCGAGCCTCAAAGATTGCAAACCACCCGCTTACCGCGGCGCGCGTTAACCAGATGCTGAGCGGTGTGCCCGTCGTTCCGCTGGTATGATCTTCATACATCTTCCGAATGTTGCAGTCGTCGGCAAGAAACGCAGATGGGTTTGCGCGCACGGAATCTCTGTGCAGCACGGGCCAGTTGGCAAGGATCTCAGGAGACGACTTATCACCGCGGCGGCGTCGCTCGGACCACGCTTCTCGATAGTAGGGAACCCGGGTGATCGCTCGATGGAGAAGACGCGCAAGTTGGTCGTCCTGCCAGCTCTTCCATCGATCCGCACTCCACGTATCGCGTTCCAGTGCCTCACCTACCCTTCGATCGAAGTCCATTCCGTAACGCCACCAACGAAGTCGATATCCGTGGAGACTCGCCCCTACTGAGCGCAAAGCAGGTGGAAGACTGTGGTATACTCGGCGATACACGTCGCTCATCTTGCGCCTTTGAAGACTCGTGAAGCACGACATGAGTACAGACAAGGCAAGATCATTATATTTCCATGAATTGAGTCAGGGAACCCAGTTCAACACCTAGCAACTCGGACAAAGACGTATAAAAACTGATCGCATGGTGAAAGAGTACCTTCTGCCACCGAGGCAATGTCTTTTCCCAATCGAACTGTTCCACCTTTTGCCGCGCCGTTAAAGAGAGTCTGCTTGCCAGACCCGGTTCGGTCAGAACCCGACGGACGGCATCCGCCAT
>DASRUE010000073.1:0-4294 GCA_035687895.1 Bacteroidota bacterium | reverse complement strand
CAAAACTCCATGTCCTGTGCATGACCAGTGGAAGCGCGCGAAGCAAATCATCCTCAATATAATGAGCACAAAGTCGATCGCTGAGCTAAGCAGAGAAATGGATGGGAAATTGGATTTCATTCAGGAAATGAACAAAACGTGACACGGTCTTGTAGCACATTTACTTTGTCACTCGCCTGAAGTTCATCAAGTCACTTCTTACAAGTGAGGATGTCTTATGGAAAAAACAAATCGTCGTGAATTCCTTAAACAGTCTGGCAAAGGAGTCATGGGGGCAGCGGTTGCGGGTGGGTTCCTCAACTTCGATCTGCTCCAGCTTGTCAGGAAGGTAGACAACCCACTCGCCTTTTATCCAAACCGGGATTGGGAAAGGATCTACCGCGATCAGTATCGCTACGATCGGTCGTTTACCTTTATCTGCGCGCCGAACGACACGCACAACTGCCGCTTGAGGGCATTCGTCCGTAATGGCATCGCAGTCAGGATCGAACAGAACTACGACGCGACCGCAGTGAGTGACCTCTACGGAAATAAGATCCCGCCTTCATGGAATCCTCGCGGGTGCTTGAAGGGCTTCACGTATGTCCGCCGGATGTACGGACCGTACCGGGTCAAGTACCCTATGATAAGGAAAGGATGGAAGGACTGGGCCGATGCCGGTTTCCCAGCAGATGAAAAAGGGGTTCCTGACAAAGCGTACTTCAAGCGCGGCGAAGACAGTTGGTCACGTGCCACCTGGGATGAAGCCTCCACGTACGTCGGCAAGAGTCTGCTCAATGTGATGAACAAGTACCAAGGAGAAGAGGGCGCTCACCGGTTGAAGGCCCAGGGATATCCTGAGGAGATGATCGAGGCAATGCACGGAAGCGGCGGACAGGTGGTGAAGATCCGGCCAGGAATGTCCATCCACGGCATATTGCGGATTCAGGCGCTGAAGCGGTTTTCGAACATGCTCGCGCTCCACGACGAAGCGGAAGCGAACAAGCACCACCGTGACCCTTACGGCGCTCGCTCCTGGACGAACTACGATTGGCACGGCGACCTGCCGCCCGGACATCCGATGGTGACGGGTATCCAGACGCACGACGATGACCACAACAACTTCCGCCATGCGCGCCTGTTCATCATTCAGGGCGTGAACTTTGTCGAGAACAAAATGTCCGACGCTCACTGGTGGATTGAGACGATGGAGCGCGGCGGTAAGATTGTCGTTATTGCGCCGGAGTACAGTCCTTCCTCCCAAAAGGCGGACTACTGGATCCCGGTCCGTCCCGGCACCGACCCGGCGCTCCAGCTCGGCGTCACGGATGTTCTGTTCAAGGAGAAACTCTATGACGCTCCGTTCGTCAAGCGCTTTACCGATATGCCGCTACTGGTACGCCAGGACACGTTGAAGCTTCTCCGCGCCTCGGACATCTTCCCCAACTATAAAAACCAGGAGCTGAAAGGCTATAGCGTCACTGTCCAGAAGATCGACGCCGAAGCGCGTGAGGAGTGGGGCGATTTCGTTGTCTGGGATGCGAAGACGAAAAAGCCTGTAGCCATAACACGCGATGACGTGGGTACCCACATCGACGAGAAGGGTCTCGATCCCGCGCTCGACGGCGGCTTCACCGTGAAGGACGCCAAAGGGAAGCAGATTAGGGTCAAGACGGTCTTCCAGCTGTATAAGGAACTTTGCGCCGAGTACGACCTCGAAACCACGCACCAGATCACCGGTTCGCCAAAGGAACTGATCGTCAGGCTTGCACGGGACCTCGGGACTATCAAGCCTGTTGCGCTGCACACGGGCGAGGGTGTGAACCATTACTTCCACTGCGACATTACGACGCGCGGAACATTTCTCTGGACGGCGCTGACCGGCAACATCGGGAAGCCAGGCGCAGGCGTTGGGCATTGGGCGGGCAACTACAAGTTCTGTGTGTTCGATGGACTGCCGAAGTTCAATGCCGAAGATCCGTTCAACATGAACCTCGATCCGACTGCCAATGGCAAGAAGGTCAAGAACAAGAAGTATTATAAGTCAGAGAACCCTGCGTACTGGAACTATGAGGACCAACCGCTGATCGTGGAGACAAAAGAAGGACGGAAGGTCTTCACCGGCAAGTCGCACATGCCAACGCCGACTAAGGTGGAGTGGACCGCCAATGTGAACTTGCTGAATAACGCCAAGTGGGCGTACAACATGGCGAAAAATGTCGACTCGAAAGTTGAGATGATCGTCATCAACGAGATGGAGTGGACGGGAAGCTGTGAGTTTGCGGATATCGTCCTCCCGGCAGAATGCTGGGCGGAGCTGACGTATCCCGACATGACAGCGTCCTGTTCAAACCCCTTCTTGCAAGCCTGGATTGGAGGCGTGAAGCCGATCTTCGACAACCGGAACGACGCGGCAATCATGGCGGGCGTTGCCGCGAAGCTCAGCGAGCTGACCGGCGACCAGCGGTATCGTGATTATTTCAAATTCATCCTTGAAGGTAAGCCGGGCGTATATCTGCAGCGCGTCCTCGATGCCAGCTCAACAACCGACGGCTACCAGATCGACGAACTCATCAAGAGAGATGCTGCGGCATTGATGATGTTCCGCACCTATCCACGCATCCCTGGATGGGAACAGATCAACGAATCAAAACCCTTCTACAACAAGACTGGCCGCATCGAATTCTACAGAGATGAAGACGAATTCATCGAGTATGGTGAGAACCTGATCGTGCATCGGGAGCCGGTTGAAGCGACGCCGTATATTCCAAACGTCATCGTTGCGGCGCACTCCGCAATCCGGCCAAAGGATTACGGCATCCCTCTCAACCATCCCGGCGCCGATGAACGCTCAGTGCGCAACGTGAAGATGCCCTGGAAGAAGGTGAAGCAGACAAAGAACTTCCTGTGGAAACAAGGTTACAAATTCTGGTGTCTCACGCCGAAGTCGCGTCATACCAATCACTCCTCCTGGGCCGTGACCGATTGGAACTTCATCTGGAATAATAATTTCGGCGACCCGTACCGAGCGGACAAGCGCATGCCTGGAGTGGGCGAGCACCAGATCCAGATGAACCCTGAGGACGCGAAAGAACTTGGGATCAACGATGGCGACTATGTGTATGTGGACGCAAACCCGGCTGACCGTCCGTACAAAGGCTGGTCGGCGGACGATCCGTTCTACAAAGTCTCCCGGCTGATGTTGCGGTTGAAGTACAACCCCGCATATCCGCGCGGCGTCACGATGATGAAACACTCGGCGTGGATGGCCACACCGAAGTCGGTAAAGGCGCACGAGACGCGGGAAGATGGGAAAGCAGTGTCGGAAGATACGGGCTACCAATCGAGTTTCCGGTACGGCTCGCAACAGAGTATCACGCGCGGGTGGCTGCAACCAACAATGATGACGGAATCGCTTGTACGCAAGGATGTCATCGGTCAGCATATTGGCCACGGGTATGAGGAAGATGTAAACTCACCCAACACCTGTCCGAAGGAAACGCTTGTGCGCGTGACAAAGGCGGAGGATGGCGGAATGGGTGGCAAAGGCGTATGGGACCCGGTGAAGACCGAGCTGACCCCTGCAAACGAGAATGACACCATGAAAAAGTACCTCAACGGCGACTTCTTGGAGAAAGGATAACGGTGATGGCTGAGATCGAAAAATGTGAAGACCCGTCTGACTTCGAATTGACCCACCATGTTGTTCCCAGTGAGTCCGGCCGTGACCATGTGACAGAAATGGCCGAAGCGTTTGTCGTCGAGTTCAAACGCATGCGCTGGAAGGATGACCAGATCATCGCCCTGTTCCGGAATCCCTTTTACGCCGGACCGAACTACGTGTATCGGGAGCGGGGCGAGCAGTATGTGGTCGATCTGTTGAAAAGCATTCGATCGGGTTGATGTGCAGTCCATCCCGCAGGATGAAAGTAGAGCATTGATTTCCGCAGCGTGTGTTCATACAAGAGGAGAACGGTATGCCGAAAGTGTATAACTGGCAATTGGGCCGCGAGATGGAATACCCCTATGAAGGGAAACGGCCGCAACGGCAATTTGCTGCAGTCTTCAACATCAACCGGTGTATCGCATGCCAGACGTGCACGATGGCATGCAAAAGCACGTGGACATACTCGAAGGGACAAGAGGCGATGTGGTGGAACAACGTGGAGACCAAGCCCTATGGCGGGTATCCCCAGCACTGGGACATCAAGACGCTTGAGCTTCTTGGCGATCAACCCGGATGGGATCCAAAAACCACAAGCGACGAAAAGCCATACGGGGAGGATCAAGGCGAGACGTTGTTTGAGGCGGCGAA
>DASRUE010000072.1:0-3582 GCA_035687895.1 Bacteroidota bacterium | reverse complement strand
CGGGTCGTTATTGGTGACAGGATTGTTGTTGTTGGCGACGTAAATGAAGCTATCGGCCGTTGCTACAATGGAAAACGCATTGTACATCTGCACCTGATCGAATTGGCCGTCCGTCCAGGTTTGGTAGATGCCTGCCGTTGCGGCACTCCCATAGCCATAGGTATAGCGCCGACCTTGTGTTGAGTCTGCATTCACATACGGGATCATGAAACATCTGATCCCCCGGGTCATGACAAGGGCAACGAACATATCCTGATTGATGACGCCAACGCCAAGTGTGTTATGGCCCGTTGCGTTATTGCTGGCACAGGCATCATCGTCATACGTTGCATACAAGCAGCGCCATTGAGCATCGGCTGGTGTGGCGGCCACGATAACGAACAACACTATCCAGCAGCACAGTAGCATGTTTTTCATCAGTACCTCCTTGTTGGTAAGGTGAATGGATATGAAATGCTCTCCACGGGAGAGGTTTGAGCCGTTGTGTTGCCCCGTGAAGTGTTCGCTGGTTTTCGTGAGATGGTGGTAGATGAAGGTGCGGTCGCGATTTGTGCACAACACGGCCGCGTCCTAACGCGAAAGTAAAGCAATTACCCCAAAGAGTCAAGGTTTTTTCCTTGACCTTGGCAGCCTCTTTCTCTATATTTTTTCGGTCGTTATCCCCGTTGCACGTTACCACAGCACGTCCGGCACAAAGATGGGCGCCTGCCTGTCGTGAGCAGGCTGCGTTGCCGGTGTGCCAACCATGTTCTTCAGACTCCATGCGCAGCGAAACCGGTCAGAGCACTACGGTCTCTTTTCCCTGCCGGGAGTGACACCACAAACTTCAAATAGGTACGGTATGAATATCGTTCGTTCCTCCATTGCGCTGTTTCTTGCCCTGGTCCTTGTCTGCTCCATCACCTTTGCGGGAAGCACGGGCAAGATCTCGGGAAAGGTCACCGATGCGGCCACCCGGGAACCTCTGCCCAGTGTAAACATCGTCATCGAAGGGACGTCACTCGGTGTCGCCACGAACATCGAGGGGCAGTTCGTCATACTGAATGTCCCTCCCGGACGCCACACGGTCACCGCTTCCTTGCTCGGCTACAAGCGTGCGCAAGCAACCAATGTCCGTGTCTCGGTCGACTTCACCACACCGCTGGATTTCGCCCTCGAGGAAGGAAACATTGAAGTTGATGCCATTGTCGTTCAAGCGGAGCGCTCGCCGTTGATCCGTCAGGATCTGACCAACCCGGTTGCCTCCATCTCGGCCGAGAACATCCAGGAACTTCCCATCACGGAGATCAGTGAAGTCATCGGTTTGCAGGCGGGTATCACCGTTGATAATGACGGCTCCATCCACATCCGTGGCGGATACGGCAACGAGATCGCGTACACGTTGAACGGCATCAATATCAACAACCCGTACGGCAACAGCCGCTCCGTGGGCTTGGCAACCAACGCAGTACAGGAAGTCTCCGTCTCCAGCGGGACGTTCAACGCCGAGTACGGTAGCGCGCTGAGTGGTGTTGTCAACTATGTAACGAAAGACGGGAGTGCGCGATGGGGAGGCAGCATGCGGTATTTCACTGGTGACCATGTGAGTTCGCGGAACGAGCTCTACCCCAACGTTGATAACGTCAACATGGCCAATGCAAACCGGTTTGAATTGTCGTTTGGCGGACCTGTAATTAGCGACGCAGTGACATTCTACGGATCAGGGGTTTACAAGTACAACGGCGGATATCTTTACGGCTACCGGCTCTATCTGCCGGAAGATTCTTATCTTGCCCGGGGAGGATTTCCCACGGGTGACCCGCGGCGGGGATCGCAACCTGACCCCTACTACTTCGGTCCAGTCCGGAATCCAGCAACAGACAGCATCGGCGCGCCGGGCGGAGACAACGCTCTCGTGCCACTGAACTGGAGCAGAGGCTATAACGTGCAGGGAAATCTCAGCTACCGGCCGACACCGGAGACAAAGGTGAAGTATGAATTCATTTATGATTTCAGTGAGGAACCCGAGGACGATAGCGATGAGATATCCCCTGAGTCGTCACCGTTTGTGTCTCGCTACAAACCTGATGGCAGGGCTCTCTCGACCGGCAAATCGTATTTTCACTCAATCGAGTGGACTCATTCACCCAGCACATGGATGTTCTACACACTCAAGGGATCGTATATCGTGGACATTGGAACATCCCGGGCGTTTGACAGCCCGAATGATCCACGGTATCTTCCGACGTTCTACCTCCAACAGTTACCCAACACGGAGTTTCTTACTGGCGGTGTTGAGCTCGACCGCCTCTACAGAAAAACGACTACCATCGGCGCAAAATTCGATATGGTGGCTCAGCTGTTTGACAACCACGAAGTGAAGGCCGGCGCTGAAGTACGTAGCCACACGTTGGAAGTGGAATCGTACACACTTCAATTTCGTGATCCGAACGATCCGAACGCGGACCCGAGCTTCACCAACATGCTTCAGAACGGAAACGTCTTTCTCCCCACCGTTCCAACTGTTGAAGGTGGGTATGTCTCTTACAAACGGAAGCCGTTGCAACTTGCAGCATACGTGCAGGACAAGATCGAACTCTTCAATTCCATCATCCTCAACCTCGGTGTCCGCTACGAGTTCTTCAAGCCTGCTGCACAGTATAACCCGGCAATCAGCGAAGAATATTCAACGCAGGATACAATCTTCCTCTACAAGAATCTGACCGGTGCCTCGAACAAGCACATGGTGAGTCCACGTTTGAGTGTTTCCTACCCGATCACCGACCGGGGAACCATCCGCTTCTCGTACGGACACTTTTACCAGATCGGCTCTCTCTCCAGTCTGTATCGAAATCCCTTCTTCCGGGCACCGGGCGGAATCAGGCCCTTATTTGGCAATCCTGACGTCGAGCCACAGAAGAGCGTTCAGTACGAACTTGGGTTGCAGCAAGGCCTTTCTGAAGACCTGAAGATTGAAATCACCGGGTACTACAAGGACGTCACCGACTACATTTATTCACAACGCATCATTACGGCCCGCGGAAACCTGCAGTACAACCTGTTGACGAACCTCAGCTACGCAAACACACGGGGAATCAGTATCTCCCTCTTGAAGCGGCGAAATCCGAATGATCTGCTTACGGCAAGCCTCGACTACACCTTCCAAGTTGCTGACGGCAACCGCACGGAACCGACGGACGAACTCTTTTACAACCAGGAGCAAGGACGGTTGAGCGAGACGTACCTTGTACCGTTCAGTTTCGACCGGAGCCATACGATCACCTCCACTGTCACTCTCAGTCAATCGGGCGACTGGGCAGCAAGCATGATCGGATACATCAGAACTGGAACCCCGTACACCCCGGAGTTCCCAGCGAACGTGGTCGATATAACATTTGTGCAGAACAGCGACCGACGTCCCGTCCAGTGGAACATCGATCTCAAGTTGGAGAAATTCTTCAAGCTCGGATCATTCGACTATTCGTTGTTTGTGCAGGTCGACAACCTGTTCGATACCGAGAACGAAAACTCCGTTTATCTAAACTCGGGCCGCGCCCTCTATAACGTTGAACAGACAACCAATCCAACGAAGTTCACCGATGT